>PMBS01000142.1:157-34390 GCA_003153015.1 Myxococcales bacterium
CTGCGCGAAGGGGGGCGCATGGTCAACATGGGAGTTGCCGACGGTCCCATTGCGATCAATCCCATCGTGTTGATGATGGGGCAGCGTCAGCTCCGTGGATCCAGTCAGGACGAAAGGCGCGATCTGATCGAGGCCCTGGAACTGGTCGCATCGGGCAAGGTGAAACCCATGATCGAGGTCTATCCCCTGGTGCAGGTCAACGAGGTGCGGGCGCGCCTCGAAGCCGGTCAGGTCCGCTACCGGGCGGTGCTCACCCACTCCCGATGATTCGACTTCACCCGCGCCGGTTTCTTCCCTTCGCATTGCTGTTGGCGGCGCTGGCCGTCCTGTATTTCCCGCTTCTGGCTGGCGAGATTCTGTTTCAACGCGATATCGGCCGTCAGATCTTCCCAGCGCGTTGGTTTCTCCGCGATGCCCTCGTGCGCGGCGATTCCCTCTTGTGGAACCCGCTGCAGGGATTGGGGCTATCCACCCTGGCAAACCCGCTGAACCAACTCACCTATCCGCTCAACGCGGTCTTCTTCGTCTCCTCCTCACCTCACCTCATAAGCTGGTGGCTATTGCTCCATTTGGTCATCGGTGGGGTAGGAATGATGATGTTGGCCCGCGCCCTGGGGGCCCGCTCCGCCGTCGCCACGCTCATCGCGGGAATAGCCTGGTGTTTCTCGGGGTTTTGCACCGCTGAATTCACCGCAGGGCTTCTGCTGGTGGCAGGTGCCTACTTGCCGTGGTGCGGACTGGGTTTCATTCACCTGGGCCGCGTACTGCACAGCGGATTGAAGATAGGCGCCTGGCTGGGGGCGCTTGCTCAGGCCGCTATCCCCGTCGCCCTGGCGTTGCTGACCGGAGAGGTCTTCCTGGCAATCATCGCGGTCGGGTTCGGCCTGGCGGTCACCTTGGCGGACGTGGAACCGGGTAGGGTTGAGCCCGCTGGGTGCATTCGGCGTGCCCGCAGATTCCTGCTCTCCGCGATTCTCTCCGTGGGGTTGGCAGTGGGCATTGCTGCGGTCGCCATCCTTCCGGCGCAGCGGATCGCGCAGGGCAACGCGCGCGGAGATCGGTTGGCGCGGGCTACCGCCGAGGTGGGCTCTTTGCATCCCCTGCGGCTGCTGGAGCTGGTGGCGCCAGGATCCATGGGCGATCCCTACACCGACTATGTTGCCGGCCCCTGGGTAGGGGAAAGGGCTCTTGATCATAGGCCCATCGTCTACGGGTGCTATCTCGGTGCCAGCGTGCTCGTGCTGGCGAGCTTTGCCTTTGCTCGCCGTCGGCGAGGACCGCTGATTCTCGGCCTCGTCGCCCTTCTTGGCCTGCTCTTGGCGCTGGGCCGGCACACTCCGGTGCACACCGTGTTTCGCAACTTGATTCCACCCCTTGCGCTCATGCGAGGTCCGGAGAAATACCTCATCGTGACTGTGGCAAGTTCGTCTCTGCTTGCTGCCCTGGGGATGGAGCGGCTCGCTTCCAGTGCGGTCTGGCTCCGTTCAATTCTTCTTGCGGTTCCGCTGGGCGTGCTCGCCCTATTCCTGCCTTTCGTGCCCGCTGCCATGGCCAGACCCGTGCGCCATGGGGCCTGGGTGGGATTTGCCGTGGTTTTGGCCATGGCAGCGGCAGCTTGGTTGGCCCGGCGGCGTCCCCGACTTGCGGGCGCGTTGACCGTCGCCATGGTGACGGTCGATTTGGCGGCAGCGGCTGGGCCGCTGCAGAATTTCGGCCCCAGCAGTCTTCTCGACGAATTGGCGCCAGCCGCCGCCGCGATTCGCAGGGATGCCGGTGTGCGTGGCTTGCGCGCGCCCCCTCGGGTACACCGTTCGCCTGATGTGGATGCCTCCATCGAACGAAGCGCGCCACCGCGCACGGTAGCCGAGGTACAACGTAATCTCTTGCGCACCCTGATCGACAACCATGCCACCGTCTACGGGATTGGCGTGGTGCCGGGCTACGACGCCGCCACGCCGAGTTCGCTTCACACCCTGTGGAACGCGGGCCAAGGGCACGTGGCGGGCCTGCTGCGTCTGGCCGGGGTCGAGTATCTGATCTCCGGCATCGGCGATCCCTCGCTACCCACCCCAGACGGTCTGGATGCGATGATGGACCCGCTGCCAGGCACGCGCCTTTTTCGCGTCAACCGTGTGTTGCCTAGGGTGTATTGGGCGGGCACAACCCGCATCTTGCCCGACCCAGCCGCGCGCGAAGCCGTGTTCGACCCCGAGGTGGTCGCGGGTCGACGGGCGATCCTTGCCCCCCATCCCGAGGCACCCATGCTCGCAGCCGACGCCGGTCCCCTTGATCGGAGTGTCGGTACCTGTGAATTTGAGTCTTTTCTAGATGCACGCATCGCTGCCCGTTGCCAAGCCACCCGACCAGGCGTGGCAGTATTCCTGGAACAGTTCGACGCCGGTTGGAGCGCCTCGCTCGACGGCCGGCCAGCAGCAGTTCTGCGGGTGAACCTGGCCATGCGCGGAGTATTCTTGCCCCCCGGCACGCATCAGATCGTCCTCGCCTACCAGCCGCCAGGGTGGAGAATGGGTATCGCGCTCTCCACGATTTCGCTGGTATTACTGATCGTTCTTCTCGTCGTTCGGTTTCGCAGCGGGCAGAGATTGTGCCGGTGACAGCGCACCGCGTACGTGCCGCCCCCATTTCTTGGCGGAATCTCTCGTCGGAATGAAGGAGAATGCGGTTTTAGTGACCCATTCGATGCTCACGGCACCCCTACTAGGTAACCTGTGAAGGATCGATCTAACCCAAGGCGGAGAAGGAACTTGATGAAGCGAACTGTATCTCTGGCAATGGTGCTCGTGGCTGGTGTGCTGGTTCTGGGTTGTTCGGCGGATACCGGTTCGGGCAGTACTTCTAATGGCACAGGAGGAAACGCTACGGGAGGGACGGGCGCTTCCTCGCAGAGTACGACCGGATCGGGCGGGAATCAGCAATCTGGGGGGAATCCGGCGAGCGGAGGTACTTCAACCGCTGCAGGTGGCAGCGGACTGGGTGGCACGACCAGCTCAGGCGGCACGACCAGCTCAGGCGGCACGACCAGTTCAGGCGGCACGACCAGTTCAGGCGGCACGACCAGCGCGGGCGGCAGCGGACTCGGCGGTACGACCGGAGCAGGTGGCACGACTCGGGCGGGCGGCAACACGACCAGCTCAGGGGGCAGCGGACTCGGCGGTGCGACTGGAGCAGGCGGTGCGACGAGGGCAGGGGGCACCACCAGCGCCGGCGGCAGCGGACTCGGCGGCACGACCGCGTCAGGTGGGTCTGGCTCCGGCGGAACCGTTAATTTCGGCGGAACTTCCAGCTCCGGCGGCACTTCTAGCTCGGGAGGCACTGGGGGCAGGAGCACGGGCGGAACTAGCAACTCCGGTGGAACTTCCAACTCCGGGGGAGTTGTGACTACCGGAGGCTCTAGCACCACCGGCGGCGCTGGTGGCAAGGGTGGGTCCAGCGCGACTGGGGGCTCCACCGGAAGCGGCACCTGCGGCGCTGTCGCGGGTGTGATTGGGACTCTCACCGACCCGGGACCTGGCTCGACCGATCCCTCCCCGCCCAACCCGCCCGGGATCACTTTCAAGGACACCGACGGCGATTTGGTCAATGCCCACGGCGGCGGCATCATCCGGGTGTGCAACACCTTCTACTTGCACGGCGAATACTTCTTGAGCAGCTCGACCGAGAACCTCTTCAATGGCTTCTCGATGTACTCGTCCCAGGACCTGGTGACATGGAAGAAGGAAGGGAACAAAGGGATAATCCTGCCCCAGCAGGGGTCGACCACCGAGCTCGCACCAGGCCGAAAGGGCGAGAGGCCGCACATCATAAAGTGCCCGGCGACCGGCGAGTTCGTTCTCTACGCCCATGCGGCCGATTCCACCTATCAGAAAGACAAGGAAGTCGTCTACGCGACTTCACCTACCGTGAACGCTGTGTACAGCTACAAGGGGGCGCTCCTGAACGGAAGTACGAAGGCCGAACACAGCGACATGAGCGCCTACGCGGACGAGACGGGTGCCTATGTCGTTACGGAAAGTGGCCACGTCTTCACTTTGTCCAGCGACTGCCACAGTTGGGTGTCGGACAAGCAGTTCTCAGCATTGAACGGAACCACTGGCGGCATCGAAGCGCCCACAGTGTTCAAGGACACTAACGGCACCTACTACTTCATCGGCTCAGACAAGACAGGGTGGCGAGCCAATGACGATTTCTACTCCACAGCGAAATCCATGAACGGACCGTGGACATACAAGGGATACATTGCACCCGCTGGCAAGAAGGCCTGGATGACCCAGAGTACTTGGGTTCAGCCCATCGTGGGAAGCCAGGGAACTGTTTTCATGTACTGGGGCGATCACTGGTATGGAAACCAAGACACCACCGCTCCAGGCGATCACAACTATCTGGCGACGTATGTATTCCAGCCGCTGATTCTCACCGGCGGAACTACACTCATGCCGACCTACCTGGCCTCCTGGAAGATCGACATCGGCGCCGGCACCTGGTCGCAGTAGGCGGCGTCTGCTGCCCAGTTCTCATCGCATCCGCACGCGTCTTGCCTCGGGTAGATTGGTCGTTCGCAAGGTCAGCACGCGCTACATTCCTTGCATGTGCCCGCGGTCGGTCACGTGCCAGTAGTAGCCGATCGCTTGCGGCCTTGACTCACTGAGTTCTTGCAGGCAGGGTCTGCCGCGTGGCCTTCCGGTATTGCCAGGACGCTGGGCTAGGGACACAGCGGACCCACCCAATGGCGCTCGAGCGCCGGGTTTCTCTGGCGCGCGGCGCTGGGAACGGGTCGCGGCCCATGCTTTTTCTCTATTCTCCAAGCAACTTCCTCAACCCCCCGCCGAGAATTTGAGACATGAGAAACCGACGCCGTGCATGTTTGAAGATGCTGGTGCTCGTTCTGCCAGCGACATTGGGCCTTGCTTGCATTCAGCGAGACTGGAGCGTGTGCTCGCCCCAGGACCAGTGCCAGATGGGGTACACATGTACCGCCGATTGGAAGTGCGCGCCGGACGTCGACGCGGGTGCTGATGCTCTTTTGGTCGTGGCGGCCGACGGGGCTATGGGCATAGACGGGACGGTCATGCCCGAGGTGGCCCCTGGCTCTGCCGTCGGGCAGGATGGGGGTGAGCCGGACTCTGCATCGGTGTCCGCCTCGCCCGACGCGCAGGCAGACGTGGCACTTGATGTGCCGCTTGCTGCGGTCCCCGACGCGCCAGCGGCGGGCGTCCTTGCGGACGCGCCGGCCGCTGATGCGCCCTCCATCGGGCCAACCGTGGACGCTGCCGGTACCTGCAGCAGGGACAAGGACTGTCCGCCGCAGAATCCGCTCTGCTTGGGTAATCAATGCACCAAATGTGCCGGGGACAACGACTGCGCAGGCCGGCCAGGTACCCCAGCCTGCGCCACCAGTGGCCTATGCGTCGCCTGCACGGCGAATAGATACTGCACCGGCGCAGCCACGACCTGCGACACAAGTACCAACCAGTGCGTCGGATGCGTCAAGAGAAGCGATTGCGCGGGGGCGTGTCAGACCTGCACGAACGGCGTCTGCACGGCGGTCAAGAGCCAGGACGATACAGGCGCCTGTCCTGGCACATGCGACGCCACGGGCGCATGCAAAAGCAAGCAGGGGCAAGCCTGCACGGTCACGACTGATTGCGCGGCCGACGTATCTTGTGCCGACGGCTACTGCTGCGATAGGGCCTGCACAGGATCCTGTGAGGCTTGTGACATAGCCGGCTCGCTCGGAACCTGTACGACGTTGGCCGCGAACGCTGAACCTCATAAGGGTCACACGGCCTGCGTTGCCTCGGATCCCATCTGTGCGGGCAAGTGCAACGGCGTGAGCGCAACTTGTTCCTACCCCATGTCTACTACTGCGTGTGGTGCAGCTTCCTGCACGGGGCAGCTCTACCAAGCAGCAGGAACGTGCAGCAACGGTGATTGCGTCAAGCCCGCTGCGCAAACCTGCACAAGTGTCTGTGTGTCGAGTGCGGGGGGCTGCAAGGACTGCACGACGAGCAGCCAGTGCACCGACCCGACCAAGCCGATCTGCCAGGGGAATGTGTGCGTGGCCTGCGCAGCCGGTTCGACCACTGCCTGCGGGGACAAAGACAGCAGCAAGCCCACGTGTGACGCAGGGACCGGGAAATGCGTAGAGTGCACTACCAGCAACCAATGCACGACGGCCAGCAAACCCATCTGTGGAAACAGCCAGACCTGCGTGGCCTGCGGGGACACCAGCGCTCCCACGAATGGCTGCTCAGCCAAGAACGCGACTCTGGCAGGGTGCAACCTGACCAGCGGGACCTGCGTGGAATGCACCGCGAATTTGCACTGCACCTCCAGTGGCAAGCCCGTGTGCAACACTTCGACCAACCTGTGCGTGCAATGCACAGACAGCAGTCAATGCAGTGGCGCAACCCCAATCTGCTCGTCGAACACCTGCGTGGCCTGCACCACGGACGCCCAATGCGTGGCCAGGCTGGGCCAGAACCCGGGCGTGTGCATGTCCCACCAAGACGGCCGCTGCGCCACGGACGCGGAGACGATCTACGTGGAGAACACGGTCGGGTGCTCGACCACGCTGGCCGGTGGTGGAACCGCAACGGCGCCGTACTGTGACTCAGCGACGGGTATCAGCGCGCTAGCAGCCACGAGGCGTCTGATCGTGGTGCGCGGCACGGTGCAAGGCTTTAGTTACTACACGCCTGGTCTCCAACTTACTGTGGTCGGCCAACTCGACGGCACCCTCTACCCCTCCGGCGTGATTCCCAATTGTGTTGCGATCTCGAACGGCGCAGATCTCTACATGCGCGATCTCATTTGCAACACGAACTACAACGCCGCGGCCGTGCAGGTCAATTCCGCCACCCTGCATCTGCTGCGCATGGTACTCTTTGATTCGGGCGGTGGTGTTGTCTTGGATAGCTCGAATTTCGAGATTGTCGATACGATCCTCTCCGGGAACAGCGTGGGAGTGTTTGGCACGAGTACTTTCGGCGGAATCTACGTGAACAACCCACCCGCCACTGGTCTGAAGATCCTGGAGCGCGTGACTTTCAAGGACAACAACATGCCAACGGACATCACGTGTACCGCCCCGATCACCGGGCTTGGCGTGTTTGCACCCGACAATAGGGTCGGCGTCACCTGCGGCATCACGCCCTGTGCGCCAGCCAGCGCCAACTGCGGTTCCAGCCTCACTTGGGTTTCGCCAGGCTAGCCCCCATGCCATTGGCGGCGCGTACTCTGGCTTGGTGGAGCAGGCGCAAATCAGTGGTGTTGGCGTGGGCCGCGGCGCTCATGGGGTTGGCGGCACTGGTTTGGCTGGGCTACCAGACCTGGCGCCTGCTCTGGCAGCCGCCGCCGATGGGCGCGGTGGACCTCGAACAGCGCTGGACCGAGACGCGGTCCTTGTTTGCCGGACAGGCTGTGTATCGCGTGATTGGCACAGCCTCGTACCCACCCGCATCGCTGACCATGCTGTGGCCCATCCTGGGCTGGCCAAGCTTCGCGATAGCGCGCTGGCTGTGGGCCCTGCTCACGGTTGGCGCGCTGGTCTGGATGGCACGGGTCGTGGTGCGCGCCAGCGGGGCCGCGACGAACGCTGAGCGCCGTGTGGCCATGCTGCTGCCGCTCGCCATGTACGCGACTGGAGCTGCCACGGGAAACGGACAACTCACCGTGCCTGTGGTTGCTTGTTTGCTCGCCAGCCTACCCATTCTGCTGCGCGAAAATCGGGTTCGGCCATTGGCACTTGCTGCCCTGGGTTTTGCCGGGGCCTTGGCCAAGCCATCACTTGCGGCGCCTTTCTTCTGGATGGTGCTTTTCCGTCCCAAACGGCCACTTTGGGCCATCGCAATCGTGGCGATCTACCTGGGACTCACCGCGGTGCCAGGGCTGGTTCAGCCTGGGGGCGTGATCCAGTTGAGCCACGAATTCCTGTCACGGACCGAACGCGACGCGGCCAAGGGAGCCGCACACTACGGCCACGCTGATCTCCACTCCTGGTTAGGCGCTGTGGGCCGACCTGACTGGGACGCAGCGGGATCGCTCGTGGTCCTGGGACTTCTTGGATTGTGGACCTGGCGCCATCGGCGTGCTGACCCCTGGCTGCTGATGAGCGCTGCCGCGTTCGCAGCGCGCTTCTGGACCTATCACGGCTGGTACGACGATCTGCTCCTGCTCATTCCCATGATCGCCCTGTTCCGTCTCGCCAAGCAGAGCACAAGCGACGGGCAGAAGGTTTGGGCTGGATCACTGCTGGCGGCCATGCTGGTGAGCACCCTGGCGCCAGGCGGCCTGTATCTCCTGCCTGCTCCCTGGAACGAGATCTATGTCGCGGCTCAGGTGGTGGTCTGGCTCGCGGGCTGCGTGTTCTTACTGCGGGCGGCCGCCCGTTGGGGGTCAGCGTCGCCGGCGGCGGAGCAGTAGCCCGAAGGCGGCCACGAGGAAGAAGCTGAACAACCCCGGTGCGCTGTCGTGCAGCGGAGCAATGGCACAGAAGCCGGAACCCATGACTTCGAACGAGTTGTTCGTCTGCGCGGCGTCTGGGCTTTGGACGATCGATATCGGCGCATCAACGGCCATCTCGGCATCAGGCGGCAAGACAGCCTGATCAGGTACCGCGACTGCGTCGCTGGAGCCTGCATCCAGGAGAACGACGGCGTCTTGCGCGTTGGCATCGCCTCCACCTACGATAATCGCGTCCAGCAAGCCCACCGCATCGGCGGCCAGAGCATCTTTCCCTGCATCCAGGGTGCCGATGGGCGGCACATCATTGCCACCGGTGGGCGCACCATCAGCAGCAAGGTCAAGTACCACCGCGACATCCGCACTCGCATCCAAGAAGACCACGGTGCCCGGTCCATCGGCCCCAATAGCCACTGCATCGGTGCTGGTGGCCAGTGCATCGGCGCCGGGGCTGGCATCGAGCAAGACCACGGTGCCCGGTCCATCGGCGCTGTCGAGCCCGGGGCTGGCATCGAGCAAGACCACGGTGCCCGGTCCATCGATCGCTGCCGCGTCCGGGACGGCAGCCTCCGCCCCGGCTTCCTGTGGCTCCGCGTCGGTGGCCCCGCCATCCAAGCCAAGGGCATGCACCGTCCACGTGTAGCTAGCAGGCGTCGCATCCACGTTGCCGGCTGCATCCTGCGCCTGCACTTGCAGGGTGTGCGATCCATCGGAAAGCCCATCGATCGTGTAGTCGGCCGGACACGCGGCAAAAGCCGCCGCGGCATCCAGCTTGCACTGGAAGGTGATGATTTCCTCTCCTGACTCACTGCTGGTGAAGGCGAAATGTGCGGTGGAACTGTCGCTGGGGTTAGGGGGAGAGGTCACGATCGTGGTATCCGGTGCAATCGTGTCCACTGTCCAGGTGTAGGTGACGGGGTCGCCCACATAGCCGCTGAGATCCGTGGCGCGCACATAGAGGGTGTGGGATCCATCCGCCAGCGCCGGAAGCGGGGTTGTGTAGGCCGCCGGGCAGGGGGTGTAGGACCCGCCATCCAAACGGCACTCGAAGGTGACTGTGCCGTCAGTCGAGACCGCGGCATCAGTCGGGGGCACGCCGCCATTGCTGGCGAAGGTGAAGGCACCTCTGTTCACATTCGTGGGATTGTTGGGATGGGTCACGATGGTGGTGACCGGTAGCACAGCGTCGGTGCAGAACAGGATGGAGGAAGCATCGCCGTCGGTGACGCCGGCATTTCCTGCAGTAGCGCCGTTGGAGGGGAACTCGGCAAGTGGGCTGGTAACGCCGGCAGATGGGTTTGTCGTGCCGCCCAAGCCACCGCTGGCCGAAACCGATGCGGGCGCGCCGCCGGACAGTGCAATGTAGCCGCCGCCGCCGCCACCGCCGGGCCCCTCGGCCTCGACAGCGCTATTGAGATTGATCTGGCTGCCGCCAACTCCCCCGTTCGCCTCCACTGCGATTCCCGACAGCGAAGCCGCATGAACCACCACGGTTCCGCCACCGCCGCCGCCGCCCGCGGCGTCGCCCGAGGCACTCCCTGCAGAGTTGGCGGTGCCCCCAGGAGCGCCGTCTGCGGAGATCCTGCCGGGACCCGCGACCGTTCCGGCAATCACAAATACCAGGCCGCCACCGTTGCCGCCCGCCCCGGGGAATGTGTTGTTTCCGTCGCCCGCGCCACCGCCGCCGCCCAGGAAAAGCCGTCCGGTCGGGCTACTGGTGAACGGGCGCCCGCCCAGGCCGCCGCGCTCGCGTCGCAGGTTGCCGCCCCAGTTTCCAACTCCCGTGAATCCCGGAGCGATCGTCAGGGCATCCCGGTTTAGGGATGAGTAGGTATAGCCGCCGCGACCACCGCCCGGACCGCCACTCAAGGCATACCCAGGGTCGAGGAGCCAAGCGCTCGCCCCAGTGACACTGCTCAACATCACGCCCTGGCCGGTCCAAGCGTTCGCGCCGCCCGCGTCGCTGCTCTCGCCACTGGCCGCAGCGTTGGCTCCACCACCGCCGGCGGCATTGTGCCAATTCCCGCCGCCCCCGCCGTTGGCAGGTGCACCCCGGCCATAGGGGTAGGGGAAAATGCTTAGTGGGTCGTGGTTTGGCCAGCCGGCAATGCTCTCACCCTTCTCCGCGCCTAGGGTTCCGTCATTTGAACGGTAGGTCGGCTGGTCAGCATCGACTACGAGATTCGCGCCCGCGTGGGTAGCGCCGCCGTGGAAGCCCTGGCCGGTGACATTGATGCTTCCATTGAGCTGCAGCGTATCTGAGGCATGCACCACAACCACTCCACCAACCGCGCCATTCCATGGGCGCGCGATGATGGAAGCCCCGCTGTTGATGGTCAGGGTGGTGTACTGCGCGACGCGGATGACCTGCGCCTTGGTTACCGTGACTCCCGCATCGGTTGGGGTCGCCCCAGAGTAGGACTTCTTCAGAGCACAACCCAGTGTGATCACATTTCCCGAAATGCCTGCTACTCCAGCCAGCTCGTAGTTGCCGGCGTTGCCGAGGTTGGCGGCGGAGACACTGCCCCAAGTAGCGTTGTTGGGGTCATTGGGGTCCATGGTCGCGCCGCGCATCTGGATGATTAGCAGCAGATCCCCCACGGCCAGCGGTTGCAGCCCGCCATCGGTGCCCAGGTTCGTGGCCAATTCGGCGATGTTGTTCACGGTAACCGAGCTGGTGTTGACGGCCGCGTCGGCCACCAGCGCGGAATACGCATTTACGATGGTGTTGGGGTCTCTTATCGTGCCGGGGCCGTCTTTACCCACCAGGGCCTGGCTCACGAACACATCGTTTGCACTCTTGTTCACTGACGACTTGCAGCCCGCGGCCGCGAGCAGCAAGACCTGGGCAAGCGCTACCGCCTGCAGTAATTCACGCCTTCCATTTGTGTACTTCATGGTGTCGCCTCACTCTTGCCTCGGTTGCCCTTCTCTAGGATCTTGAACTGCACTCGGCGGTTCTTCTGGCGGCCCTCGGAGGTGGCGTTGTCCGCAATGGGATCCTCCATCCCATACCCGTGCGAGCTGAGACGGCCGCTGTCGACCTGGCCATAGTTCACCAGCCACTTCCGCACGGCGTCCGCACGCTTCTGGCTGAGCTTGCGGTTGTAGGCCTTGCCACCGCGACTGTCGGTGTGGCCTTGCACCTCGACCTTCGCGATCTCAGGATGCTCGGCCAGCACCCCTGCCACCTGACGCAGCAGATCGTCGCTGATCGGCAAGATCACGGCACTGCCAGTCTTGAACTGCACCTGGTCCATGATGACGATCTCACCTTCGGTGACCCGCACCGACTTGGGGCAGCCGTTCTTCTGCGGATCGGTGTCGGGTACGCCCTTTTCATTCGGGCAGGCGTCCACGTCATCGCGGATACCGTCGCCGTCGGTGTCGGGCGGGCAGCCGTTTTGCACTGGGTCGCTGCTGGCTACGCCCTTGACGTCGGGACAGGCATCGTCCCGGTCAGGAATGCCGTCGCCATCGCGGTCGGGCGGAGGCGGCGGGCAACCGTTCTTCGTGGGATCGTCGCTGGGCACCCCCGGATCGTCGGGGCAGGCGTCGTACTTGTCCGGGATGCCGTCGTGATCGCGATCAGCAGGCTTTCTCGGCTTCCTGGGCGGAGGAGGCGGCGGAGGAGGTGCAGGCTTCTCCGGCTCGGGCGCGTAAGCTACCGAGAGCAGGGCACGCAGGACGGGCGTTCCCATCCCATGGCTGAACCCCGGGCCCGCTCCTGCGCCTAGCACCATCGGTCCCAGCCGGACCTTCGCTCCTACTATACCTTCCACGCTGGTGGTGGCGCGGCCGAAACGTTCGGAGCCAACCATGAGAGTCGTGCCATAGATTTCGGGCCCGATCTGCAACATGCGGTCGACCAAGAGAACCCCGACCGCGCCGCCGAAAACCAGTTGCGTGCCCAGGCCGACGTTGGTGTAGTCGCTCTTGCTGCGGATATTCACGCCGACGTTTGCGGCGTAGGCCAACATGGGGATTTCGCCCGAGAACAACAGGACGGGCGTGCCGTGCACCTTGCCGTCGCCGGTGAACCTCTCGGTCTTTCCCGTGGGCACGAACAGGTGTCCGCCCAGACTGAGGACGGCCAAGGAGCGCGCTTCGCCTACCAGCCGCACTCTCGCGCTCAAGCGCAGATCGCCGGCCGCCACGCCTGATGGCGAGGTGTACCCGCCCGGGTTGTCACCGCTGTTGAGCAGGGTCAGGGGCATGTCTGCCGCCACCAGGAGGCGGTCCCACAGGGTCAAGCCGGCAGCCACGTGCACGATGAGCTGGTTCTTGACCAGGTCGCCAACCTTCACGTCGCCCGGCTCGCTGTATAGGGTCAGCGGGCGATAGGCGTAGTCGCCCAAGAGCATCAAGCGGGGCAAGAGGTGTCCGCCGGGATCTGCACCTTCGACGCCGAAGAACCGATCTCCCGGAATCGACGGTCGAAACTGTTCGAGCGAGAACCCACTCGCCTGGTCCGCCAGGAGTGAAGGCGCCCATCCGAGCACCACGGCCAAAACCAGACTTGAGATTGATCGTCCTATTGCTTTGTTCATGTTTCCTCACAACGTGCGTTGGGTTCGCATGCGAAACGTGCAACGACCGTAAGCTGCAACGTGGCAGGAATCATATCCGAAAATCCAAGAAAAGAGTTGGAAAGGGCAATTTGCAGGCAAGCCACGCGCAGCAGGTGGCGCGAGTAGAATCGCACAGCCTGACGACGGCCGCTCGGTCACAGCGCGTTGCGTGCACGCGAGACTACTCCTCATCTAATTCCGCGACCAACCCGGAGGATTCCTGACAGTCGTGTCATGGTGGCGTCGCGGCGGTCGGCGAGATCTCTGCGGCTATCCTGAGATTTGTGCACGGCACGGAAGTTGCTGCGGGAACCTGCTTGCAATGACCAAATCACATGGACTTTTGGGCGGGATACTCGTAGGCGCTCTTTGCGCATGCGGTTGCGCTGGTTCCAGCGATTCTGCGAGCGGCGGTACAAAGAACGCAGGCCCCAGCGCTGACGCCGCGGGCATGAGCCCTGGGGCGGGCACAGGGGGAAAATCGGCTATCGCCGGAAACGGGGCAGGGGGCGCCCCCGCCCTGCCGCCCGAGCAAGAGCAAGCGCTCGACTTTCTGGTCCCCCAACCCGGCAAGCAGTACGTGTACGCGGCCAACCCGACACGCGACACGGTGGCGGTTATCGACTCTGTCTCACTGGCCATTGCCGAGGTCACGCCCGGCGACACGCCAACCTATCTGGCCACAGTTCCCGGGGAGGATGTGGCCCTGGTCATCAACGCGGGATCAAGCACTCTCTCGGTCTTGCGCACCACCGGCGCGGGAACCACGGTTTCCTCCCCCCTCCCCATCATCAAAGGGGCCAACGTGATCGCCATTGCACCGGGCGGCGCCCATGCGGTGGTCTGGTTCGACGTGACCCAGCCGAAGGCCACGGCCTTGTCAGGCAGTTTCCAGACCGTATCGCTCGTCACCCTCGCGGAATCCAACGACAAGGCATTCACCGTCACCGTCGGATTCAAGCCCACCGCGGTGGTCTTTTCCAACGACGGCAAGGCCGCTTTCGTAGTGACCAGCGACGGCATCTCCGAGCTGCGTTTTGCGGAAGTGCAAGGACCGGAGATCGCGCCGCTCGTGCGCATTCAGAGTTCGCCTGCCTCGGCCATGAATTCCGACGCCGGTGCCGCGGGCACAGACCAGCTCCCCGAGGCCGGCGCGTCGGATGTGGACGGCGGGAGCGTAGGCGAGGTTGGAACTGCGGCTCCGGTGAAGTCAGATGCGGCAAACGCCCCGGCTGGGAGCGCGCCACCCTCCAGCGGGACTGCTCCTCCGGTGGATGTCTCGGTCAGCCGGGATGGCCACTGGGCCATTGCACGGCGCGACGGCACGAATGAGATCTTGCTGGTGGACCTTGTGGGCAAGACGTGCCAATCGAAGTACCTGTCCAGCCCGGTCACGGATCTGGACATGTCCGACACCACTGACCTCGCTGGCGGGGATATTCACGCTTTTGCAGTCCTGCGCGACGAGAGCACGTTGGTTCGCATCGCCATCCCGGATGGCTTTACCGGAGCGTCTGCGCCAGATACCTGGCGGGTCCCCGACGAGACGGTGGGCCAGGTCAACATCAGCGCCCATGGGAAGTACGCCGTTCTCTACACCACGGCCTTGCCCAAGAAACGCATGACCGTGATTCCCCTGCCTCCCAGCGGAACGGCCACGCCATTGTCCTTCGACTTGCAAAAAGCGATTCGCGCAGTCGCCATCGCCCCCGACGAGCAGACCGCACTGGTGCTGCACACCAAGGCCGCGGGCAACCCAGCCGATCCCGGCCTCACTCCGCTAGAGATCATTGACCGTCAATACGGCTACAGTGCCGTGAGACTGCGGGATCAAATCACAGTCATACAGACCACCGACGCTAATCCCGACCCCTTTGTCATAACCCCGGATTCCAAGAGTGCATTCGTGCTCTTGCGCGACGACACGAAGAATATACGTTTGGCTGAGCAGATGTCCCTTCTCACTTTCCAGTACCGGGACTTTCAACTAGGCAGCCCACCCAACGCAATTGGGGCCTTGGCGGGAATCAACAAGGTCTTCGTCAACCAGGTGCACAGCGAAGGCCGTATCAGCTTTATCAACTGGGATTGGGACAAGGGAACGGTGGAGACAGTGACCGGCTTTGCGCTCAACGGAAGGATCCGACAATGAAACGCGCTTACCTCCTGTCCCTCCCGCTGGTTCTGGCTTGTCAGCAGACCAGCGACACCAGCTTGGCAAATTCCAGCAGCTTCTTGCCCATGCAGGCTCTCGCCAACAGCGTGGCCTACGTGAACCGTGCGTCCGGGTCGACTTTTCTGCTTGACCCGGCGGATCCCGCTCTCAAGCCGCGCATCCTGCCCACGGGCAAGTCGGTCATCGCGCTCGAGAGAAGCAACGCCACAAATCAGCTTCTCGTGCTCACCCATGGGGTCGAAGGAGACGTCAACCTCAAGGCCGAGCCAGCCAGATTGTTCCTCATCGATCCCGCGTCCAGTGATCCGCTGTCAAGCTACGACCTGCCTGGCCGCTACGACCAACTGGCCCAATCCGAGGACGGTGCCTTCGCCATTCTCTCCTATTCGTCCACGTCCTCGGCGGCAAGCGGTTCCATGCTCTACAACCCCAATGACTTGGCAGTGGTGACGTTTGCCAGCAAGAAGCTCAAGAGCCGTCCCATCCGCAGCCTGGGCAGCGCACCCACTGGCGTGAATTGCTCGCCGCCGGGCTGGACGCTTTTCGGCGTGCCGCGAAACCTCGCGGTAGTGTCGGCAGTAAACTACGTAACCCTGCTCGACCTCGATCAACCCGATCACACGGAAATCACCATCCCGCTCGTGCCCAACGGCCAGCAGACCGTCAGGCCGCTCCAGGTCCTTTTCGACCAGGCGGGGCCGGTAATCTACGTCCGCGCCGACGGCTCGAACGACATCTTCCAGATCAGCCTGGCCCAGATCACGCAGGAGGGTTCGAGCAACGATTTCCGCGTTTCGCTCTCGCTGCTTGGGTCGGGCAGCAGGCCTTCGGATATGGCCATGTTCGACGCGGGCAACGGCAGCACGCGCCTCGCGATCGCGACGCCCGACACTCGACAACTGGCAGTCCTTGATCCCAAGACCGGCAATGCCACTTCGGTTCCCACCGGGGCCCAAGTCAACCAGATTCTCAAGTTCCACGGGACAAGCCCCAAGCAGCCGTCCACGCCCGAAGATCGAGCGATGCTCTGGGGGTTTAGCACCGGCGCGACGACTCTGGTCTTCGCTGACCTACAGGAGGTCGAGACCAAGCAAGCACTGGCGCTTGACAGCTATTCAATCTCGGCTCCAGTTACTGTAGTGACGCTCCTGCCGGGAAATATCGCCCTTCTCCAGCAGAGTAACGGTGGCGCCGTGTCTCTTTCCATAGTCAATCTCACTGACCGCACTATCGAGCCCATCGGGTCGAGCGGCGCTCTCAGTCACGTCGCCATCGAAACCGCCGCTCCCAGCCGCCTGTGGGGAACGGATGGAGGGAACCGGCTCGAGTACCTCGACCTCGTCGACCACGGCCGCGGGCGCCTGTTTGCGGGTGAGGTCATTCTCGACCAACCCATCGCCGGCATTTCGCCGCTGACCGCGCCGAGCGCCGACGGGACGCGCTATCTCGTGCTCGAAATGCAGGACCCAACGAAGGTTGGGTACGTGACCGTGCTCAACGCGGACCAGCCCGATCGCCAAGGGGCGCGCTCGGTCTACGGTTTCCTTCTCACCGACTATCTCGAACGAGGCCAGCCATGAAGACCATCTGCCACGGGTTCCTGATTCTTTCGACGGTCGCGCTCTTGCCAGCTTTTCCCGCGGCAGCCGCCGGCCCCCCGCCTTGGCCTTCCGCCCAGCAGCCCATCCCCGCGGCAGCCGCCGGCCCGGCTTGGCCGGTTGCCCAACAGCCCATTCTTCAGGCGACGGAACCCGAGGGCCCCGCCACCACCTGGGATCCCGTGCGCTTCTCGCTGTCCGCCCAGGTCCAGGTTGCCTGGATGCTACAGGACGATGCCCGGCGGCTTTGGGGCAAGCCAGGCCTGTTTGGCGAGGGACTGTCCGTCTCCTACGAGGCGCTCCGAGTAGGTGGCAAGACAACCCTCGGTCTGGATCTCTCTTGGCTCGCAACTATGGCCTCGACCCCGCCTGACTCGCAACTGTCGCAAAAGACGAGCACGCAAGTCTTCGACCTCGGCCTGACTGCGCGCTATCAGGTGTTTCGCTGGCTTTCACCCTATGCGAGGGTCGCGGGAGGAATGGGATGGGAGGTACTCAGCATTGCCTCATCTGGCCTCGATCTGCGTGACCGCGTGTTCCTCTACCAAGGCTCCGCGGGTGCTGGCTTGTTCTTCCGCTCGGCGGGCCTGCGCTTTGACCGCACCCGACCATGGCCGCAAGTGGCCTTTGTCGGTCGGGTGGAGGGTGGCTACACCATGGGCAACGCCACCGACTTCTTGCTCAAGCTGCATTCCGATGGATCCAACAAGGATCCGATCGCGGTCGAGCCCGTGTCCGTCGGCGAGGTGGTGCGGCGGTTTCCGTATATGCGCATTACCGTGGGCGTCGGTTTCTAGCTAGGTCTTTCCGGGTGGTCAGGGACGCGTGGGTTCCTCCATCCAGGTGGTCGCAGCCAACAGGACATCGTCCTGGATCGCATAGCGGCCGTGCAGGTGCGAGGGTGAACCGTACAGGCTAGGCAACACCACGTCGAACGAGCCATGCTCCGGGTCGAACCGTACTCCCAGGTCTCGGAATTCGAGAAACCGGTGCGTGGTCGGGAAGAGGCACTTGTAGGCGCTCTCCTTGGCGCAGAAAAAGAGGCGGTCCCAGGGCGTGTCATCGCCCTGCCGGCCGGCCAGCCATGTGCACTCGTTCGCGGTGCAGATCACCCCCGCCAATTCCTCGGACAGCGACGCGGCCGGCTCACTGTCTAGGCCAAGGCCCCGAATGGCGCACGAGCTGTTCACAGGCAGCGTTCGGGCGACTGCAGCAGCGCAGAGGCCGTGACAGTGGGTGATTGAGCCGACGTAACCAAAAGGCCACACGGGATCACGGAAACGGCCCACGGGAATCGCGACGCGGGGCCCGCCCAAGAGGGCCAATGCCTCACGCGCGCAGCGTCGGCCCAGGGCGAATTCGTACCGGCGCGCAGGCGTAGCGCGCGCCATGGCATGTAATTCCTCGGGAAAGAGGTCTGGACCTTCGGCCAGGTCGCGGCGCGTGACCAAGACCACCCCCTCGGGGAAGAGTTGTTCCTGGTTTCCCTCGACCATCGGAGTCAGTGACGCAGCTACCACGAATCGGGAACTAAGCAGAATCGGGGCCAGGATCGCGGGGACTGCGCCGGACGCGGGAATTGCGCATCTTCTGTGACTTTCTCACAGAATCTCAGTCACACTCAGCAGCACTTCGACGGATCAAAGGCGCCGCCGCTGCCCTGATTGTTGGCCTCGAAGCAGCGTTGGGCCGGCAGCGGGTTGCTCATGCCGCTGACGTCGGGGCCAATGGGCGGCCACGCCGCGCTGCCGAACCAGCTCGGCTTGCCGGCCAGGTAGAGCGAGTCTTGACCGACACCACTTGCGCATGGATGATCCCCGGCGCCCGCAGCTTTTCGCCCAGGGACTCGTGATCAACCGACCGCATCCGCTGCAAGCCAAGCCATGCTCAAACAGCTCATCGCCAGACTGATGGTCAACCGGAGCAAGAGCCGGCAGTATCCTGTGGAATATCTCGAACAGAAACACGTGAAGCTCGACGAGCCCTTTCCCAACGACAGCTCCTATTTCTACGGCAGCGACAGAGAAGGGAATGCCTTCATCGCGCGCATGGCTTTCCGTGGTCCGAAGCGTTTCCACGAATACTGGTTCGATTTTCGTTTTCCCGGTGTGGGATTCTTCGGCATCAAGGACGACCCCGGACCTGACGGCGAGGGTTTCCAGATGGGTGCGCTGCAATGGGTCCCGGTGGAAATCGGAAGGAAGTGGCGGGTCACCTACCAAGGTCCGGTGAAAGATGCGCAAGGCCAGTCCCATCCGTGCAAGGCGGATTTGCTTTTCACCGGGGAGCATCCCATCTACGACTATGCGCGAAGCTCCGACCGGAACCTGATCGCCAAGGCCATCGCCTCCGAGAAGTGGAGCAAAGAATTCTTCCACGCCATGAAGGACACCCACCAGGTCCACTACGAGCAGACCGGCAGCTTCGTTGGGTCGATCGAACTCGACGGAAAGCGGCGTGACCTGAATTTGCGGGCGTCGCGCGACCACTCCTTCGGCTCACGCAACTGGCTTACCTGGGATCGCCACTACTGGTTCACTGGCATCTCTGACGACGGCTACCACTTCACGGTTACCATCATCAAGTGGCAGTTTCTCGGGCGGCTGACCGCCGGCTTCATCACCGACCCTGACGGCGTGACCGACGCCATCGTGCAGACCACCGACCTAGAAACCATCCACCGCGACCAACTGAAACCCGATCACGGTACGATCGAGATGCTTACCCGCAGTGGAAAGAAACAGATCCTGGAGTTCGAGCGACACGGGGAATTTCCCTATCTGCATGATGGGAAGTACATGATGCGGGAAGGTATCGCCACCTACAGATTGAACGGGATTGACGGCCTCGGCATGGCCGAATATGGGTTTCATGCCGACCTTTATCAGGTCGATTGAGTCTTGTTTCATTTCACACGCGACTTGGAAGACCAGCCTGCGGGTGGCAAAGCCCGCGGGTTGAAGGTCCTGCATCAACTTGGGCTGAAGGTCCCCGAGTCGTTCGTTGTCCTCCACCCCAACGGGCACGAGCTTCCGGACGATATTCTGGCAAGCCACCTTTGCGCCCTTGGCGACGGCCCCAAGGCCGTGCGCTCCTCCGCAGTCAGCGAGGACGGCTTGCATGCCTCGTTTGCCGGCCAGTTCGAGACCTATTTGAACGTCAGCGGAACCGAGGCGGTGAAGGTGGCGATCCGCAAGTGCGTTGCCGCGGCTGCCTCCGACCGGGTAGCCCGGTATTCCAAGCAGGTCCACGACGGCGCTGACACCCGCATCTCGGTCATTGTACAGAACATGGTGAACGCCGAGAGGGCAGGAGCGATCTTCAGCGCCGCCCCGGTGTCCAACCGCCGGGACAAGATGTTGATCAGTGTCGTGGCGGGCACGGGCGATGACTTGGTCAGCGGCAAGAAGGACGCCGTCCAGTATCTGATCTGCAAGAGCGGCAAGGACCGAGATGCGCAGATCGCCAAGCAGGGCGCCTTGCTGTCCGCCGCGCAGGTGCAGGAGCTGATGGCAGGGGCAAGCAAGGCAGAGAAAGCATACGGTTGCCCGGTTGATCTCGAGTGGGCGATCGACCGTGAGGGCGTGATCCACTGGCTGCAAGTTCGGCCGGTGACGGCCTTGGATGATGTCCATTTCAACGAGCTCGACGACGTGAAGGTAGAGAGCACCGACGTGTGGTCCCTGGGAAACATCGGCGAGATGATGCCGGGGGTTGTCACTCCGCTGTCGTACTCGGTCTGCGGCCGCGCCATCGACATTGGACTCGGCTACTTGGCTGCCCGCTTCGGCGTGATTCGGATGCGAGACATCCGCAAATGGCGGTCGCTGGAACTCTTCTACAACCGGCTCTTCTTCAACCTGAGCCGGTATATGCTGTTTGTGGAGAAGCTGGCGCTGAACAAGAAAGAGAACATCCTCATTTCTTTGAGCGCGACCGATGTCCCTGAACTGAAAGTCGGGAAACTGGATCCCACGCTTCCCCGTTGCCTGCGTTTCTGCAAGCAGATCACCACCATCCAGTTTGCCGGCCGGAGCGTGAAAAAGCTGCGGAAACTGGAACAGGGTTTCCGGCTGCCGATGTCTGGCGACCTTCAGCAAGACTATGCAACCCTGAACTTCGCTTTTGAGCGCCTAGTGGATGCCTTCTGTTTGCACCTCCTCACCTCGTCCCAGTCCGGTTCCTACTACTCGGCTCTTATGGGCATTCTCACCGGCAACCGGCGGATGCCCGAGGCGCGGGACCACACCCTGGCGGCCTGCCTGCTCGCCGACAACCCGGACATTGAAAGCGCCGATGCGGTGAAGTCACTTGAACGATTTGGTGAGCGGTTGTGCAACTCGGCCGGGTTGTCCGAGCAGCTATCGTCGCTTACCCCATCTGCGGCGCTGCGACTGATCGAAGTGGATGCCCCGGCCGAGATCCGGGAAAACTACCAGGAGTTCCTGCGGCGACACGGCCATCGTTGCGTCCGAGAATCGGAACTGCGCGAGAAGCCTTGGGAAGAAGACCAGGAGCAGCTCGTCTCCATGATTCAGGCGTCGCTGAAAGTCGGAAGGAAACTGAAGAACAAGCGAGACAACGCCCAAGAGCTGCGCCATCTCATGAGGGGACAGCTCACGGTCACCCAGCGCATTTTCATCAACCTGTTGAAGCGAGCTTCTCGCAAGGCGGTGGCAAATCGCGAAATGACCAAGGCGCTGTCCATGAAGATGGTCAACCGAACCCGGCAAGCCTACCGGAGCTATGCCGCAACTCTGGTCGAGCACGGCCTGCTCGGTGATGCCGACCAGATCTACTTCCTCACCCACCAGGAGATCGGGCGGCTGATCAAGGACCGCGACCCCGCCTGGAAAGTGAAGGCTGACAAACGCCGGGCCCAGTTCCCCGCGACCGCGAAGCTGCGATTCCCGTTGATGAATGTGGGCATCCCTGAGCCTCTCGAAGAAGAAGAGCGGGTCACCATTACCGGCAAGCAAATTGTGGGGATCCCGGTGAGCCGTGGTGTCGTCAAAGCTCGCGCGCGGATCGTGAACAGCGTGGCTGAAGCGGCCGCACTACAGCAGGGCGAGATCATGGTTGTCTCGTTCACCGACATCGGCTGGACCCCATACTTCAGCTTGATTGCGGGGCTCATAACCGAGATCGGCAGTCCGTTGTCCCACGGCGCCGTCATAGCCCGCGAGTACGGTATTCCCGCCGTGGTTTCCGCCAAGGGCGCCCGCCAGTTCATCAAGACCGGCGATACAGTGGCGCTGGATGGAGCAAAAGGGACTGTAGATCTGGTTTCTTGCGGATGCGCGTCAACTGACACGCCTCCGGCACAGTCGGGCCGCGTTGGCCTGCAGTATTCGCACACCAGCAGGTAACGCCCGTTACCTAGAGGTGACGCCAGTATCCCGTTGGCCGTGAGCCCGGTCTGGTCTCCTCATCACGGCGCCAGCGCCAACCATCATGCGCCGACTGCCTGCCTGCCCCGCTGCCAACGTGCAAGACGCTTGCAGATCGTCTGACAGCACAGCTCGTGCCAAGCGCGCACCGTGCGGCTTCCCTGTGACTGCTGCCGTCCGCAATCATCCAATTCTACGGGAACAAGTTGCGAACGCTTCGGTTTTCCTCGATGTTGCCAGTTGCGTACCGGGACGAGCTCGAGCGCATCGTGTTCTTCAACCCCGAGCAAAGCCGGGTGACCACATCGCTGCTCGATTCGGTTCGTCGCTACGGCGTGCCCTCCATTGTCGAGGACGGCAACTTGCTTCGGTTTCGCGTCCCGGCCTTCGGCACCATCCAAAGCCTTTTGCCCTTGGCGAAAGCGAGCAGCCAGTGCGACTAGCGGGTATGGTCGTGTTCGTGCGCGAGACGGCGGACACGATGCTCCTGCTGCACGTGGCGGTGCACGAGGACTACGCCGGCGGTGGCGATCGCGCCGATGCCTGGGTCACACCTCGGCTCATGGCGGCCGTGCGGAGTGCGTGTCGGCGAACCCGCGGGATCACGAAGTTGCGCCTGCTCTACCCGCACGAAGCCCAGGTGCGGCTGGAGTCAACCGCGTAGGCGCCAAGTTGCCCCCGGCGGGGGATCAGTCCGGACGCTTGGGAAGCAACGCGGGCACGTGCAGTCCGCTCTTGGGCGCGCTGTGGTACTGCTGCAGGCGATACTGGATGGTGCGCACGCTCATGCCGAGCACCTCGGCCGCCTTGGTGGTGGAACCGCGGGTCGCCTCCAAGGTGGTCAGAATAGCGTGCCGTTCGATGTCTTCCATCTTGGAGCCAGGGATGCGAATGCCCGCCGTCCCCACCGGCGAGGGCCCCACGCTGGGCGGCAGGTCCGCTGCGGCCACGCGCGGACCACTGGCCAGCACCACCGCGTGCGCGACGGCGTTCTCCAACTCGCGCACGTTCCCCGGCCACTCGTAGGCCGCCAGCCTCTGCAGAGCCTCGTCGGAGAAGCCCTCCAAGTTCTTGCCGTCATCGTTGCCGTACTTGCGCAAGAAGTGCATCGCCAGCGCCAGGATGTCCGACGGTCGTGCGCGCAAAGGCGGCAGCTCGATGTTGACCACGTTCAGTTGATAGAAGAGATCTTCGCGGAAACTGCCGCAGGCTACCTCTTCGCGCAGGTTGTGGTTGCTGGCCGCGATCAAGCGCACGTCCACATGGAGAGTTTCCTCGCCACCCATGCGCTGCAGGACGTGCTCGCGCAGAAAGCGCAGGAGTTTCACCTGCAAAGCGGGCGGAATGGCCGAGATCTCGTCGAGGAACAATGTGCCACCGGCTGCCTGTTGCAGCCGCCCTTCACGGCGGCCCGGGCTTGCCGGCAGGGCGCCGCTTTCATGGCCGAATAGCTCGCTTTCCAGCAAGGGTTCGGCCAAGGCCGCACAGTGCAGCTTGAGAAAGGGCTCCTTGGCGCGTGGGCTGTGCTCATGGATCGTGGTGGCTAGGAGTTCCTTGCCGGTCCCTGGGTCGCCGGTGATCAGAACGCTGGCCTTGGACGCTGCCACCTGGGGCAGCAGCTTGAGCACATTCTGCATGGCGGGTGAGCTTCCCACCAGATTGGCGAAGCTGTAGCGCTCGGCCAAACGGGCGCGCAGCAGCCCGGCCTCGCGGCGAAGCCGCAAGCGGTCCATCTCGCGCGCGACCACCACCGACAGCACCGTGAGATCGAGCGGCTTGGTGAGGTAGTCGGCCGCGCCCTCTTTGAGCGCCGTGACCGCGGTCTCCACGTCGGCAAATGCCGTGGTTACAATGACCGCCAGATCATTCCCCATGCCATGGATCTTGCGGAGAAGCTCCAGCCCATCCATGCCGGGCATCTTCAGATCGGTAAGCACCAGGTCTGGGGCGAAGGCGGCCAGTTTGCCCAAGCCCTTGAATGCATCTGCTGCGGTTTCGACCACGTAGCCACTCTCCCGCAAGGCTTCGGCCAGGGCCGCCCGGGAGTCAGCGTCGTCATCAACTACCAGAACTCTCCCCTTCATGGCCACAAACTTATGCAACACCTGCGCCAGAATCCTAGTCGAAACCGCGCAGCGCGGGACGGACGGCGCGGACCTTTCAAAGGCTAGTGGACTTCCTGCCGCATCCTGATATCGTTGCACCTAGTCCTTTTCACGTCGTTTCCGTTCTGCCACGGTCTTCCATCTGGTTGAGCCAGGGCGTTCCGGCTAGCGAGGCGCTTAGGGACAACGGCCCGTTTATTGGGCAAGCGCGTGGACCGCGGAACCGTCCACTCACAGAAGAACGAGGAGAGAACGACATGGCGAAAAGGCTGTATGTGGGCAACCTGGCCTACAGCGTAACCGAAGCGGATCTGCGCGAAACCTTCGCTGAGGCGGGCAATGTGGCTGACGTGAAGGTCGTGCTCGACCGCGAGAGCGGGAGGCCGCGCGGCTTTGCATTTGTCGAGATGTCGACCGACGAGGAAGCCACGAAGGCCATGGGAACGTTGAACGGTCGCGAGATCCAGGGGCGGGCGATCAGCGTCAGCGAGGCACGTGAGCGCGGTGGTGGCGGTGGTGGTGGTGGTGGTGGTGGCGGCGGCGGACGCGGCCATGGCCGCGGTGGCTTTGGCGGCGGCCGCGAGCGCTCGGGCGGTCGCTGGTAGGCGGCAGGGCTCGCGAGTCTGAGCCCCGCTCTCGCTGGTGCGGAGACACACCAGCGAGACAGGGTGGGATCTATCCTGAGGTTTTGAAGGAAAGTCCTCCTTGTCTGTTCTTCCTCGTCTTTCGCGGTTGGCGTGGTACGGTAGCTGTGTCCTTTCCACGTCGTCTTCCCTCCCCGCCCGGGCCGATGGCTTCTTGGCCAGCCTCCAGGGCAGTCAAGGCAGCCGAAGCGCTCAGGACTGAACGGGAGGAACCTACATGGCACGTGTCACGGTCGAGGACTGCATTCAGGCAGTTGGTAATCACTTCGCGCTGGCGGTGCTGGGCGCCCAGCGTGCCCGCGCCCTGGCCAAGGGGGCGATTCCGCTGGTCCAGTGCGACAACAATCCCGGCGTCACCGCCCTGCGTGAGATCGCCGCGGGCAAGGTTTCCTTTCACGAGTCGCTGGATGAGGTCTTGCACCTGCACGCAGAGGGCATCAAGGCCCTTGACGGATCCCGCAAGCGGCGGCGGGCAGGCAGCATGGAGCCCGCTCCCCCGTTGGCTGCACGGAAGCTGCGCGGGGAGCCCGCCAGCTGAGGGTGTTCCGCCAGCCTCACAATTGTTGTTGCCCACGACGATACTAATGGCATTTGGCCGAGCAGTGAGCTATGCAGAGGCGGTCGGCTCGCTTGAACACCGGGCTGTGCGTTGGGACTTGACCCGCGCAAACAAAAACAAGGAGCCGCGATATGGGCAAGAGACTGTACGTTGGAAATCTGTCTTTCTCGATCACCGAAGCTGATCTTCGAGAGGCATTCAAGGCAGAAGGTCACGATGTGGCCGAGGTGAAGTTGGTTACCGATCGGGAAACCGGGAGGCCGCGTGGCTTTGCCTTCGTGGAAATGGCCACCGACGAAGGGGCTGTCCACGCTATCGGCAGCCTCAACGGTCGCGACCTGCAGGGTCGCACGATCACCGTCAGCGAGGCGCGCGAGCGAACCGGCGGTGGCGGCGGCGGAGGTGGAGCGCGTGGCGGCCGCGCGGGCGGGCGCTGGTAAGCGCTCGCACGAGGTCGCGTCAGCGCCCTGGTTGACAGGGCTATGCCCGCGGTAAGCGCGGGGTAGCCCTGTTCTGAGACTGAGCTACGCCGCTGCTTTGCGGTTGCTCTCGCGCTCGGCGCGTACTTGCTCGATGGCGAGTTGCAGCCGGGGCAGCACGTCTTCGGCGGTGTAGCGAATCATGTGCTCGCCCGAGACCGCAAGCGAGAAGGCGCGGGCCAGCCGCCTTGGGGTTCGCCAAATCGCACGCCCGAGGAAGCGCCAGTAGGCGCGGCGGTAGCGGCCCAGTACCCCCTGGCGAAGCATCGAAAAGACCACACAGCGCAAGGCATAGAGCCAGGGCAGGCTGAAGTGGGAGTCGCTGCGCGGCCGTAGTTCAAGCACACGGTTCACCCGCGCGAAATACGCGGCCGGGGCGTACACGCTGGCGAGCAGACGGCGATACGAATCGAGCAGTTCCACTTCGTCCATCTTGGTGCGGAAATTAGCGCGTCCGAAGGTTTCGCCGCTGGATCGTTCCAGCATGCGGCCCTCGCGAACCAGGCGTCGCTCCAACTGGGTTCCCGGCAGCGCGCCCAGAATGCCCACCATAGCCTGCGGGATGCACGAACTCGCGATCCATTCGCGTTGGCGTTCGATGGCGGCCGCGTCGTCAGAATCGAAGCCCACGATGAAACCGGCCGACACGTCGAGCCCGCCGCGAACCAGCTTGTCCACCGCCTCGTGCAGGTCGACGGCGAGATTCTGCGCCTTGTGGGTTTCGCGCAGGGCCTCGGTTGACGGGGTTTCGATGCCTACGAACACGGAGTCGAAGCCCGCGCGCACCATGGCGTTCACCAACTCGTCCGAGGCAGCCAGGTTGATGCTGGCCTCGGAATAGAACTGGAATGGGAAGCGGTGCTGCTCCATCCAAGTTCGCAAAACGGTCAGCAGGCGCAGGGTTTCCACCTTGTTGCCCACCAAGTTGTCGTCGGAAAGAAACACGGTTCCGCGAAAGCCGGTGGCCAGCAGGGCATCCAGCTCGCCACACAACTGTGCCGGAGTCTTGGTGCGCGGGTGGCGGCCGAACACCTCGATGATGTCGCAGAACTCACAGTTGAAGGGACAACCACGACTCCACTGCACCGACAGGGAATGGTACGCCTTCACATCGAGCAGATCGTAGCGTGGCGGGGGCAGGGTGTGAAGTTCGGGGCGGCGGGGCGCGGCCATGCGCGCGGGCAGGTCGGTGCCCCTGGCCAGCGCTTCGCACAGGGGCGCCATCAACTCCTCGGCCTCGCCTGACACGACACAATCCGCATACGGCGTAAGCAGCTCAGGGCTGGTGGTGGCAACTGGCCCGCCCACCACGACCACCTTGCCCGCGGCCCGAGCCTGCGCTGCTAGCTTAAGCAGCGAGTCGCGTTGGACCAGCATCCCGGACAAGAAAACCGCGTCCGCCCACTGCAGTTCACCGGGCGTCAGCCGCTGCACGTTCAGGTCGCAGAGCCGGACCTCCCAATCCTTGGGCAGGAGGGCGGCCACCGTGAGCAGCCCCAGCGGCGGCAAGAGAGACCGCTTGCCCATCAGCCGCAGGGAGTCCTCGTGTCCCCAGTAGGTGCGGGGAAAGGCAGGGTAGAGGCATAGGATTCTCATCACCCGTTACTACTCGTTCCGTCGTCAGGTCGCTGTCATGACACGGTCACGTCTTGGCGCGATGAAGTCCCCATGGGCGGTCCGGCGCGCGTTGCTGACACAAGTGTGACCGGGTGCTTGCCAGTCGGTGACAAAGCCTCAGCCGGCGCAAGGGGTGACCTGCCGGTTTTTTGGGGGCGGCAAGGCCAGCATTCTGCCAAAATGGCAGGCGTGAAGCTTCGGTCACCAACCATCATCTTCCTGCAGCGCGCCCGCATGGTCTTCATGCTGACCGCGTTGATCCCAACGGTGTTCATCACGGTGATCGGGATCGTGTTGCTGGCCACCGGGGGATCGAAGTCGGCGGCGGTAGTGGGCGGGATTCTGGTTCTTTGCTTTTGCGGGACAGCCTTGGCTGGTTACGTCCTTGGGACCATCTTCGTCACTCGGGGCGCGAGCCTGGCAGCCGTGCAGAACGAGTTTCTCTCCTCTGTCTCGCACGAGTTGCGCACGCCTTTGACCTCGATTCGTCTCTTCATCGATACCCTGCGCGAGGATCGGGTGCACGATCCGGCCGAGAAACAGCGCTGCCTCAACGTGATCCACCAGGAGTTGGCGCGTCTCGACGGTCTGGTGGGCAAGCTTCTCACCCTGTCGCGCATCGAATCCCGCCACGCGGTTTTTGACCGCCGGCCCGTCGCCGTGGCCGACGTCGTCAAGGAGGCGCTGGTCGCCTTCGAAGCCATCCGGTTCGGAACCGAGGTCGATTTGAGAGTGGATCTGGAGCCAGGGTTGATGGTCAACGGGGATCAGGGCGCGCTGGCCCAAGCCCTAGCGAACCTGCTCGGCAACGCCTGGAAATACACGCCACCCCGAGGCAAGCGCATCGAACTGTCCGTCACCGGGGATGCGACCGAGGTGTCCATCGTGGTCGCTGACAACGGCGTGGGCATCCCGGGCTCCGAGCAAAAAGCCATCTTCGACAAGTTCTGGCGGGGGTCAGCCGCGGCCAACGGCGGTAGCACGGGCACCGGGCTGGGACTGGCAGTGGTGCGGGCCATCGTGACCGCCCATCGGGGCAAGGTCGACGTGCGCTCGGAAGAAAATCGCGGGTCGCGGTTTCGCATCTTGCTGCCCCGGCAGCCCGCGGAGGCAGCATGACCGGCGCCGGTGATGAACCGCTGGGCCAACTGGTGATCATCGTCGAGGACGATGCGGCCATCGCCGAAGGCCTGGGGTTGAACCTGCGCCTGCAGGGCTATCGCACGGAAGCGGTTGGCGACGGCGAGACGGCCCGCACGCGCATCGAGGAGAGCCGGCCGGCTCTGGTCTTGCTCGACATCTCGCTGCCCAAACAGAGTGGCATCTGGGTTTTGCAGCGACTGCGCGAGGCTGGCAACCACGTGCCGGTGATCGTGCTGTCAGCGCGCCAGGACGAATTCGACAAGGTGGCTGCCCTGCAACTGGGCGCGGACGACTATGTGACCAAACCATTTGCGCTGGCCGAGCTTCTGGCTCGGGTCGCGGCCCTCCTACGGCGCGTGCGGCTGCACTTGCCCCAGCAAGGCGCGCCGGCTGATTCGCCAGTACGCGACAGCAAGAGGCCTGACATCAGATTTGGCGATGTGGTGATCAACCTCGACGCGCGTACGGTGGTGCGCGCCGGGCGTCCGATCAAGCTCACCCATCGCGAATTCGAGTTGCTCGCCTTCCTCGCCCGAAGCGGCGGCCGGGTTTTCTCGCGCGAGGAGCTGGTGCGCCAGGTATGGGGCCTGGAGCATCCTGGTCAGGCGCGCACAGTGGACAACTTCATCGCCCAGTTGCGCGCCAAGCTTGAGCAAGATCCCGAGCAACCGAAACACCTGCTCACGATTCGGGGCAGTGGCTATCGGTTTGTCGCCGAGTGAATGCTACTCTCTAGCTCGCTTGCCGCCTGTCATTTCTCAAGACGTTCCCCTGACGCCGCTGACCACTTTCGAGTTGGGCGGGCCGGCGCGTTTCTTTTGCCAGGTGGCGACGAGCGAGGATGCGATCTGGGCGCTGCGCTGGGCAGCCGATCAGAATCTGCCGGTGTTCGTACTGGGCGGCGGATCGAATCTGGTGGTGGGCGACGCGGGCTTTGCTGGCCTGGTCCTGCAACTGACGGCGCAGGGAATTGATTTCCGCAGCCAGGGCGACCATGTTCTGGTGGAAGTGCAGGCTGGGCAGCCATGGGATGACGTGGTGGCCGCCGCGGTAGCGCGCGATCTCGCGGGCATTGAGTGTCTGTCAGGGATCCCGGGCACCGCGGGCGCGACGCCGATCCAGAACGTCGGTGCCTACGGCCAGGAGGTGGCGGATACGATCTGCTCGCTGCGCGTGCTCGGCCGGCGCACCCTGGAGGTGCGCGAGTTGCCGGCCGCCGAGTGCGGCTTCGCGTACCGCAACAGCATTTTCAGGCACGACCCAGGACAGGCGATGGTGTTGTCGGCCAGTTTCGCGCTGCGGCCCGGTGCCCAGCCTGCGATTGCCTACCGGGAACTGGCGGACGCGCTGGCGGGACGGGCGCGACCGTCGCTAACAGAGGTGCGTGAAGCGGTGCTCGACCTGCGGCGCAAGAAGTCCATGGTGTACGACGCCCGCGATCCCAACCGGCGCAGCGCTGGGTCGTTCTTCACCAACCCCATCGTCGGTGCGGACCAGGCAGCCGAGGTCGTGGCGCAGGCGCTAGGCGAGAATCTTGTGCAGTCAGCCGAAGAGGTGCCGCAATATCCGTTGCCCGATGGGCGGGTGAAGTTGGCGGCTGGCTGGCTGGTGGAACGTGCGGGCATTAAGCGCGGCCTGCGCATGGGCCCGGTCGGCGTGTCGAGCAGGCACGCCCTGGCTTTGGTCCATCACGGCGGCGGCTGCACCGCCGATCTCATTCGTCTGGCGGTTCACCTGCGCGACACCGTGGTGCTGCGTTTCGGAGTCACGCTGGTGCCCGAGCCCGTGTTTCTGGGCGTCACCTGGCCGGCGTTGCAGCAGACCACTTGACCGATCATCAAACCGCAACCCTGTCTCCGCGGACGGTGGTAGGATTTGCCGCCATGAAGCTCACAAGCACCCTGGTCCTTCGTTCAGCCACCTGTGCGGCCCTTGCGGTATCTCTCTTGGCGATTCCGGCGCAGCCCGCGGCCGCCCCAACCGCGCCCCCAGCGGCGCCTCCGCCTGCGGCGGCGGGGAATTGCAAGGCGTACGGTGCCGGCAAGTGCTGCAGCCCGGATGTCACGCTCCATTTGAGCAGAGACGCCGTCTACGCGGCTTGCGGCCAGACCGACGCCACCTTCCTGGGCGAGGTCGGCTCGAAAGACACCTGCAAGTACGTCTTCAAGGTTGCGGGCGAGAGCGAAGACAGCACCTACGTTCAGGTCTACTCCCCCATCGCCAAGGAAGTGTTGGAGAAGCCCACCGATCCCTTCATGAGTTTCAAGAAGGTGGGCAAAGTCTGGGTCACTGACAAGGCGAAGTCGCCCAAGGCTCAGACTCAGGTGGCGGGTAGCACGGGCCTTTACATGGCGGGCCGTGGCTACTTCGTGAGCGTGGCGGCCTCAACCAAGGTCTGCACCAAGAACCAGGCCATCCAGCTCTCCAAGTCCGTCAAGTAGCGTCCATCGCTGCATTCGCTGTGGTGAAGGATTCGGATCTCACCACAGAGAGCACAGAGGACACAGAGACGGAGGGAACCGATCCATGGCGTTGCTGGGGCTCATGCTTCTGGTCGCCAGCCTCTGCCTGGCCCCGCTGCAGGAAACGGATCTCTTCTTTCGCCTGGCGAATGGCCAGGAGATTCTTCGCACGGGCCGTGTGTCTGGCCGCAATCTGTTCTCGTTCACCTTCCCTGAGCAGCCCTATCTAGACAGCGCTTGGTTGTTCGACGTGGGGAGCGCGGGGCTCTATCGCCTGGGCGGTTTTCCGGCCGTGGTCGTGGGCAAGACTGCAATCGTGGTGGTGACCTTTGTCGCGGCCTATCTCTTGCTTCGCCGGCGCGGCGCGGGACGGGTAGGCACGGCGCTGGTGCTCGCCGCTGCCGCCTTGTGCATGCGCGAGCGCCTGGTGGAACGTCCCCATGTGGTGTCTCTGCTGGGCGAGGTCGTGGTGCTAGCCTTGCTGCCTGCCTTGCAAGACGGCCGGCGCAGGGCCTGGCTGCTGGTGCCGGTGGTCGCCTTGTGGGCAAATCTACACGCGGGCGCCTTTGTCGGCCCCTTGCTCGTCGCCCTGGCCGGATTGGGTGTGCTACTCGAAGGAATCATCACCCCATTGCTCGCCTCGCGGCGGGCGGTTTTCAACTATCTTCTTGCCGCCGTACTCTGCGCGGCTGCACTGATGGCCACGCCGGTGGGCCCGGGCATCTTTCGCTACCTCAGTTTCCACATCGACATCTTTGCCATCCATCCCGTCGACGAGTTCCGACCGCTGGCTTGGCATTCGGACGCGCCCCTCATGATCTACGCTTGCGCTTTGGCGCTCAGCCTCGGCCTCGGCGCAGCCCTGCGCGTGCGCCCGCGCGCGTGCGACATCCTTCCCGTGCTCGGCCTAGCGCTGCTGGCTGGCCGGCATGTACGATTTGGTGCCGACTTCGCATTGGTGGCGGCCATCCTGGCCACGCCACTTCTGACCGCAGCCGGCGTGCGCTGGCCCGCGCGGATTGCGCCGGCATACGGTGCTCAGTTCGAGCGCGCCACCGGCGCCCTGCTCGCGCTGCTCGCATTCGTCCCGCGAGTGGCGGACGTCGAGCGGCACAAGCGCTTTCTGGACATCGAACTGGACCGCGCGAATTTGCCCTTGGCGGCACTGGACTTCGTCGACCAGCACGGCTTGCGCGAGCGGATGTACAACGACTTCGAAACCGGCGCCTTCCTCATTTGGCAGGGCTACCCGCGCCATCGCGTGTTCGTTGATCCGCGCCTGCCCGCCTACCCGCGCGAGTTCCATCAGCTCCTGGGCCGCAGCGAGATGACCCGCGAGGAATGGACCCGTAGCATGGACCACTTCGGGGTCACCTCCGCTCTGCTGGACTATGCCGGCGTCAACCGGCGCGTGGCCTGGTGGGATCCCGCAGAATGGGCCTTGGTCTTTCGCGCGCAAGATACCCGCGTGTTCGTGCGCCGGCTCCCGGCCGTGCGCGATCTCATTGCCCGCTATGAGATCCCGGCCAGCTTCGCCTTCACTGCCGAGGAGGGCAGTGCGACGCTTCCGTTGACTATGCCTCCTGCTGGCTCGCCGGTGCCGCTCTGCGAATGGCAGCTTCGCCTGGGCGATCTCTACTTCGATCTCGATCATGGCCAAGGCCAACGCGCGTTGGATGCCTACCGGGCGGCGCTGGCAAGCCCGCCGGGTTGCCTCGCGCCTGAGCACGAGGTCGCTGCCTGCGCCTGGCTGGGCGCGATCGATCGAGCCGCCGGCCGAACCGCGCAGGCGCTGGCGCTCTTCGATCGCAGCTTGGCCATCGCGCCTGACGACACCGCGGTACTGACCAACCGCGCGCTCGCGCTGGAAGCACTGGCACGGCCCGCAGAAGCCGCGCAAGTCTGGTCGCGCATTTCCGCGCTCGCCGCCGGCTCACCTCTCGGCGATCGCGCCCGCGACCGCGCGCGATCACTCACCCGTTAGCGCAGTCTTGCGGCCGCTAGCTTCTGCCTCTGGTGCTGACGGAGATGCCCAGGCTGCAGGGCACCATTTCGAGCGCCGTCGACCCCGGCGCCGCCTGCACCGCCCTCGGCGTAGCGCTGGAGTTGGGGGGCTCCGAGTTTCGGCTGGGTCAGGCGGCCTGGCAGAGGTGCAATTGGTGGGCCGGTAGAGTTGCTCGGTCGTCTCGGAGTCCCCCAGGGGATGTGCGAAGCGCCCGGGGACGCGCAACTTGTTGGCTGCGCGTCCGACAACCTTTGTCGGGGCCTTCCTTGCTGCCACCAGCGATTTGTCATACGCCCGCGATCAGGGGTGCCCGTTCCTGCGGACGCCGCCGGCCTGAAGAGACGCTGCTCTGCAGAACCATACAGGAACACTGGTCGACGTTCCTGGCGGATCTGGAAGCGGGAGGCGGCGAACTGCCCGCCTTCGTGCTTGACGAGTTTGAGGCCTATCTTCGCTGTGGCAGTCCAGTTCACGGCCTTCTTCGCGTCCGCTGCAAAGACTGTGGGCACAGAGATGGAGCATCCCGGCAGCGGCCGCCGATCGGGCGACTGTTCGACTCCTACGTCGAGTCCTTCGGGAATTGGATGCTCGAAGAACGCCCATAGGTGACGGAAAGAGGCGGATGGCCCTGCTAGCCGTGCTAGACATCCCTGTCGTGTGAACAAGATGGGTCGTCAGCCACGAGAACGGTCTTCCGGCAGAGGAACGGCCCAGGGTGGATCTAGCGACAAGCGCCCACAACCCGACGCCGAGCCGAACAGCGTGGCCCAGCAACGACAGCTCGCGCTGGATGCCGCGCACATGGGATGGTGGCACTACGATCCAGTCACGCGCGTCGCCACCTACGACAAACGCTACACCGAAATCTTCGGAGTCTCTGGTTCCCAAGAACTGAACGAGGAGATTCTAAAGCTCCTGCACCCGGACGATCTGGCGCGCGTTTGGGCCGCGGTGGAAGCCGCCCTCGATCCAGCCAGTCCCAAGCCCTATACGGCCGAGTACC
>PMBS01000142.1:34411-34740 GCA_003153015.1 Myxococcales bacterium
AGCATCGCGGACGCCTTCTATTCGCTCGACGACCAGTGGCGTTTCGTCATGGTGAACCCGGCGGCCGAACGAGCGCCCTTTGGCCGGCCCGCGAGCGAATTGGTTGGCAAGGTCATCTGGGACATGTTCCCAAAGATCGTGGGTACCCGCGTTCATCAGCACTATCTCGATGCGGTGGAGAAGCGCAGCCACGAGCATTACGAGGCGCCCTCGCCCCTCAACGGTCGCTGGTACGAAGTGTTCATGTTCCCGCGCAACGGGGGCCTGGACGTCTATCTGCGCGACATCGACGACCGCAAGAAAGCCGAGGAGGCTCTCAAGGAAAGCGA
>PMBS01000200.1 GCA_003153015.1 Myxococcales bacterium
CCGGAGGCCGCCATGCCCATGACCTCCTGGGCCCCCAAGTTCGCCCCGATGAAGCCAAGCGCGCAAATCCAGGCTGGTAGCGAGCGGCCGGACTCGAAAAAGTCCTTGCTGCCACTGACCGTGCGACGGAGAACGAAGCCGATGCCCAGCACGAACAGGAAGTACGTGACGAGCAAGATGTAGTCGATGCTGTGGAGCTGGATGCTGTGCTGGAGCATGGATCCTATCCCTGATGAGCAGTTTGGGGATAGTACGTCAAAGCACCGGCAATGTCAGCATCAACGCGCGACCGATGCCGTGCGCACACGAGTTGAGGCTAGGCCTATGCCTCATCCACATCATGGCAGAATTGTGGATGTTCCGGCCAGCGCCCATGCTGGCCTCGCGACGAAGGAGAGCTATCTGCCTGCAAGCACCTCGTGGACTTTGGTCAGCAAATCCACCTTTGCGAACGGCTTCTGGATGAACTACACGTCCCCGTCCAAGACACCGTGATGATTCCCGGTCGGTCAACTTGTTCCTAGGGTCCGCCGCGCACCGGGCTGCCTCAGTCATTCCTCCACCCCGATTGGAACGGAAATGGCATTCTCTGCGCCAACGGAAGATCCCCACGCCTCAAGGCATCGGGCACACTGCCATCTGCGCGTGGTCTATGAGCGGTCCGGTAGCCCCCTGCAGCATCGGTCAGGGGTTGGCCATGCGGGCATCGGCCCGCCGATCGGGGTGGCGGATGACCGCCTGGTGAACGACAGGGTTCATGTTGACCGAAAACGTGTCGATACCTGGAACGGAGCAAGACAATGGGTTCGGGTACTGAATCAGCCAGCGAGAATGCCACTCCTTGCGACGACGATCTCAGGGCAATCCATCTGCAACTGCAGATGCTGGCACGGATGACAAAGGACTATCCTCTCGCATGTTCCCTTGGAACATGCGATTTCCTCTTTGAATCCAGGGATGAAATCCAGATCCTTATCGAAAGCCTGACTGAGGAACTCTCGGAATCCAGAGACGCCGCCTAGCCCCCTTTATTGGGGCACGCCACTACGGCAAGGTGACCTGATGGTAGCCTGCGAGCGTAGTCGACGACGAGAATCCATATGACATGATGGAGGGACTGCCAGCGACGGTAAGGGACACCGGCTGACCATCACCAGTGAGGACAAACTGATAGATGTCTCCGCTGACAGCTATCGTAAGTATCCCTGACACTGCCACCGTGGGCTGGATGGTGATCGTGACCAAGTCGCCGTTGCGCTGGTCGGTGACTGAGAACGTGGGGGCCAGGGTGAGCGCGCTGTTGGTGTAGATCGGCAACAGCCCATCGCCCAAGTAGGTGACCGCCTTTTGCGTCCAGCGCCAAGAGCTGGCGTCGATTACCGTCACTGGCAGGCCGGAGAAAGTGAAGCTATCCGACGTCGGCAGGTTCGCGTGGCCCGCCATGACGGCCTGGCCGACCAGCACCACGCCCGGCGTGTTGAAAGCGTACTTCAAGAACTGGTCGACGAGCTGCATCCCGCCGGCGATCCCGAGCCCGAGGGTGCTGTTGCCCAAGTAACCGACACCGCCCCCCTGCGGTGCGGTGATGAACTTCTGGCCGGCGCAGGCGTCGCCATCGGCAAACGTCGCGGCCTCACACGAGCAGGACACCATAATGGGGTACTGGCTGTTCTGGAGCGCGTAGGCCATCGCCCCGGAAAACTCGTTGGATCCGTCGTGCTCGACGGTCAGATCCGATTCGTTGCCGTGGCCGGCGTGCACGACGAGGTTGACGCCATTCTCGAACGCCGTCGTCTCCGCCGCCACAGTGAGCTTCGCGGCGCCCGACCCGGACCAGTAGAGTTTGGTGATAGCGAAGTCGCTTGGCATGAGCGAGAGAGTGCGTCCCGGCGCCTCGAAGTACAGCGCGGAATCGATGGGAACAGTCATGCCCGGGATCGGGGTGGGAAGCTGAGTCGCAACGTTGGACAGGAACAGCGCCGTGTCGATCTTGGTTGTGTCATAGGCGGTGAGGTAGGCCTCGACCTTGGTGATGTAGGTCTGCAGTTCCTCGGGGGAGGACACCGAGATCCTGGTGACGTCGAGTTCCGGGAGGTAGTCGGGGAAGTCGTGGCTCGGGTCCCCGTAGTTGCAGTCCCCATTGCTGTCCCACTGGGAGAGATCGGCGAAGTAGTAGTCGGTGTAGAAGGTCTTGTTGTAAGAGACGCCCAAGAGCGAGTTCGCGTACGAGTCGCTGGTCTGCCTCGACGGCACGATGGTCATGTCGCCCCCCAGGACGACATGGCGAAGACCCGCGCTGTACTGACTGGTAAGGTAGTCCTTGATGACCTTGGAGGTGTCGCTGCACGCACTGCTGTTCTGGCAGCCGGTGGCGCCGCAGATGGTCTCGACGGTCACCACCTGAGTCGGTACACCGGTCAGGGTGTGGATCTGGGCAAGTTGCCGGAAAGCATCCGCGTAGGCATCGTTGGTGACGATGAGTGCCGTGTAGGTGAGTATCGACGGGGTGGTCACCGACGCTCCGTCGGGTGCGTCCACAGCCGGGCCATCTTCGGCAGTGTCAGGGGCGACTGGCCGATCGGGGCCGGCGTCTCTGTCTTCGCTGGTCGTGCCCGTGGTGACTGCTCCACCTAGGGACGTCACGCGACCGGCACTTGCGGCCCGCGTATCGAGGGCGCTACGCCCGCAGGCTGCCGACAGAAGGACTGTACCAACCAAGAAGGCTCTGGAGCAACGCATAGCGCTGCATCCTATCCTCCTTTTCCTTTTCCAGAATTGAAAGCGCTAGGCGTGCGAAACCACCACCAGCGTCTCCGAGCGTCTGACCACGCACTCGAGCACTTGGTCCATGGTTTCGGGGTCAAGTGTCGCGAAGCTCTCGTCGAGCACACGCAAGTCGGCTTGCTGCAGAAGAGCCCGCGCCACGCAGACGCGGCTGCGCTCGCCTTGCGAAAGCTGCCAGCCGCTATCCCCCACCATCTGTTGCAGCCCTGCCGGCATGCGCGCAATCAGGTCCGACAGCCCCAGCTCGCGACAGATCGCCTCGATCTCGTGCTCGTCTTCGCCGCTCGGCGGCCAGCGCCGCGCCATTGCGATATTGAACAACAGGGGCGCGGACAAGATGTGGTTCTCGTGGCTTTGCGGCACACCGGCCGCGCGCTGGCGCCAACGCTCAGGCCGCAGGCTGTGATGGTCGAATCCGCCCAGCAGCAACAGGCCGCCCGAAGGCTGGCGCAGCCCGCACAGCAGCGCGCCCAGGGTCGACTTGCCCGAGCCCGATGCCCCTTCGATGAGGATGCGCTGGCGACGGTGAATCTCGATGTGGCATCCTCGTAGCACTGGATCCAGTCGACCTGGATAACTAAAGCTGACGTCGCGGCCCACCAGCAATCCGCGCCTGCCTGCACTTGCCTCGTCCACTTCGTTGGGCAACACCGCCACATTCTCCGCACTTTCGAGTTTCTGAGAGGCTGCTTCGAATAGCGGCCGCGTGCGTCTCCAGCCGAGCAAAGCCGCTGCCAGGCCCGGCCCGGTCGCAATGGCCACGCGGCGAAAGGCCAAATACACCATCAACACGCCGCCCAGGCTCACCGCCAGCGCCGTGCTTTGCGCCGTGCCGGCGGCAAACCCCGGGACGAGCGCTGCCACACCCAGCACCAACCAACCGCGCGGCAAGAGCACCGACAGACGCGCCATCTCGCTGTCGAGGGCGGCCTGCTTGCGGCCGTAGACCGACAGGCCGCGGTCCTCGCCTTCCTGTTGCTGCGCCGCCGGCTGTTGCGCCACCAGGGTTCGATAACCCACCATGGTTTCCACCAGCTCGTCGGTAAGCGCCAGGCGTGCGTCGGCCCAGTCGAGCAGCCGCCGATAAAGGCGGCGCACCAGACCGGCGGCCAAGAGCAGCCATCCCACCAGCAGGGCGAGGTGAAGGATGGGCGCCGCGCCCAGCAGCAACACCACGGCGCCAAACCCAAACTGGAACGAATCAGCCAACAACAAAGGCCCGCCGGTACGCGCGAGAGCATCCAGGGCATCAGCCTCCAGCACCGTGCCGAGCAGGTGCCCGACCCCCTTGACCCGCACCTCGTCGGCGGGCAAGCGCAGGATTCCTTCCAGCAAGCGTTCGCGCACCAGCCCGCCCACCTGTACCGCCAAACGACCGGCCGCCCACGCCCCGCTTCCTCGGCACGCCACGAAAGTGAGCAGCAACATTCCCCATGCCCACAACCAGCCCCGTTCCAAATGCCCTTGCAGTGCCGCGGCCCCGAGCAACCACCACGAGCCCACCATGAGCGCAAAACCGACCAGATACGAAACCAGCGCGGTGCCCACCACACGGCTTGCCCCTGCTTGCTGGAAGCGTTCGGCAAGTCGGCCGGCAGCCGGGTGCAGCGCCCAGCCCACCGTCGCCCGAGCAGGCCCGACCGCGCCACCCAGAATCCGGCGGGTTCTCTCCTGATCGCGAGCCGCGAGACCCACCGCCGAAGCGAAACCGGCAAACGCCTCCCCCGCCGGGCCGCGCTTCTCGTCGTCGAGCCAGGCGTCTATCTCGGCCGCGGCCAGACGATAGATGCGCCGGTCGGCGCCCAGAACCTCGGCCACACGAGCACGCCGGTCGCAGGCGAGCAGGAGCAAGAACTGCGACGGTCCCGAGCCCGACCCCGGATGGGCTACCAGCACAGGACCGCCCTCCATGAGAAGCCCACGCACGGTCGCGACGCGCGCATCCACCGGCTCGACTTCCAGCCCGAGCTGATAGGCGGCATCCTCCACGAAACCAGCCAGTGCAGGACCGTCGCCGATGTCGGAGGGCGGATCCTGCAGGTGGGGCGCCCGGCGCTGGGGCAAGAGGCGCTCGGTCACGGCCACCAGAGCCTCGCCTAGCCTGCCGGCTGGCCAAGCCGCAGCCGCGGGGATCGCCATGGTCGCAACCCCTGCACGCTGGCTCACGTGGTTTCTCCCTGCGCACGGGCGGACGCCCGCTCCTCGATGTGTCCGTCTTGGAGGAGCAGATGACGCCACTCCGGTCCGGCGAGGCGTGCCCGCGCCCGTACCTCGGCCGCCAACAAGCGCGCGTAGCGCGTACCCGCCTGACCGGCCAGTCGCTGGGGCACGCCATCCTCGACCACGCGTCCTTTGTCGACCACCAGTACGCGTGGAAACTCCAGGGTCTGGCTGACGTCGTGGGTGATGCACAGAAAGGTCGCCGTCGCCCAGCGCGTGCGCGCGGCCTGGAGCAGGTCTCTCCGTCGCGAACGCTCCAGCCCGCAGAAGGGCTCGTCGAAGATCACCAGGCGGGCTGCGCCCCGGCAGATGGCGCGACCCAGCCGCACCCGCTGGCCCTCGCCGCCGGAAAGCAGGGCCCCGCCCGCGCCCAAGGGCGTCTGCAAGCCCATGGGCAAGCGGGCCAGCACCTCGTCGAGCTGCGCGGCCTCCACCGCGTCGCCCACCGCCCGATGCTCGCCGTCGCTGCCGAAGCGAAGATTCTCCAGCAGGGACCGGTTCCACAACTGCACCGCGGGATCGACCCACAGGGTCTGGCGCCGCAACTCATCCAGCCAGCGCCCGCGCAGCTCCTGGCCGTCGACCCGTACCGCGCCGACGTCCGGGCGATACCAGCCGAGCAGTAGCCCGACCAGGCTAGACTTGCCCGCGCCCGAGGAGCCCACAATCGCCACATGCTCTCCCGCAGCGAGGCTCAGGCTGTCCACCGTCAGAATCTCGTTGCCGGCTGCCTTCACGCGCACCTCGCGTAGATCCACTGCAACCCCGGGCGCAGTCGACTGCGGAAGCGAGCTATCTTCCGCTTCGACTGGGCCCTCCGGCGCACCGAGAGGCTCCAACAGGCGCAGGGTCACGTTGCGATGCTGCGGGTATTGTTGGATGAGAAACGCGATCTCCTGGCCCAAAGACGGCAGCATGAAAACCCAATACACGATCAAGATCGCCCAGCCCGAGCCCGAGGCTGACACCAGGTAGCGAAAAAGCACCACCGCCGCCAGACCGAATCCCAGCAAGCCCTGTGCGGTATCGATAGTGACCGCCAGGCGGGTGGCGTCGCGAGCCGCGCGCGCCCACTCGCGCAGGCGGCCGCCGTGCTCGGCGCGCAGGGCCGGCTCGGCCGTGTGCGCGCGAATTGCCGACAGGCCCAGGAGCGCGTCCAAGTAGAAGCGCGCCAAGCCACCGGCGTGGCCGCGCATGCGTAGATCGCGTTCCACCAACGCCGGCTGACAGCAGAAGGGCAAGATCAGCATCAGCCCCACCATGGTCAACACCAGCGGCGCGCCCGAGGGATACAGCCAGATCACGCCGGCGGTGGTGGTGAGCATTTCACAGATAGAGCGTACGAGCTGGCCACCCTGCCCAGGCAGAAGACGCAACCAGTGCAGGAGATGCGCCCGCTCTGCCATGTCAGAGATGGGCCGGCTCTGAAAGTAGCGATCCCCGAGCAGGGGCAGTTTGCGCAGGAAGGCCTGGCGCAGCCGCATCTCCAGCCAACTGCCTGCCGCCCACAAGGCCCGGGCCAGGGGCCATTCGACGAAGAAGAGCCCAGCCAGTAACACCAGCAGCGCGCCCGCCGCTGCCAGGCGCTGCTCAAACAGAGCCAGGCGTTGGCCAATGTCGATGGCGCCGCGGAAAAGCAGCGACTCCACCACCGTCCCTACCCCGGCGAGCGCCAACCCCGCGACGATGGGCAAGAAACGCAAGAGCCCGTCGGCGCGCAGGAGCTCGACCAGCTTGCGCGCCGGACCCGACTGGTCATCGGCCAGCACCGCCGCAAGCTCGGGTGGCAACGCTTCCCCTGGCTTGTCCGCGGCTCGGCCGGACACCCGCAGCGCGAGGGCCCCGCGCACCACCAGCTTGGGTGGCCCGTCGGGCCGCGCGGCAGGGCGCGCGGTCCACAAAGTCTCGGGGACAAGCCCCGACGTCCCGCGGCTGCTCGCATCTGCCAAGAGACACTCAAAGGCTCGCGCGGCGCGCCCGCGGGCAACCACCTTGCCGCTTACCAGACGCTCGGTCGCCCGCGCGCAAGCGTCGAGGGCAAGCAAGGGATGCCAGTCTTCGCCGGTTGCGGCGACTGCAATGCGCGGACCGGCATCAGAGATGCCCAGCTTCTGCAATCGGCGCCGCAACGGATCCAGGAAGCCCGGCTCGCGCGTCCACGCCGCAAAGTCCGCCACCGGGGCCGGCATCTCGTGCACATACAGGTCGCGCAAGAGATCCACCTTGCTCATCCAGCGCCGGCCGCGGCCCGGGTCCATGACCTGGACCCACCGGCCCAAGAGCCGCCACACCACGACAAAGTGGGTCAGCCCCGACGGCAACCTGACCACGACCAGGGCAGGCAACGCCTCGGCCTCGCGCCGGAGCACGTGCTCGACCGGCATCATCATCTGCGCGGCGTCCAGGCCCAGCTTCTTGGCCAACTCCTCCAGGGTATCGATGGACGACCCATCTACCGAGGTGTGACAGGCCTCGCGCAACCGGCCGTAATGGGCGCGAATGCCGAAACCCTCTAGCAGGGATTTCAGGGCTGCCGGGCCGCAGTCCATGCCCGAGGTCTGCACCACCTCGTGGGCGAAAAAATGCCGTCGCTCCCGCGCTCTCTCCGACTCGCCCTCGTCCTCAGAAGCGGCCATGCTCATTTGTCGGGAACCGCTGCAGGTTCGGGCGTGGCGGACACGGCACTTCCCGGCATGCTCATGAGGAATCGGCCGGCGGCATCCAGCACCAGGGCAAAGGGCGAAACCCGATCCACCTCAACCTCGGCGCTGCCCGGTAGGCCATGCTGCAAAGGAATGTTCGTCCGCTGGGGCGAGTGCAAGACCAACTCCACCCGAATCAGGCCGTCTTTCGGTTCGTTGCCCACGCGATCCACTTCGGCTTGCAGCATGCCGTACTTGGTCCAGGGGAAACCGAACATGCGCAGTCGCGCGTTCTGCCCGGTGTGCACCCGTCCAGCGGCAGTTGCCGGGTCGAAGAAGGCCACCGCGCGCAGTCCGCCGGTGGGAACAATGGTGCACAAACGGGTGCGCTCGGCCACCATGGCGCCCGCACGCAGGTTCACCATATGCCCGATGTGGCCGGCGATCGGCGCTCGAATCAGGTGCAAGTCGATCTTCTGGTCGAGTATGCGCACCTTGCTCTCGGCGTCCGCGCGCTCGCTCTGCAGGCGCGCGACGTCAGCCTGCAAACCCGCGATCTGCGCCTTGCGCTCACTCACCTTGACCGCGCCCTCGTTGCCCAGACGTCCCACCTGCACACGCGCCGCCTCGGTTTCGGCGCTTTGTCGCTGCGCCTCGGCTTGCATACGATCGCGGTCCAAGGTCGCCACCAGGCGCTTGTCGTGCAGCGACTGGATCTGGGCCCGTTCCGCCTCCTTCTGCTGGGCCACCACATCCGAGGCTCGCAGCCGGGCGCGCGCCTCATTCACCTGCGCCGCATTGGCGCGCCCCTCGCCGCGCATGGCCTGTTCCTGCGAGGTCAATTCCTCGCGCAAGGCTTCGATCTGCGGGCCCAGCGTCGCCAGTCGGCTCTCTTCGGCCGCTCGTTCCAGGCGGAACGCTTCGGCATCCAGCTCGACCAGGATCTCGCGTTGCTGTACCTGCCGGTCCAGCACCAAGGCACTGCGCAAAAGGCGGGCCGCCACCGGCGAGTCGACATCATAGGGGGCGGTTGCCACTTCCAGGCGGGCCGAGCGACTGACCTCGTAAAGCCCCACCCGCGCCAGAAAAAACCAGGCTGACCACGCGGCCAGAATGACCACGCCCAGCACGGCTACCACGAACACCCGGGAGGATGCGTCCTGTGCACGTGCAAAGCGGGCAAACATGAGATCCCTCGACTATCCCTTGCCATGATACACGAGGCGCAAGGCAAACGCGTCGTCGAGATTGTGGAAATCATGGGATTCGGTTTCCCGGGAATCGCTGAAGCTGGCATACTCTCTCTGGGAGGCGAGCCGCTCTTGCATTCCGGTGGAGGGCCCATGCGACCATTCTGGACATTTCAATTCTTCCTTGATGCTCATGACCCCGCAAGCGTCGTCGCTGTATGGAGCAGCTCTGGAACAACCGTATCCCACCCATCCCTTTCGGGTCTCGTGCGGCGGCCAGAGTTTGTTCGTGGGTGTGATCTACTACATCGGCGGAGCTGCGGCCCTCAGCACGCCGGTCCTACATGTGGCTCGCGACGCCAACAACCTCGTGGTCCTGCGTCTCGGTGCCTACCAAGGCGCGTGGGATATCCTGGGCTCGCCGGGACCACCGGGAGCCAGGGAGCGCATCGATCGCCCCGAGCTTCGTGCGGTCTTCTGCCAACGGGGCGCGCTGCGGGAGCTGGACCCCAACGATCCGTCGCTAGGCCCTTGACTCTCAGGGGCAGGTTGAATTGAGTGCGGACGGTGCCAGCGTGGTCGTCAGGTTGGTCTGCAGGTACGACGGAGGAGCCGTGGTTATGTTCGCCGCCACAACGCCTCCGGCGATGCGCGCATTGATGGTAGCCGGCGTCTGATTCGCCCAAGTATCGCTCTGGGCCGAAGCGCCAAAGCTTTCATCGACCAGGATGGGTTTGCCAGTCAGGGTGTGCAAGGCTGCGTAGGTCGCTTGTCCCGGGCTGGCGCTGCTGCCTTGTCCCGTCGTCCACACCATGTCGTAGCTCGCACCCAGGGCAGTCATGGCGGCAGCGATTCCGCCAAAATAGGAGGTCAATTGCGAGGAGCTGATCCAGCCTGAGTAGTCCATGGCGACCACGGCAGGGGGATCGTTGCATTTGATCGCCATGGTGATCTGCGCGGCAAGCTGGCCGAGTTGCGCGTATGAGAGACCGGACGCGTCGCCCTCCACCGAGTATTGAACGAAGTCTCCTTCGAGCAGCCAAATGACGGGTTTCTTGTAGACAGCGTAGGTCTGCGCGGCGTACCACGCGTACGCCTTGACCACCAGATTCTGGTCGCAGATCGTGCCCGATGGACATGCGGCATTGTCGACTCCGAGAAGCACCGGTCCCATCGCGTTGGTTAGATTCTTTTGACCAGGAGAAGCCAGGTTCCCATCTGGGTAGCCGAGGGCGTGTCCGTAGTACCCGATGATGTACGCGTAGTAGGTGGGAACGGCCGTCGAGTTCGCAAAGGATTTGAGGAAGTTGGCCGAGTTGAAGCCGTTGGAACCGAAAACGCCACTGGCCGGAATGTTGTAGCCAGCCCAGTCGGAAGCGAACTGCAGGTAACTCGCTGGACTCCCGTTGACTCCCCAAGCGAAAGTGCAGCCGAATGGATTCGGATTCGGCGTTGTGCTTGCGCCACAGGTGGTCGAGGTACCACCGTCGGTGGAGGAACCTCCTGCACTGCTGGCGCCACCCGCGCCAGTCGAACCTCCCGAGGCCACTGCACCCCCTAAGCCATTCGCGCCGCCCGAGCGAGCGCCACCCGTTGCCGTGGCCCCACCTCGTGCTGAGGTGCCGCCCGCCGCTGTGGCGCCGCCCGTACCTGCGGTCCCGCCGTTGCCAGTGGCGCCACCGGTTCGCGCGCCGCCGCCAGTGGCCCCGCCGGTCGCCGTCGCCCCCCCTAGGCTTCCGGCCCCGCCGGTCGCCGTCGCCCCCCCTGGGCTCGTGGCGCCACCCGCGCTAGTGGCGCCTCCCGTGCTCTTGGTGCCTCCCGTGCTCGTGCTTCCGCCCGCGGACGAGGCACCTCCGTTTCCAACTGATCCTCCTGAATTCTTAACTCCACCCGTCGTTTGGGCGCCGCCCGTAGCCGGGAAACTCGCTGAAGAGCCTCCGCTACTCGGTGCGCCACCAGTACTCGCAGATCCGCCGGTGCTCGTGGTTCCGCCCGCACTGGTCGTGCCGCCGCTCGTGTTGGTTGCACCTCCAGATCCCTGGCCGCACCCGACCAGGGACATCGCGAGACCATAGACGAGGAAAAGGCCGAAAGATTCGTGACGATGTCGTTGCACGGGAGCTCCTTTGCATCGGGGTAGGCGACCGCGGGGTCGTCCGACAGCTACAGTAACCGCACCCTGACAAACGGCTCACAGGAGGCCCCCTAGGATGCCCTTGTGACAGAGGGATGGTTGTTGGAACGGTGCGCTCGGATGAAGCGACGCCTCAGAGTCGTTCGTCTGTCCAAATATGGCTATTCGCCAGCAGGCGCCGGGCTTCGAAGCCGAGACCCGGGCGACGAATTCATGAAGCTTCCCGGAATGCTGCCCCCTTGTCACGGTAGGCCGGAGCGATCTCCGGGGCCGGTCCATCTGCTCACCCGATTTGGAGACGTCGCATGAACACGAAGATTCTCAGTATGACCCTTGCCGTTTCGCTTGCTGCTCTGCTTGGCTGCTCGGACAACGGAACTGGTGGCGAGACTACGACGGGCGGGACGGTTGGGGGAACTGGCGGAGCTACTGCGAACGGCGGCACCACCTCGAACGGCGGCAGTACCTCAAGCGGCGGCACCACCTCGAACGGTGGCAGTACCTCGAACGGAGGCAGGACCACGGCCGGCGGCACCACCTCGAACGGCGGCACCACCTCGGCCGGTGGCGCGACCTCGAACGGCGGCAGCACCTCGAACGGCGGTGCGACCCCGAACGGCGGTGCAACTCGAACCGGAGGCGGCGGCGCGACCGGCGGTGTGACTCGGACCGGGGGCAGCAGCGCGAACGGTGGCACGACCGCGAACGGGGGTACGACCAGCGGCGCGGGTGGCTCGACATCTACCATCTCATGCAACGTGACGCCCGTCACCCCCAATGCCACGCAGCAGACGAAGAACGCGCTCTGCTACCTGTACAGCATCTACGGGAAGAGCGTCCTGTCAGGGCAGCAGGAAGCCAACTGGAGCGATAACCCCACTGACATCAGTTCGTACGCCGGCCAGGGCCTGAAAACCCCGGCGGTTCATGGCACCGATTTCGCGTACCACAGCAGCGCTGGCTGCACGGGCGTCAACATTTCCACTACCCATGCCATTGCCCATTGGAACGCGGGTGGGCTGGTCATGTATCGCTACCACAGCGGCATGCCGGTGTCCGGCACAACCTGCATGAACGATTGCTACACCGGTACCAACTGTTCCGAGTCTAGCCCCGGCAGCGGCTTCTTCACCAACATCATAACGGCGGGAACCGCGGAGAACACGGCCTGGACTTCCAGGCTCGACTACATGACGGTTCAATTCAAGGCCATGGCGGCTGCCAACATGCCAGTGATTTTGGCGCTCTTTCACGAGACGCAATCCAACGGATGGTTCTGGTGGAGCAAGGGAACAGGAGCCGAGTTCATCGCATTGTGGAAGTACTCGTTCAACTACCTCACCGCCACCAAGGGCAACACCAATATCATCTGGCTCATGCCCTATAGCGGCTCTCCGACTTCCGCTTATTGGCCAGGCCCGAGCGTGGTCGACATCTCGGGAGGGGACACCTACGGGAGTAACCCACCGTTCACCTCGCTCTATAGCAGTTGCAAAGGCATCATGGGCAGCACGATGCCGATCGCGCTGCATGAGTGCGGCACAGCCCCAAATCCCAGCACTATGTTCCCCACTGCGGCGCCTTGGGTTCTGTTCAGCGTCTGGGCAGGGTACGAGACCAGCCAATGGGCGAATCTCAAGACTATCTACGCCGACTCCCACACCATAACTCGCGACCAGATACCGAGTCTGAAGTAGAGCCAGAGCCCGCGCGCTCGCGGTTGTCTTTGCTCGCGCACTGAAGTAGGCTGAGCGCGTCGGTCGAGAAAGCTATGTCCAGGCCTGCAATCATCGTTCTGGGAGCCCTCGGCGTCATTGCCCTGGCAATCTTGCTCGGCGCGCTCGCCCTTCGACACAGGCCACCGCAGCCAGCCTCAGTCGAAGAACCAGACACAGTGGCAAGCGTACGCCCAGCCCTTCCCGATGCTGCCCGAAGACCGCAGGCCCAGACCCCACGCCCAGACTCTGCCATAACGAGTGCAGCGCACTACCGGCAGCCTGCGGGCAAGGACGCCGGAACGCTGCTGGACGAGGCCTCATTGATGGCCAAGCTTCACGAATTGGCAGCGTCGGACCCTCCCTTGTCGCTGAAGCTGGCGAAAGAGGCGCTCGCGCGCTTTCCCAATAGCCCTCAGGCACCCGAATTCGAATGGAATTTCGTCAAGGCGCTGGCCAACATGGAGCGATACCCAGAGGCCGAGGAAGCAGCCCGGGTCATGGTCAAGAAGTATCCAGGCAACGACTTTGCCGCCGACGTCGACCGCCACCTGCTGCACCACCCGCCCAACCCGCCAGAGTAGCCCACAGGGCGGCTTTGCGGCCGCGTTCGTGAAATGCGCTCTAAATCGAACCCATGGACCAGAAGGGCGCGAGTTTCCGGCAACCTTCAATGGATTCTGCCCAGGACAATCCCCCGCCCGCGCCACCGCTCCCGGTTGCGCCTCCGCTCCCTACCCTGCCACCCACTCCTCCGCTTCCGGTTGCGCCTCCGTTTCCACCCGCTGGGATCACGGAACTAGCATCTCCGCGCAGGTGTGGACAGTGAGCGAACCGACACGGACGCACACGAGGCGCAGCAGGGACCCACCTCCGACTCCCCGGGCGGCAGGAGGAGCAAGCCATGTCCTCCTTCTGCCGCATCGCGTTTTGTCTGAGTACGGAGACTACGTCAACCATGCCCCCCTAAACCCAGGGAAAAATCAGCGTGATTCCAAAGGCTTGCGTGCCTCGGGAACAGCGCTGCGCCTGCCGCCCTGCGAACCGGCGCTGCTCACGACCACTGGTCGGGATGCAGCCGCGTGGCGAACGATCGGGGTGCAATACGACAGGAAGCAAATCGAGCTTGTTCCTCCTCCCGCCCATGCATCCCGGTGTATAGTCTACCAAGTCAGGGCATTCGCCAGAGTCTCTTTCTTCGTGAGGTATTCTCCGATGAAAACAGCCCGCACCAGACAATCGATGCTTCTTGGTCAACGTGTAACCCATCTAACGAGGGCCGGTTTCGCGGTGGTTCTTGCCTTGGCGGCAGTGGCTTGCAGCAACGCGGGGGTTGAAAACACCGAAGGCACGGGAGGCGGCGGGGGAAAGGGAGGCACGGCTGGTGCGCAAGCGGGCACGAGCGGAACGCGCGGTGGGAATATCAGCCTCAGCACCGGCGTCACCTCGTCCGGCGGCACGACGAGTGGCTCTGGGGCTTGCAAAGGCACCAACACCGCGGGCTGCAAGGCCCAGTATCCTGAGGCCTGCGGCGATGGAAAGAACAATCAAAATGGCATTGAGGACTGTGACGACGGGAACGTCTTGGCCGGCGACGGGTGCAACGGCGCCTGCAAGGTCGAGCCCAACTGGAACTGCCCGAAAGAGGGTGCCTGCACGCGAAAGATCATCTGCGGCGACGGCAGCATCGGCGCGGGCGAGGTTTGCGACGACGGCAACACTCTCGATAACGACGGCTGCGATTCCACCTGCACGGTTCAGGACCCCCGCTACAAATGTGATCCCCCCGGACAACCCTGCGTCCTGATGTCCCAGTGTGGCAACAAGCGCATCGAAGCGGGCGAGGACTGCGACGACGGCAACAGCGATAGCAACGATGGCTGCAGCAGCACTTGCCAGCTCGAGGGCGGTTTCGTCTGTCCAATACCCGGCTCTCCCTGCAAGCCGGCCCCGCGATGCGGCGACGGCGTCGTCCAGATCTCGAATGGCGAAGTGTGCGACGACGGCAACCAGAACGATGGCGACGGTTGTTCATCCGACTGCAAGAGAATGGATGCGGGCTGCCAGTGCACACCTGGGCAGCGCTGCAAATGCTCCGCCGTGACGTGCGGTAACGGCGTCCTCGAGGGCAGCGAACAGTGCGACGACGGCAACACAGCCAGCGGCGATGGTTGCTCGGCCGACTGCAAGACCGTCGAGACAGGATACCAGTGTCGGGTGGTCGGCAAGGCCTGCATGGCCAAGTGCGGTGACGGCAAGATCCTCAAAGGCGAGCAGTGCGATGACGGCAACAGCGCAAGCGGCGATGGCTGCTCCAGCACCTGCCAGATCGAGCCCGGCGCTGACTGTCCGACGGCGGGACAGAAGTGCAATATGGCCGTCTGTGGCAACGGCGTTCAGGAGAAGACCGAGCTGTGCGACTGCGGCACCGATCCGAACAAGCTGCCGAGCGGATGCAATGCCATGAACGGCCTCTTCTATGGTGACGGTAAGGGCTGCTCAAAAACCTGCACCAAGGAACCGAGCTGCCTGGACAGCTCGGGCAAGACCCAGGCCTGTACCTCGACCTGCGGCGATGGAAACCTCGATCCAGGTGAAGAGTGCGACGACGGAGACCTGGTAGATGGCGATGGTTGTTCGTCGACGTGCAAGATCGAAGGTGGCTTCTCGTGCACGCCTGCGATCGGCCAGGACTCCACGACCTGCAAGTCAGGCACAGGACAATGCCTCGAGCTCCCCATCATCTACCGTGACTTCCAGCCCGAGAATGTCGCTTCAGGCGGACATCCGGACTTCTTCTTCCTGGGCACGAAGAAATCGGGCTCGACCTCGCCCACGACCATCTGCGTTCCCAACTCGGGTGGGCCTTCCAAGGGCAACGACTCGACCACTCGCTGCTGGGGTATCGTGGCTGCGAATCTGTTGAACGGCAAACCGCAGCCCGGTACCACGACGACCTGCGCTTGCCAGTTCAGCGACTGGAACATCGGCAACTCGGCCCGCATTCCCGGCAACTACACCCAGGCCGCCAACGACAGTCCGCTTTCCAGCGGGGCCGGCGGCTATTTGGGCGGGACCGCCGGAACGCCTGTCAGCGTGACCGGCAACGCCGGCGTTTCCTCCGGCACGCTGACTGGCTATACCGCCAGCACCCCAGGTGGCCCAATTTGGAAGGGGACGACACCCGCCTACAAAGATGCCAACAGCCTCAAGCAGTGGTTCACCGATGACACGACGGGCACGGTCAGCAAGAAATTCACAGGCGTTCTCGAGATGACCAGTATCGGCACGAATGTCTACCAATACGCCAGCAATCCGCATCTTGCGGGCCCGGACAATGGCTTCTACCCCCTCGACCTGCTGAATCCCAGCCAGGTCACGCTGTGCAACCTATGGCCCTACTGGAACCATGGCAATGGCACTCCCTTCTGGACCACCTGCACCGGCGACCAGTATTTCTTCCCACCCCGCGTGACTGCGGCGGATTGTCCAGTTGGAGCTGTCTTGACGAATGGCTGCTGGGTCGTAGCGACTCCTGGCACCAAGCACGACTCCTACTTCACCGACGAGGCGCGCTACTACTTCGTCTACGACGGCACCACCGGCATCAGTCTCAGTTTCTACGGCGACGACGATCTCTTCATCTTCATCAACGGCGTTCTGGTGCTCGATCTCGGAGGTATTCACCAACAGTTGCCTGGCAAGGTCACGGTCACCGGTAGCCCAGGTAACGCGAGTGTCACGGAGGGTGGCTGCCTCGATGCTGCCGGAAACATCACCGGGGTCACGGTTGGCTCAAACGCCTGTTCGCCGACCAACACCAATCCCCTGCCTCCGACGGCCGCGGACGGGGCCGATTTCCACGTCCGTACCGTCCCGCTGGGCCTGGTCACCGGCAAGGTCTACGAGATCGCGATCTTCGGCGCCGACCGGCACCCGCCCGAGTCGAACTACCAGCTCACCCTTAGTGGTTTCACCACGACCCGATCGGCCTGCCAGCCTAAGTGTGGCGATGGCGTAGCTACGGGCGGGGAGGAGTGCGACTGCGGCGACGGGACAGTCACGGCTCCGGCGAGCTGCCCGGGTTCGAACGACAAACCCGCGTACGGCGGCTGTACCTCTGAGTGCAAGTGGGGACCCTACTGCGGCGACGGCGTCGTCAGTGACGGCGAGCAGTGTGACAACGGCACTAACACCGACGCCTATGGCTCGGGCTCGTCCAAGGCGTGCGCCCCGGGCTGCAAGCTGCCCGCGCGATGTGGCGATGGCATCGTGCAAACCGACTTCGCTGAAGAGTGCGACGACGGCCCCAAGAACGCAACTGGTAGCGATGGCTATGGTGGCTGCACGTCGACTTGCCAGCGTGGTGGCTTCTGCGGCGACGGCGTCAAGAATGGCACCGAGCAATGCGACGACGGCGCCAATGATGGGACCTACGGGACCTGCAATCCCGACTGCACCCTGGCACCGAGGTGTGGCGATGGCAAGGTTGACTCGGCCTACGGGGAGGAGTGCGAACCCTCTATCGATCCCAATTGCACCGATGCTTGCCGCAACCCTGGTGGCTGCGGCGATGGCAAGATCCAGCCGCCCGAAAAATGCGACGACGGGGCGATGTTCAACACTGGCGAATACGGTGGCTGCGCCCCGAGTTGCATTCTCGCCCCAAACTGTGGTGACGGCATCAAGAATGGCCCCGAGGAATGCGACGACGGCACCAATGACGGCACGTACGGTACCTGCACTCCGCAATGCAAGCTCGCCCCTCACTGCGGCGATGGGACCATCAATGGCCCCGAGGAGTGCGACCACGGCGCCCAAAATGGCCTCGACGGTGATTGCAGTTCGGGTTGCAAGATAATCACCTACGTTCCGTAGCGGCCGTTTGCGGCTCCCGCAGGCTCCTCGGTTTGTTCCCCAATCACTGGAAGCTGCTTCGATTTTCGTCTATCCCTTTGGGGCACCAGCTTTGATGGCGCGTGCATCGCCAGGCGGCAAGTGAGAGCACAGCACATCCCATGATCATTGAGACACAAGCCTACGCGCGCGCCGGTCTCTTGGGCAACCCGTCAGACGGGTACTTCGGCAAAACCATTTCCATCATCGTGAAGAACTTCTCCGCCTCGGTGTCCCTGTACGAGGCGCCCGAACTGCGCGTCGAGCCGATGGATGAGGACCTGAGCGTCTACCGCAGCATCCACGAGCTGGCCGACTCTGTGGAAGCGAACGGCTACTACGGCGGCGAACGGCTGGTCAAGGCGGCGATCCGCACCTTCTACCGCTATGCGCGCGGGAACAACCTGCAACTGCACAACCGGAACTTCGCGGTACGCTACCGCTCCTCCATTCCGCGGCAAGTGGGTCTTGCCGGATCCAGCGCGATCGTGACGGCGACCATGCGAGCGCTCATGAAGTTCTACGCGATCGACGTCCCCATCGAAGTGCTCCCCTCTCTCATTTTGTCGGCCGAGAAGGACGAACTCGGGATCAACGCCGGACTCCAAGATAGGGTCATCCAGACCTACGAGGGATGCGTCTACATGAACTTCGCCAAGCAGATCATGGACGCCCAGGGACACGGCCACTACCAGCGCATCGACACCTCCCTTCTGCCCAATCTCTACATCGGCTACAAGACCCAGCTCAGTAAGGTGTCCGGGGTCGTGCTCAACGATCTGGCAACCCGCTACAAGAACAACGACCCCCTCACCCTGCAGACCCTGGCCCGGCTGGCACAGGTGGCCGAGGAGGGAAAGACCGCGCTGCTCACGCGAGACTATCTCACGCTCAACCGGCTCATCAACGAGAACTTCGATCTCCGGCGCAAGATCATGAACATCAGCGACAGCAACATCGAAATGATCGAGTGCGCCCGGGCCTGCGGCGCGTCGGCGAAGTTCCCCGGCTCCGGCGGCTCCATCATCGGCATCTACCCGAGCGACGAGGTGCTCAACAAGCTGATCGTCGAACTCAAACAGATCAAAGTCAGGGTCATCAAGCCCTACATCAACTGACCCATCCCTTTCCTGCCAAGGAGTGACTCATGGTTCGCAAAGCAGTAATCCCGGCCGCGGGCCTGGGCACCCGGTTCCTTCCCGCCACCAAGGCGCAACCCAAGGAGATGCTGCCGATCATAGACACGCCGGTGATCCAGTACGTGGTGCAGGAGGCGGTCGACTCCGGCATCGAGGACATCCTGATCATCTCGGGCAAGGGCAAGCGGGCTATCGAAGACCACTTTGACCGGAACTTCGAACTGGAAGACCAGCTATCGAGCAAAGAGGACGAAGCCATGTACCACGAGGTGCGCCGCCTGTCGGACATGGCCAACATCCACTTCATACGCCAGAAGGAACTCAACGGGCTGGGCGACGCGATCTACTACGCCCGCCACCACACCGGCAGCGAGCCCTTTGCCCTGCTCCTGGGCGATACCGTCTTGGACTCGGTGATCCCGGCAACCCAGCAGCTGATCGACATCTACGAGCAGTACCGCGGCACCGTGCTGGGCGCGGAGACCGTGCCCAAAGAGAAGGTGTCCCGCTACGGCATACTGGGCGGCACGATGATCAGCGAGCGGGTGATGGAAGTGCACCAGTTCGTGGAGAAGCCCACCCTCGCCGAAGCGCCGTCCAACCTGGCGATCTGCGGACGCTACGTGCTGACACCGTCGATCTTTGCCGCCATCGAAAAGACGCCCCGGGGTAAGAACAACGAGATCCAGTTGACCGACGCGATAAGGCTACTCAATGAACGGGAGAGCGTCCACGCATACACGATCGAAGGCAAACGCTTCGACATCGGCAACAAGCTGGACTACATCAAAACCACGGTGGAGTACGCGCTGAAGCGCAAGGAGTTCAGGGACGAAATCCTGCCGTATCTCAAGGAAATCGTGGGGCGGTAGGAGCCCGGAAGATCATGCTTGAGCAATATCTCATCAAGAACACAACAAGGGAACAGCGAGACAAGATAGTCAGGGATTCGCTCGGATGCGGCGGGGGCGGCTGTGAGAATTGCTCCGCGTGTGGAGTGTATGGAACGGGAGATCCCTTGGATATGTATCAGCCGTACATAGATGGTCTGAAGGAGATTGAGGATATCAATATGGAGTTCAAAGCGAGGTATTTCCGGTAGGACAAGCGCCGCCCGTGGGTGGTGCCAGACGCCGCACGTGGGTGGTGCCAGACTGCGTGGGTGGCACACGACCTCCATCCGGGTGACGGCTTCGTCGCACCAAAAGCCAAGCGCCACGGCTGGTTACGCTCTGATCCCGCGCCTTAGCGCGGGATCATGGATCGCGACCCTACGCCGTTACCAGCGTCCCCACGCCCTTCTCGGTAAACAGCTCGACCACCACGCTGTGGGGTTCGCGGCCGTCGACCACGTGCACTGCCTCCACTCCGCCCGCAAGGGCGCGCAAGATGGCCTGCGCCTTGACCTGCATGCCGCCCTTGACTGCGCGACCCTCCTGCAACCGACCGCGCAGATCCGCGGCCCGCAGCTCACTAAGCAGTTGGCCGTTCTCGTCCAAGATCCCGGCCACATCAGTCAGGAAGATGAGCTTTTTCGCCTTGGCCGCAACCGCGATTTCCGCGGCCACCATATCGGCGTTGATGTTGTAACTGGCCCCGTCCGTGCCCAAGCCCACCGGTGAGATCACCGGCATGTAGTTCTTGTCGAGCAGCAGATCGAGAATCTCGGTGTTGATGCTCTCGACCTCGCCCACCCAGCCGAGGTCAGGCTTGCCCGGCCGGGGCGGCAGCTTGTGCGCCTTGATGAGATGCGCGTCCTTGCCCGACAGGCCCATGGCGGTTCCGCCCAGGGTGTTGATCAGGCCTACGATCTCCGTGTTCACCTTGCCGGTCAGAACCATCTCGACCACGCCCATCTCTACCGCGCCGGTCACCCGCTGGCCGTCGATAAATTCACTCTTCTGGCCCAGGCGATCCAAGGTCTTGGTAATCTCGTGTCCGCCGCCATGAACCACCATCGGCCGCAGGCCCGCGGACTGCAGCAAGACCACGTCCAGGGCAAAGCTGCGCTTCAGGTCCTCTTTGACCATGGCGGCGCCGCCGTACTTGACCACGGCGCGCGTGCCGGTGAACTTCTGGATGTACTTGAGCGCCTCGACCACCAAGTCGCGTCGATCGACCAGGGATTCCGGCTGCGGCCCGTGGCTGTCGGTCATGGCATGGCCCCGGCCAGCCTGAGCAGGCCGGCCGTCTCCGGAAATCCGAACATTAGATTTGCGTTCTGCACGGCCTGTCCGGCCGCCCCCTTGAGCAAATTGTCGATCGCCGCAAAGGACACCACCATGCCCAGCCTGGCGTCGGCCGAAGCACCCAGCACCACGCGGTTGGTTCCCACTGCCGCCTGCAGCCGAACCTCGTCGGGGGCTACTACGCGAACAAAGGGCCGCTCCTCGGCAAAGTCATCGAGCGCCTTGCGCACGCCGCCGGCCGGGTCGCTGCCCCCGGTGCCGTGGCGCAGCCGTCCGTACGCGGTGGCCAAGATGCCCCGTCGCACAGGAAGAAGGTGGGGAATGAACGTGACCCGCACGTGGGGCGCGCCGCCCAAGGCCAGGGCCATCTCGATTTCGGGCGCGTGTTGGTGGCGGAAAATCCGATAGGCGTGCACGTCGTCCGCCACCTCGGAGAACGACATCTCTTCGTTCGCCTTGCGGCCCGCGCCCGTGGTCCCGCTCTTGGCGTCGATGATCGCCGAGTCCGATTCCATGAAGCCTGCGCGCAGCAGCGGCAACACAGCCATCACCGAGGCCGTAGCGTAGCAGCCTGGATTGGAAACCAGCTTCGCTGTGCGCAGCTTCTCGGCGTTGTTGGTGGCCTCAGGCATGCTGTACACGGCCTGGGCGAGCAGTTCGGGCGCGGGATGGGTAAAGCCGTACCACTGCGGGAACTGGTCAGCCGCCAGCCGGAACCCGCCCGACAAGTCAACTACACGCGCGCCCGCAGCCAGCGCTCGCGGCGCCAGTTCGACCGAAACCTCGGCCGGCGTGCACAGGAAGATGACGTCGACCTCGCCCAAGTGGGCTTGGCCTTGCTCATGCGAAAAACAGATCAAGTCTGCCGCGGGCGCCGCGACGGCAAGCTGGGCGCCCAGACGCTTGCCCGCCCACTTGTCGCTGGTCACCAGCCCAAGGGAGAAGTGCGGATGGCTAGCTAGGATGCGCGCCAGTTCCATCCCCGAATACCCGGAGACGCCGACGATGCCGGCTCGCCTTGAGGAAACGTCAATCACGGTGCTGCTCATGTCTGCACCTAATCATACTCGATGCATTCTGATCAACCGGTGTGCCCAAACCCGCCGTCGCCGCGCTTGCTGCTTGACAGCTCGGCCACTTCTTCAACTGCCCCCTGGATGACCGGCGCGATCACCATCTGGGCCACACGATCGCCGGGTTGGACCACAACTGGCTGCCGGGACAGATTGACCAGCAAGACCACAACCTCACCCCGATAGTCGCTGTCGATGGTTCCCGGCGCGTTCACCACCGTCAGCCCAGCTTTCCAAGCCAACCCCGAACGCGGGCGCACCTGCGCCTCGTAGCCAGGCGGCAACTCCATGGCCCACCCGGTGGGGATCCCCACTCGTTCGCCCGCAGGCACGGTCACCGGCCCATCGGCAGCGCAGGCCAGGTCCATGCCCGCCGAGCCCGGCGTCATATAGTGAGGGAGCACAGCCGCCGGGCGCAGGCGGCGAAAGCGGACCGGGACCGAGGAGGCGACGGGGTAATGAGAAGGCACGGGGAAAGGATTGTACTTCACACAAGGGTGTGGATCGAAGCCTTTCGCGGCGGCCGCGCGCTGCCGCTCGAACCCTTGCGCGGGAAGATCCTGACCCATCTCAACGAGGGCATCCTGGCTGCCGAGGAGGTGGCCCGCCTGCTGGTGGCCGAGGGCTGCCCGGCCTTCCTCGACACCTACTACCGCAAGCGGTACCGCCCGGCGGCTGGCTCCACCCTGACCCGTCTGCGCCGCCCAAGTGATCCCGAGCGCGCCTGACCTCCCGGGGTGACCTTGGCCCCCGACAGCTATTGCCCAACCGTGAGCGTGGTGACCAGACCCACGTGGTCCGAGGGAAGCAGGCCACCGGCGGTGCGTGCGCTGGCGTCGAGCCCCGCTAGGTTGGCGGCTTCGGGCCGCACCTTGCCGCGATAGAAAGCCAAATCAATTCGTTCCGTCGGCGAGAGCGCGGCGGCGGTGATGTCAGTACAGCAAGTGAAGCCTGGATCCGTTGCATTCACCTTGGGCCAGGCATCGCTGAACGCCTGCGTGACGATGTGATAGGTCGTGGTGGTCGAACCGTCCGCTGCACTGTTGAAATCGCCCACGAGGACCACCTGACCGGACACCGGCACTAGCGCGTCGACCAAGTTCTGCGCCTGGCCCTCCTGATCAGCCGACAGGAAGCCGCCCACTTCCAGGTGCGTGTTCACCAAGGTGAAGGGCACGCCGTCTGCCAGCAAATCCACCGCACCAAAGCCGCGGGTCAGCTTGATGGAGATGCCGCTGGACACACCGCCTACGGGTACGCTGAAGGAGGTCGCAAAATCCTGGCCGCGCGGGTTGCTGGCGCTGATGCTCGGCCGCACAAACACCACGTTCCGGTCGGTCATGCGCAGATCATAGGTCGCGCCGCTGGCGTCCACGCTCGGCAACTCTATGTCGGTGTGGGGGTCCACTAGCACGGGCTCCCCATAGTCGAGAGCGCGCGCTGCCAGCTCACCCTGCATAATGGCCAGCAGGTCGCCATTCGGGGCCACGTCCTCGGCGTTGGGGCTCGCCCCGGGCAAAAAGTCGCTCGGGCTTTGCATGCGGAACAGCTCCATCTCCTGCAGGGCGATGATGTCGGGCTGCTCGGCCACGATCTCGTCGACCAGCAGCTTGGCCCGCCCGCGAAAGTCGCTCTGCTGCACCGCCGCCCACAACCCCGCCACGGCCGGCGGGATCGCCGCTGGTGTCGCCACCGCCAGCGACGCGTCGACCTCGGCGCCGAAGTACACATTGCGGGTCATCACCTTCAGCGTCTTGCCCGGCCCGGTGTAGGAGCCCGGCCCGCCCGCCCTGTCTCCGCACCCCAGGCACACGGCCGTCGAAACCAGGAACAGGCGAGTCCAAGCTGTGGCGTCGAGCATGACGAAAGAATGCCCGATTCCCCAAAGCCACGCCAGGGGCCGAAGGGCGGAGCGGACCCTTTCAGGGTTCCCATGTCAGACTATCAACCATGCTGCAACAACTGCCTGCAATTTGTCCAGGCGGGGCCGGGATGATGCTGCCTTTTCACCGACGCGGATGACCGTCGCTCGGCCCGCGTCGCAGCGAAGCGCAGGTCAAGAAGAAGCCGGTTCGCACTACCCGCCCGCTAGGCGGTATGCTACCCGCGTGTCGCAATTGCATGTCCTCATCATCGACGATGAAAAGAACATTCGGGCCACGCTGCGCGTGTGTCTTGAGGGCCTGGGCGCCCAGGTCGCCGAATCGACGTCACCGCAAGCCGCCTTGGATGCCATGGCCCGCGCGACCTACGACGTGATTTTCCTCGATCTTCGCCTGGGCATGCACAGTGGGTTGGATCTGATCCCACTTCTGCTTGCCGAAAACCCCAACCTCACCATCATCGTGGTGACCGCCTATGCCACGGTGGAAACCGCAGTCGAGGCCATGCGCCGAGGAGCGTGGGACTATCTGCCCAAGCCCTTTGCCCCCGCCCAGATCCGCCATCTCATCGAACGCGTCGCCCAGCAGCGGTCGCTGAGCGCGCGCGCCGACGATCTGGAAAACCGACTGCGCAACGAGGCGCCCGACATTCTGTTGTCCTCGTCGTCAGCGGCAGTGCGCGCGGTTCTGGAGGTCGTGAGTCGGGCGGCGCAGGCAGAGGTAGCCGTCCTGTTCCGGGGAGAGAGCGGCACCGGCAAGGGTGTCCTGGCGCGCGCCATGCACGAACGAAGCAGACGGCGCGAAAGCCCCTTCGTCGTAGTCAACTGCCCTACCCTTTCCGAAGAACTTCTGGCCAGCGAACTCTTTGGCCACAGCAAGGGTGCCTTCACCGGAGCCGTGCGCGATCAGCCGGGGCGGGTCGAGTCGGCACAGGGGGGCACGCTGTTTCTCGACGAGATAGGAGAAATGCCCGCCAATCTCCAGGCCAAACTGCTGCGCTTTCTGCAAGACAAGGAGTTTGAACGCGTGGGCGAGACACGCACGCGACGGGCGGATGTGCGGGTGGCGGCGGCCACCAACCGCGATCTGGATGCCGAAGTGAAGACCGGTACATTTCGCGAGGATCTTCTGTATCGGCTCAACGTGATCGAGATCAAGGTTCCCGCTCTGCGCGAACGAGCCGAGGATATTCTTCCCCTGGCGCGACACTTTCTGCGGTTCTTCGCACGAGCCCTCGGACGCCCGGTACCCGAGCTTTCCCCCGCAGCCGAACAGGCACTGGCCGGCTACCTCTGGCCGGGCAACGTGCGCGAGTTGCGCAACACTATCGAACGTGCCCTCATACTGTGGCCTTCGCCGCGCCTGGAACCGCAGGCATTTCCCGAGCGCATCGCGGGCGCCAAGCAACCCCAGCCGACCGTGGGCGGCGACTTCACCCTGGACGCCATCGAACGCGCCCACATCCAATCCGTTCTAGCGCGCTCAGCTTCGCTCGACGCCGCGGCAGCAACCCTGGGCATCGACAGCTCGACCTTGTGGCGCAAACGCAAGCGTTACGAGGAACCATGGTAGGCGAATGGCGGGCCTCCGGCACGCGTCACCGCTGGCCTTGGGACTTGGTTGGCCTTTTCACCAGAGAGGCCACAGAGCCGGACCGGAAAGACGGAAGGGTTGAATCTTGTCTGGTCCGCAAAGTCTTCGCGGGAGTCGGGGGCGGCGGCCCAGTAACCTGGCGAAGGATGCGATCGGCGACTGTCAATAGCCGGTCTGCGGCCCGGCGCTCAGTCTTCGCGGATTGCTGGGAGCCTCTGGTATCGGCTCTGCCGCGATCTGCTGCTGCAAGGCGTACAGGGCGTCCTGGCACGTGAACATCGCCTTGCGCTTCTGGTCCAAGGACATGGCGAGCGAGCGCACGTTGGTGTTCTGGCGCGAGAGCGCGAGGATCTGCGTACGCAGTTCACTGAATCGTGCGTAGCCTGCGCGGGC
>PMBS01000277.1 GCA_003153015.1 Myxococcales bacterium
GCCACCGCCAAGCCCGTGCTCATCGGGACCGCGGTGGTGGGCGCCACCACCATGATCTTCTCCATCATCATGATGCTCACCGAGAAGTTGACCACCAACCTCGACCATCTCTCCCTCATGCACGCGCCCTTCCTGCTCGGGCTGGTCACCGGCGGCGCCGTCATCTACTGGTTCACCGGCGCCTCGATTCAGGCGGTGTCCACCGGCGCCTACCGCGCGGTGGAGTTCATCAAGAAGAACATCAAGCTGGAAAGCACTGAAAAGGCATCGGTCAGCGATAGCAAGAAGGTAGTGGAGATCTGCACCAAGTACGCGCAGAAGGGCATGTTCAACATCTTCCTAACCGTGTTCTTCAGCACCCTGGCTTTTGCCTGCGTGGAGCCCTACTTCTTCATCGGCTACCTGATATCGATCGCACTCTTCGGCCTGTATCAAGCCATCTTCATGGCGAACGCCGGGGGCGCCTGGGACAATGCCAAGAAAGTTGTCGAGACTGAGCTCAACGAGAAGGGCAGCGAGTTGCACGCCGCCTGCGTGGTGGGCGACACCGTGGNNCTGTTCGGCCTGCTGGCGGTCGAGCTGGCCGTCAAGCTGGATGACGGCCTACGGGGCGCCCTTGCGGCGGGCTTCCTGCTCATCGCTTTCTACTTCGTGCGTCGGTCGTTCTACGGCATGCGGATTCCGATTGAGAGCAAGGCCGAGGCTAGGGCCGATGCGCGGGCCATGACAGACAGGTAGCCAGAGCCTGTCGAAGAACTCCGGGCCGTCCAAGGGGGCGGCCCGCGGATCGCGGGTCGCGAGGGTGGCCGGAGCCGGTGGCCGGGACCGGATCCGACGGCCAGTCTGTACCGTGCACACAACCGGATCTGCGTGCCGGGTCCGGCCCCGGCCCCGAACCCTGAGAATCGGTGCGAGGTCGGGCGATCCGGATCTTTCCCGTCGACCGGCTGCGGTCGTGCGTCAGAATACGCCTGTGTTCGAGTTCTACCATCGGTTGGTGCGCGCCTATGTCGGGCTGGGCTGGCCAGCCGGGGTGGCCCTTGCAGTGGTTGTGCCCACCCTGACGTTTCTTTTCGGCGTGGCCGTGGTGCTGTGGCTTCCTTCTGACTACTTCGTGCGCAGGTCTATCGACACGGGAACCCTGCGAGGGTTCGTTCCGCCCTTCGGCCCCCCACCTGCCACCACCCCCCACTCGCTTCGCTCGGCCTCGCCAAACCCTCCCGCGATGGTACGCGGCGAGCGAAGCTCGCCGGCTCCCCACGCGGCCAGCTTCTGGCAGCGACATGCGGTTGTGCACGTAACGGTTCGAATCCTCAAGAACGCTCTCGGCTGGTTCATGGTGCCGCTGGGTATTTTCATGGCCCTGCCTCTCGTGCCTGGCCCTGGCCTGGTTTTCATATTGATTGGCATCAGCCTGCTCGATTTCCCCGGCAAACGGCGCATGGAAGAGCGGATGCTCGCCTATCCGCCGGTGCTTCATACGGTTAATCGCATGCGTCAGCGGTTCGGGCGCTCGCCGGTACTGGTCAACCCGCACGGCAGCGCATCAGGTGCACGAAAGCCGCTGAAGGAGGGGAAGGCGTCATGAGCGGTGGTCGGCGCCTTCTCCAACGTGGTAAATGGTTCGGCTCATGACTACCACGCCGGCTTTTGTTTGTTCCATGTGCCGCAAGCCTATCGCCACAGGCGCCAAGGTGATTCGTTGTTCTGTCTCCACCTGCAACTCGGGCAAGATAAAACTAGTGTTCTGCTCGCCGGGTTGTTGGGACTCGCACCTTCCCAACGCACGTCATCGCAACGCCTACTTCGTCGAAGAAATCGCACGTCCGGAATAGGGTCTGACTCCGGGCCAGACGTCAGGTAACTCGTTCGGACTGGTTCGATAGTACAATGGCTGATTCGTGCAGCCGTCTTTTGCTCTCCTGATCTTGCAAGCGGTATCGGTGCTGGTCGCGCCGGGGCCGGAGGATGGCTGCCCGTCGGCGCGCCAGGTGTCGGCTGCTCTGTCGGAACATGCGCCAGCCGCGCAGAGCACGCGCGGACCTGATGCAGAGTCTGCTTTGACCCTGGTGTTGCCGGCGACTGGAACGACCGAGGAGCCAAGTGTTTCCCTGATTGACCAACAGGGGGAGCTGCGGCTGTTTCGGACATTGGCGAGACCCGGTGCTGCACGTGCGCGCGACTGCGCCGCGCTTGCCGATACCGTGGCCATCATCGTCCAGCGCTATCTTGAGGAAGTCGAACTGCCGGAGGAGGAAGCTGCCCGCAAGAGTCCGCCGATCGTCGTGGCGTCCCCAGCGCCTCCTAGCCCGCCCGCGCCAGTCAGCGCCGAGCCCCGACTCGCAATGCGCCCCAGGTGGGATATCTCACTCGGCATCTCGCAAAGACTTGCCAGCCAGATGGCAGGACTGGAACCCTATGAGCTGCGGCTTTCCCTCGCTCGCAGGTTGGGTGCACGCATGGATACCGGACTCCTGGTCCGCCTGTGGGGTGGTGTTTCTGGCCCGACCGAGCGCGATTGGAGTGGCGGACGTGGTGAGGTGGTTCGTGTTCCAGCAGGCATGGAGGTCCTGTGGAGGCGCGCGATAGCTGCCGTGGAGCTGCAGCTCGGCCTGGCGGGGCTGCTCGATTTCTGGATTCTCGGAGCGAGGTCCCAGACGAATGTGCAGTGGGACTACCGCCTTGCGATCGCGGGAGCGTTGACCGGAGGCATGCAAGTACC
>PMBS01000160.1 GCA_003153015.1 Myxococcales bacterium
CTGAAGGTGGACATGCGCTCCAGCCCGGGCAGGCCTGCCAGGCTCTTCTTGATGACCTGCGCGTCCCGCTCGGCTTCGGCCATATCTCGTTCCAGGCCGTAGGAAGTCACGATGAGGTGTGCGTTGACCGCCAGGACCTTGTCTTGAAACTCGCGCTCGAAACCGCTGGTCACGGCCAGCACCACCACCAGCGATGCAACTCCCAGGACAACTCCCATCGTCGAAACCGTGGTGAAGACCGAGAATACCCGCAGGAGTATGAACAAGAGCATGGCCAGGGCCGCCACCAGGGTGAAGACCACAGCCGCGGTTTCCAGGCCGCGCACGCGGCCGTGGGATGCGGCCAGCATGCCGAGGCCCGCCGCAACTCCCGCCACCGCCAGGTACAAACCAACTCGGATGGCTCGCGAGGGAGCTGTGCGCTGCAGATAGCGCACAGCCACAAAACGTTCGAAACGATAAGCGAAGAAGAAGAGGACGATCGTGGCCAGTACGGCGAGCCCGACCCCGATGGGGCCGAGCACGGAAGCCGATTCGCCGAAGAGCCTGGTCAAGAACGGAAACATGTGTTCCGCAAGCTACGGGACGAAGACCGCGCGGTCAAACCCGAGCACGCAGCGCGTACACACCATACCCCGCGGCTGGTAGGGCACCTTTGAGACCTTCCTTGACAGGGCCGACCAGCAAAACTTACCGTTGCACTCCTATGGGCTTGGTTCGCCTTCGCCTTGTCGCGTTATCCCTGATATTCGTGATTCCCACGTTTGCCTCTCGCGCGTGGGCTGGAAAGAACGACCTTCAGCTTCTCAACCTGTGTCCTTCGACGCCGTCCATTCTCAAGGTCCCGGAGTGCTCGTGGGTCCAGCGCCAGCCCGACGGCTCGATCACCTCGGTTGTGCCCGACCTCAATGGCAGGCAGGATTTCCGCAGCCTGATGTCCGAGTTGGGTGTCGTGCTCGCGCCCCGCATCCCCTCGGTGGCTGGAACAGGAGGGATGAAGGGGTTCCAACTTTCCTTCGAACTTGGCCTGACGGAAATCAGCAACCACCGATCACTCTGGAACGGCGTGGAAGGCGCGTCAGCGACCAATCCATACGGGGGACCACGGCCGGATCCCAATCTGACCACGGTAGGGGCCTTCGTGAGCAAGGGGATCTCGTTGCCGCCGGTGCCAACCGTGGAGCTGGGCTTCGGGGCGATGCACCTGCTCGACTCGCACCTCACGTCCTGGCAGGGCTACGCGAAGGTGGCAATCCATGAGGGGTTCGACGACCGACCCCTACCCTCCTTCGCGCTGCGCTTGGCGGTCTCATTCCTGACCGGCACGGATCAGGTCACGATGACCACTACCAGCCTCGACCTGCTGGTATCGAAGGGATTTGCCCTGCTCAAGACAGCGCGGATCGAACCCTTTGCCGGCTTGAGCTGGATTTCGATCTTCGCCAGTAGCGGACGTATTGACGCAATACCTTCATGCAGAGCCACCCCATCTGGGGCTGCACCCGTGGGGAGCGGAAGCGCGTACTGCGCGAGCTTCAGTTTCCCGGACCAAGACGCTATCACTCGCTTTCGACTCTTGGCCGGATTCAAGCTCAAGTTCTCAGTCGTAGTCTTCGCGGCCCAGTATGAGGCCTTTTTCGCCGGCTCAAGCCAATCCAGCGGCGCCAAGGATCGGAGCGCCACCCAGAGCGCCCTATCGCTCAGCGCGGGCTTGGGCTTCTGACGGTCGCGGGGATAGCCCCCTCGTCACCTAGGCTGTCGCTATCCGCGGGAACCCTCCCAGGGTTCTCATGATCGCGTCGGCGAAGGCGGGCTTTGCCCGCCGTAGCCAGAGCGCGGGAGGGCATGGGAACCCTCCCAGGGTTCCCATGTTAGTGAGCCGTTAGGCCACTGCGAATAATACGACGCAGCCCTTCGACCGGAAGGCGGGGGCCCCGCTTCTCTTCCTCGAAGATGATCTGCGCCATTGTGGCAGCCGTCAGATCCTGCTGGGTCGTCTTGTCGATGACCCGGATCTCGTCACCGTTGCGAATCAGAGCGGCAATCTGTTGCAAAGTGACATAGTGGCTGTCATGGGTGTCATACAGCTTCCTGTTTGAATACCGTTTGATCGTGCGTGCAGTCATGCTCCTAATCTGCCCTGTCTCTATGGCGCGTCAAGTGCTAAGTTGCAATTCCGCGTTATCAAAGCGGAATTTCCTTACCAATGGAACGTTGGCATCTGCCCTGACTGGGAGCCCGCACGCGACGGTGGCCAGCACCTGCGGTTGCCGAGCGCCTTCTTGCTAGCAGACTACGGCTTGGGTGCTTGCTCGCTGGACTGGGCTGAAGCTGGCTTGGGCTGCTCGCCCGGAATCTCAGCCTTCTTGGGGGAGACTTCGATCTCGTTCGCACTCGTAACAGCCCGCTTGAAATTCTTGATGGCGCGGCCCAGACCATCACCGAGCTGGGGGAGCTTGCTTGCGCCAAACACCAGCAGGACGACGGCGAGAACAACGAGCCATTCGGTAGTTCCCATATGTGCACCCGTGTCCTCTATACCACCGCGGAACCGGGGAGGCAATTGAGCGAATGGGGCATTTCTTGGTCCCCTGTGGGTGATCCTGTACGATCCGGCCATATGCGGCTGACCGCGCGCGCTGCCCGATTCCTGATTCCCATCGGCATGGCCGCATTCGCGACTCCTGCGCTGGCTGGCCAACCCCCGGCGCGCGGCTCCGGCCCGGCGGCAACCGCAGGCAAGGCTGTAGGATCTGGCGCGGATCCTGGCCAAGAAGACCCGGCCGAGCGTAAGGCTGTGCGCGGCGCTCCGCTGGAGGAGCCGGACGCCAACGAAAGCCCAGAGCTACGCGAGGTGCACCGCTTCGAGGAGCGAGCCTTTCCGCGCTTGGGCACGTCCGAGCTGCGAGACAGCGAGCCTGACGACGCTGCCCTGCCACTTCCGCCGGGCCTTGTCGGCCGCTGGGGCGGGACCGGCGACATCCCCCGGCAGTTGCGCAGCCCCGAGGTGCCAGCCCGGGGCGACCGGGCGGCTGCTTCGGCAAGACCCGCGTGGGCCCAGTCACTGACCCTGCCGGAGCTTCCCGTGCGTTGGGCGCCCCAGGTGATCCGCTACCTGGACTTCTTCAAGAGCGATCCCAAGGGCCACGCCATCATGGCGTCGTGGCTGCGCAAGATGGAGCGCTTTCGCGCGGCCTTCGAGACTGTGCTTGCGCGCAACGAGCTGCCCAAGGATCTCATCTACCTCGCCATGGTCGAAAGTGGTTTCGAGCCGGGCGCTACCTCGAACAAGAGCGCGGGCGGGGTGTGGCAGTTCATGCCCCAGGTGGCGCGCGCCTACGGGCTGGAGGTTAGCCACTGGGTCGACGGCCGCCGTGATCCCGAGCGAGCCGCCGAATCGGCCGCGCGCTATCTCAAAGACCTGTACGTTCGTTTCGGTTCGTGGCACCTGGCCTTCGCCGCCTACAACGCGGGGTACGGTGCCATCCTGCGCTCCATCGCCCGCTACAACACCAACGACTACTGGGAGCTCTGTCGTCACGAATCGGGATTGCCCTGGGAGACGACGCTCTACGTGCCCAAGATTCTGGCCGCGGCCATCGTGGGTCACAATCGGGCTGCGTTTGGCTTTGCCAACGTGGCGCCTGATCCGCCCTGGGCGTACGACACCATCCAAGTGCCGCCGGGGACGTCGTTTGCCACCTTGGCGCGGGCCGCGGGCACCAGCCCTGAAGTGATCGAGTCGTTCAACCCTGAGCTTCTGCGCGATCGCGTTCCGCCCGATCGCGGTCCCTGCACGGTTCGCATTCCGTTGGGCTCGGCCGGGCTCTATGCCCAGGCGGTCGCGCAACTTCGCAGATCAGGCGAACGGCTCGAAACCCTGGTCCTGCGTTTCGGCGACACACTGGAAAGCGTGGCCAAGGCGCGCGGGGTTTCGGCGCGCGAACTCAAGCGCCTCAATGGCGTGAGTGACACCACCGAGCTGCGCGGGGGAACCACCATCCTAGTTCCGGTCCGGGCCGGGGCCCCGGCACCCACGTCGAGCGGGGGCGACGAAAGCGATGACACCATCCTGGTCGCGGTGCCGGAGCGCACGTCTGGCTGCCCGGGCTGCGAACGTGTCTTCTATCGCACCCGAGACGGCGACACCCTGGATCAGATCGCCGATGTCTTTAACGTAAGCGTTGACAACCTGGTCGAGTGGAACAACCTCGACCCCGAGGCAAAGCTGCAGCCCAAGTTGGTGTTGCAGGTCTTCGCACGGGATGGCTTCGACCGGGCGAATGTGGCCTTGCTTGACCCGGACAAAATTCGCGTGGTCACGTTGGGCTCGCAGGAATTCCTGGACTTGGAGGCGGCCCGCCGGGGCAAGACACGACTGCAATACACGGCGCGCGCGGGCGACACGCTGGCCAAGATCGCAAAGCGCTATGGGCTTGCACCCGGCGATCTGGCACGCATCAACCGGCTCTCGGCCACCAGCGAGCTCGGCGAGGGGCAAAAGATCGTTGTGTATTCTCCGACCCCGGAACTGCCGCGCGAGATCACCGCAGCCCGCAGCGCGGCCCCTAAGCGCCCAGCGCTGAGCGGCAAGACGATCTTGGCAAAGAACACCTCGACGCACGCGGCGCCCAAGACAGCGGCGGTCCGCGGTCCGGTCAAGACCGTGGCAACCGCCAGCGGTGCACGCCCAGCCCCGGCCGCACTGGCGGCAAAACCAGCCGGCAAGAGCGATGGGAAGCCCGTGACCAAGCCCGCGGTCAAGCCCAGCCCAGCCCCGCGCCCGGCATCCACAGCCACGAAGACGGCGACGAGCAAGCGGTAGGTTTGGCAGCCATGCGCTTCGTTGTGGGCACGGGGGAGGCAGGGTTGCGCTTGGATGCCTTCCTGTTGCGGCAGAAGCTAGTGTGTAGTGCGACCGCTGCCCGGCGGGCGATAGCCGAGAGAATCGTGTTGGTCGCGGGGCGGCCTGGCAAAAAGGGGCTGCACCTGCGTGAGGGTGAGGTGATCGAGATCACTGCCCCCATCCCAGACCGGGTCGTGCCCACGCCCGCGGCCGAGGTCCCCCTTGCCGTGCTGTACGCCGACGATGACCTCGTGGTCGTGGACAAGCCGGCGGGATTGCCCTCCCACCCGCTGCGGGCCGGCGAAGGCCCAAGCGCGGCAGGCGCCCTGGTGGCTCGCTTTCCCGAGTGCGCAGCCGCTTCGCCCGATCCCAGGGAAGGGGGACTCGTGCAGCGCTTGGATCGCGGCACGACCGGCGTGCTCGTGGCGGCGCGCCGGCGCGCGGTCTGGCCAGGCCTGCGCAACGCCCTTGCGGCGCCCGAATGCGAGAAGACTTACCGCGCCGAGGTGGTGGGGCGCTTTCCCCATCTGGGCGCCGGTGAGAAGGACTTCGTGAGCCCGGGCGCCCAGCCTGGCACCCTGGTCGTGGCGATGCCTATCGGCCGGGTGGGCCGGCGCGGATCGCGGGTGAAACTGGGCGGTGGCCGCCAGCCCTTGCCCGCGGTCACCGAACTTGCTCTCGTGGAACAACGGTCCACGACGTGTCTCATCGAGGCGCGTCTCTGCAAGGGACGAACTCACCAGGTGCGCGCGCACCTGTCCTACCTCGGCGTGCCGGTGAAGGGCGACACCACCTACGGCGAGGCCGGCGCGGACCCCGGTCCTCCAACCGCCTTGCATCTGCACGCCACCGCGATCGTGTTCAGACACCCGACGACAGGCCAACTTCTGCGCGTCGAGGCGCCGCTCCCCGACTGGGCCCGGCCGTCTTTGGGATCTGGCTAGCTTTCTCACCACAGAGGGCACAGAGATCGGAGAAGGAGAAGGGGTTCGGACAGCACACAACCCTGTCTTCTTTCCGATCCGTCTCTGTGTTCTCTGTGCCCTCTGTGGTGGAAAAGCTAACTTCCTGGCGGACCACCGGCTCCCCAACCGGCACAATGCCGCTACTCGAACTGAGCGAGGCTCGTCTCCACCAGCAGGTGTAGGGTTCGATAGAAGGTGAGCAACTCATCCGGTGAGCCGAATCTCTCGGTCCATTCTGCAAGAGTGCGGCTTCCGTCGAGCAGACCCCACACCTCACGTGGGGTGGGCCCCAGGCGAAAGGCTTCGGGGTTGATACGGGGGTTAGGCATCGCGCGCGGTCGGAAGCCCGCCAAGGGCGCGAACCGGCCGGCCAAGAAATCGTAGCTCAAGGCCAGCACGCCAGCGCCGAGGATCTCGAAACTGTTGAGGCCGAGTGGGAACGCGGCCACTGGGTTCTGCAGGCCACGGAAGAAGCTGAACTCGCCCTCGGTCCAGGTGAACAGCTCCATCACGCGCTCGCGTACCTGTTGCGACAAGAGCCGGAACACGTCGAGCGGCCGCATGAAGCCGAGCCCAACCAGGGCCTCGCCCAGCTTGCCCGAGAAGCGAGGCATCTCGGCCAGCGCACGTTCGAGATCGGACAGGCGCAAAAAACCGCGCGTGACCAGGTACTCGCCAAAGCGATCGCCGGACATGTTGGAATTGACCGACTCGGGCGCCCCGCGCACGAGGTACACGTCTTTCGCCTGGCTGCCGCGGGCGAAGCGGACGAGGCCGGTCTCGGCCATGACCGCCAGGTCGGCAATTGCGCGCATGGTAGAGGTGAGCGACAGATCCCCAGTGCTGTCCGGCGGCAGCAAACGCTCGCCGCCGGGCGTGCTCGCCGGAACCGGACCCGCCGCTGGGCTGGGCTGATGCTCGCCCGAGGTGGAACGGACCAGGCTTGGGCGCAAGCCGCTCGCGCCGGTCGCGCGAAAGGCGGAGGTGTCGGGAATGGGTGTAGCGTTTTCCAAAGGGGAAGGAGTGCCTAGCCCGCCAGTCAGATGATCGACCGAGGCCGGAGTCCAGCCAGGTGCAGGAACAGACACCGGGGTCGCATATTGGTCCAACTCGACCAGCGACATCGACTTGGCCAAGGCGTCGTCGAGCGCGGCGACTACCACGGTGGCGGCGGGCGATGGCTCGGACCCGTCGGGAGAACCCGCATCAGGGCCGTCAATGTCGATCGGGATGGAGGTCTCCTCGGACTCGGCGCCCTGCCCCTTGTGCGCCAAGGACTGGTCGGGCTTGGCGCGCCGCCGTGCCGAGGCGTCGTCCGACTTGATCTCCCATCTGCGTGAGTGCTCCTTCAGCCGCTGCATCGCTTCGGGGCTCTTGTCGAACAGGTCCGAGGCCAGCAGACCAACGTCCGACGGGCCCACGCGCAGGCCGAATTGGAATTCCAGGTCATGCAGCGCGTCTCGAAACTCGGCGGCGGTCTGGAAGCGGTCGTCTGCGTTCTTCGCCAGACCCTTGCGCACGATGGTTTCGAGCGCTTGGGGAATGTCCTTGGCGTACTTGTCGAAGCGCTCCAGTCGACCGTCGCGCACCATGAGCAAGACGTCGAGATCGTTTTGCGCAGTAAACAGGCGCTTGCACATGAGCATCTCGGCCAGCACGATGCCCACAGCGAAGAGGTCGCTGCGACCGTCCAGTTCCGCTCCGGTAACCTGTTCAGGCGACATGTAGCCGTACTTGCCCTTCAATGTCCCGGCTTGGGTCTTGGATTCTCGTTCCTGCGCGTGAGCGATACCGAAGTCCCCCAGCTTCACGTCGCCGCGCTGGGCAATGAACACGTTGGAGGGCGAAATATCGCGGTGAACCAGGTGCATCGGCTTGCCGTCCACGTCCTTGGCGTTGTGCGCATAGTCGAGCGCGTCGAGAACCTCCATGGCGATGAACATGCATAGGGGAGCGGGCAGGCGAACCTGCTTCTGCGAGGCCGAACGCAGCAAGGCCAGGCCGTCGAAGCCGTCCACGAATTCCAAGGCGATGAAGTACTGGCCGTTGACCTCGCCGAAATCGGTAACCTGGACGATCTTTGGATGGACGAGTTGCGCGGTCAGCTTGGCCTCGTCGATAAACATGGAGACGAAGGTCTTGTCTGCCGCCAGGTTGGGCAGGATGCGCTTGATAACCAGCAGCTTCTCGAAGCCATGGCCCGAGAGGATCTTGGCCTTAAAGACCTCGGCCATACCTCCGGTAGCCAGGCGCTGGACCAGGGTATAGCGCCCGAACTGCGAGGGAAATGTGACGTCCTTTCCCTCTTCTGGCATCAGTCGCTCATTTTAACACGTGAAGATCGCACGGAGAACCTGGGCTGTGCAGGAGTTTCGTAGTACCATGAATCGGACCCCATGCGTATCCACTCGTCAGGTCAGTCGGACGTCGGCCGCCGGCGCCCTCACAACGAGGACGCCTTCCTTTGCGATGATGAGCTGGGCCTGTATATCGTCTGTGATGGCGTGGGAGGAAATGCCAAGGGCGAGGTGGCCAGCGCCGAATCCGTGGATCTCGTGCTCTCCTGGGTGAAGCGCGGACGCAAGACGCTGAGTGCCTTTGCCGCGGCCCCGACCGAAGAGAGCTTGGGGCTGGTTCGTCGCCTCTTGGAAAGTGCGGTGCAGTCGGCCTGCTACATGGTCTTCGGCATGGGCCAACTCGATCCACGCCAGAAGGGCATGTCGAGCACCCTGTCCTCGCTCCTGGTGACATCCAGCACTGCCTTCATCGCCCAGGTGGGCGACAGCCGAGTCTACCTTTCCCGCGATGGCAAGACGGTGCAGCTCACCGAGGACCACACCCTGGTGAACTTTCGCCTCAAGCTGGGGCTGATCACGCCGGAAGAGGCAGCAAGCTCGCCTGGCAAGAACGTCATTACGCGGGCAGTCGGCCACCAGGACTACGTCGAGGTGGACACCATCAGTCTAGATGTGCATCCTGGCGATCGCTTCATGCTCTGCTCCGATGGGCTGCACGGCTACCTGGAGGACGGCGAGGTCCACGACTATTTGCAGGGTGATCGGGACGCTGTGGTGAGGCAGCTCATTGATATGGCCAACGACCGCGGTGGCCGCGACAATGTCACGGTTGTCGTGTGCGACGTGGAGTAGTGGTCTTCCTACTTCCGCGTTGGGCCGCGCCCACCCATCTTGCGAAACATGGCGGGATCGTACAGGTCAGTGAGCAACTCCACGGTCTTGTAGGACGCCCTGCGCGCCCGGGCCTGGGTTTCGTCAGTGGTGACCAGGGCAACCAGCGTCTCGCGACCCAGTTCCAGCCGGCGTTCCTCGTCGGGGAGAATCGCATCACGCAGCAAGCGTACGGTTTCCCCGTCGCCCTTGTCTTCACAAAAAGACGCGAGCGCGCCCAGCCGGGTCGCGCTCATGCCTGCCAAGGTCAGGAACCCCGCCGCGGCACGTTCCTCGCTGGTCTGCAGCGAGCGCAGGAACCCGAAAAGCCGCGAGTAGCCGCCTTGGCGCGGGTCGTATGAACCAGGGGCCAAGCCGAGGGCTGCCAGGCGGTTGGAGAGCAGGCCAAAGTGGCGTGCCCTGTCCCCGCAGTACGAAGCGCACGCGAGTTTGAGAGCCAGCGAGTCGGTGTCGGCCAGCCACAAGGCCGCGATCTCAATGGTTTCCACCACCATCTTGCTTTCCCACCGCAAGGCCTCTGCCACGGTGACGCCCTCGCCGCT
>PMBS01000174.1 GCA_003153015.1 Myxococcales bacterium
GCGCGGAAAGTCCTTTCGACTGTCTCGATGATCAAGAGCGGCGATATGATCTTGCCGCTGGTCGATGGCCGAGAGCTCCGTCTTCGTCGCGTGAGCCGGCCCGACAGGCGCCAAGTCGAGGTGCTCGCTCGCTTGGGCTTTCACCTGCCCGAGCGGGTTGGAATCGACGGGGTCCACAAGCCCATTTGTAGTCCAGACCTACGAGCCTCGACCACGTGATTTCAGGCACTTAGGCGGGCTTCGCCCGCTCTACTGCGCAACTTCGGCTAGGGCGACAGTCACCGTCGCGCCGGCCGCCACCGCGTCAACGCTAGTGAGGTTCTCACTCGCCGAAGTGCGGTAGCTGGTCAACGCGCCAAAGCGTCCAGAGTCGATGGTCAGAGCGAGAGGGACCTGGGATGTGCCAGCGTTGATCGCTACCACCGCGATTTGGTCTCCGGCCGGGTTCTTGAAGGCAGACAGGTACACGTTGGTGGCTGGATTCGCCACGGCGTCGACCCGGATCCAGTCAGGACGAATGAAGCGGCTGTACTGGCCAAGGGCGTAGAGGCGCTTGGGCTGGGTGCCATTGACTAGCGCGAGAACGCCGTTGCCACTGCCCCACGCCCACCAGTAGAGAAACGCGCTCATCTGGGCGACCACCAGGTCCATGTGGACCAGCCGCGCGACGATGAGCGCGTCGGTGATGCTGGTGTCGCCCGTCCACGCTGCCGTGCTGAACTCGGTCATCCAGATCGGTTTGCCTGCGGCCAGCGAGTTGGTAAGAGTCGGTGGCGTGTACGACGTCACGTTGCTCTTTCCGAATTCGTACTGGTGAACCCCCACCACGCCCAACAGGTCCGACGTGTTTGAGTCGTTAAGCGTAGGAAGAATGAGATCCTCCTTCACGTTCTGAAACTCGGGCGCCATAATCTTTAGATTCGGCAGCTGAGTGAACACACCCTTCTTGGTGAACTCCGTCTTCAGGATGGCGAAGAAGTCGTGGAACTGCGCGGCCGTCCAGTTGGCCGATTCGTACGTGCATTGGAAGTTCGGTTCGTTTTGCAGGGAAAGGACCGACAAGTCCACCCCGAACTTTGCCTTGTATCCCAGGGCATAGTCCGCCAAGACGTCGGCGTAGTCCGCGTAGTGGGTGGGATCAAGGGTGCCGCCCACCTCGGGCGTGCTGTAGTTCATGGTCTTGTAGCTGTCGCTCAGCTTCCACTTGCTCACGCTGTTGTTGGGTGGCGTCCAAGGCGTGCTCATGAACTTCGTTACTTGATAGTCCGCCCCCTTGGTCTTGATGTCGCTCAACAGCGCACTGGTATTGTTTAGATCCCAGTTGGACCAATTGAGCGAAAAGGTCTTGCTGCCATCACTATTGGCGGTGTACTGGTAGGTTCCGTCGCTGTTCTTGTTGATGAATTTGTCGTCGTTCTTGGGGTTTTCTCGAAAGGGGACGCGATTGCGCAGAAGCGACAGCCCGGCCCCCTTGCTGATGCTGAAGAGGGCGTCGTAGACCGCGGTCTTGGCCGACGCACTGGGGGGGTACAACCAGGCGTTGCTGACACCGAATCCATCAATTACTTGCTTGGCCTGCGAGAACCTCACATTTGCGCCGGAATTGGCCGGGCCTGCTCCGCCCGCGCTGGTTCCGCCGGCGCTTGTCGTTCCGCCCACGGTCGTGGCGCCTCCCGTCGCTGTTCCACCTGTGCTCCGGGGTCCGCCGGCCCCAGCCGTACCCGCGGTGCCACCGGCTCCGCCCGCGCCCGAGCTGCCGCCGGTTCCGGACGTGCCCGCGCTGCCGCCGGCTCTGGCCGTGCCACCCGTCAAAGGAAGACCACCTGTGGCCGTGGCCATCGCGGTCGAGCCTCCTGCTGAGCCTCCGCTAGCGCCATCGCTCGCAGCACCGCCCGCGCCCCCGGCTGAGAACACATCAAGTTCGGGACTTGAGCCGCCGGTATCGATGGGCACCATGGCCGCGTCTTGTCCAGGCGCAGTGGATCCGTCAACCGAAGCGGCTCCCCTCTGGCACCCAGCTGCGATAGCTGCGAAAACCAGAAGAGCAAGCGTGCCAACTACTTGCATACGCCGTTCTTGCAGGTGGCTGGCGCCGCGCACGCGGTGCCGCACGCACCGCAGTTGGCGCTGTCGCTGGCCAAGTTCAAACAGTTTCCGTTGCAGTCGGCCAGGCCCGGCGCGCATGAGGAGCAGCAGCGGAACCCGGTGTCCGGATACGAGAAATTCTGTGCGAGCACGGCGGCCATGAAGGTGCAACCTAGGCCAACCGAGTAAGTGTCGAAAGCTCCCCCTCGAACGGTGTAGATCTTGCGTCCATCGGCCAGGGTGCCGCGCAGATCGTCGGTCCATTCGGCCAGGTTGCCGCTCATGTCGAAAACCGCCTCGCCGGCGCTGGCCGGGTCGAGATCCCCGGACGTGGTGCACTTCTTGAACGAGCCCACGGTCGCAGCCGCGTTGCGGTTCGCTTCGGCGCCGTTGCACAGGGTCGCATCGTAGGTTGCGCCGTAAGGAAAGCAGCCGCTGGTGCAGAGGTTTCCGAGCGTGCAGGCAAAACCCCACTCGTCGGCGGTCACGACATCGTTGTTGCGCGCAGCCTTGCACAGGCGCATACCGGCGGCTCGGCAAGCGGCATCGGCCGCCGCCCAAGTCACCGAACTCCAGGGCAGAACGCCGGCGCCACCTGCACTGGTTTGGCGCGAGCAGGCGCGGGCGGAAGAAGAGCCGGCCGAGGTCGCGTTCGCGTCGGTGCGGCTGGCCTCGTAGGTGTAGATGTAGTAGCCGTTGCTTGGCGCACCGGCGGCGGTGACGTGGACCACGGCATCGCGCACGCCTTTGCACGCTTGGCCCGCGCACAGGGAGAGTCCTAGCCCGGCCGGGTTGTCCCAGCTCTCGTCAGTGAGCCCGTCGCAGTCGTTGTCCAAGCCGTCGCAGATCTCGTCGGTCGGCGTGGCGGCTAGCGAGCCGGACAGATCGCAGGCCGGGGCCAGGGTCTTGTCGGCTTGGCACTTTATGCTTCCGACGCGGCGGCATTCGCCCAGACCTGCGCTGTCGCTGCACGGTGTACCCAAAACGGTGGACGCGAACTCGTCCACCGCACCATCGCAGTCGTTGTCCAAGCCGTCGCACCATGATTCCTGCGCCGCGAGCTGATTGGGGCCGAGAAGCTGTACGGTGGCCGGGTAGTTGCAAACCCAGCTCGGCCTGCTGGCGCCGGACGGGGTGGTGCACACCGGGAAAGTGGCGTCGCTGGGGAAGCGCTTCGAGCCGCCTGGGCCCTTACCACATTCGCCGGTTTGCCGGCAGAAGTTGACCGTGGGCTGGATCATGCCCGGGTCATCCCCGTCGATGAGCCCATTGCAGTCGTTGTCCTTGCCGTCACAGACTTCGGGTCCATCGGGCGTGCAGGCGTACTCGCAGCCGTTGTTCGGGTTGCTGTCGCCATCCGCCCAACCGGTCTGGCACGGACCCATTTGACATTGACCTTTGCTGCACAGTCCTATTCCGTGTGGATAGGCACAGATGTGATCGCAACTGCCGCAGTGTCGTGGATCAGTCTGCAAATCGAAGTCTTCGTCGACTAGGCCGTCGCAATCGTTGTCTTTTCCGTCACAGACTTCCATCTGTGGCGTCACCGCGCCGGTACAGACCAAAGTCCCGGCCGTGCACGCCCAGGCGCCGAGGAGGCACTGACCAATACAGACTCCGGTCTGCAGGCTGCAGCCGCTGGCCCCCGTGGGATAGCAGGGCTTGCCCAAGTTGGGATCGCTCTCGTCGATGAGGCCGTTGCAGTCGTTGTCACGCCCATCGCAGACCTCTTGGCTGGCTTGTCCTGCGCCCACGCAAATGCGCGCACCGGAGATACAGGTCCAGACACCCGGCTGGCACCCGTTTCCACCGCAGGCTTGTCCCACGTCCGTCGCAGCATCGTCGATGAGGCCGTTGCAGTCGTTGTCCTTGCCGTCGCAGATCTCGATCCCGTTGTTGCTTGGCGTGCAGGCCGCCTCGCACCCGTTCTCAGGCCTGCCGTCGAGATCAACGTAGCCAGGCAAGCAGTCGAACCCGCACTGCCCCCGCTGGCAGTGTCCGCTAGCGTGGGCAAAGCTGCACAGATTGCCGCAGCGGCCGCAGTTGGCTGCGTCGGTCAGCAGGTTGAAGCCTTCGTCGATCTGGCCATCGCAGTTGTTGTCCACCCCGTCGCAGATCTCGACGCCGCGATTGCTCTGCTGGCATTCGCAGCCGTTTTCCGGCTTGCCGTCGAGATCTACGTAGCCGGAGCCGCAGGTGCCTACCACGCAAAGGCCAGCCACGCAGGCCGCTTGCGCGTGGGGAATCGCGCAGAGGTTTCCGCATGCTCCGCAGTTCGCTGGGTCAGCTTGAAGATTGGCCCCTGAGCAAAGCCCGCCATCGCGATGTGCGTCCGAAACCGGCCCGCCCTCGCGGCTCCCGTCCTTCTTCGACGTATTTAGGGAGAAGCCGTCTTTCGTCGCGCCGTCCAGGCTAGCCGCCCCGGGGATTTGGTCCAAATCGGTGCTGCGTTGCTGGCAGGCGCCCAGAGCCAGGGTGAGGGCCAAGGCGGGGGCCAAGCCCGTGCGGCCCACAAGACGCGCCCCTGCCACCTGTCTGCCCGCTTGACTGGCCGAGGCACTAGAGCCGCTCTGACTAAGGGCACGAGTTGCGGGCGCTTCCATGGGGAACCTTAGTCTACAGTCTCTCGACGGGCGCTGTAAATCTTGACGGGTTCGAGCCGCTCCCCGGCGCGATCGTCATGTCTGCACAGCCGCCTGCAGCGGCCGAGGGAGGGGCGGGCTTGCCGACAGGATTCTCTGGCGGCGCTTGTCTAGGTGCATCTGGTCGTCGGCCACCCGTATGAGCTGCTCGCAAGTGGTGCCATCCTCGGGATAGCAGGCGAATCCAAAGCTGAGGCCTATAGAGAAGGAAGCGCCGGTGCGGGTCTCGGACAGCGCCGCACGCAGCCGTGCGAGCAGAGGCTCGGCTCTGGACACCCCGCTCTCGGGGAGAAGCACCGCGAACTCATCGGCCCCGACACGGGAGATCACGTCGTGGGCACGTAGCGAGCGTTCGAGAAGTTCGGCCACCCAGCGCAGAACCAGATCCCCTTCCCCATGGCCGTAGGCGTCATTGATGGCCTTGAGATCGTTGACATCGACCATCATGATGGAGACTTGGCGCCGCGGCTGGCGATGGGCGCGGCTCAACTCCTCGGTGAGACGCTCGGTGAAATAGAGGCGGTTCCACAATCCGGTAAGCTCGTCGCGGTAGGCGAGGGTGCGACTGGACTCCAACTTGGCGAGCTCGTTGCGCAGATCCGCGTTCTCGCGCAGCAAATCCTTCACGCTGGGCGGTGCAGCTCGAGTCGAATCCTTGCGTCCCACAATAGATCTTCTAGCAAAAAGCTAGCTGGTGTGCCAACGCAGCCTCGTATAATCCATCGCGGAAACATGGCCTCTCGCGCTGCAGTCCTCTTCGATCTCGACGGAACCCTGGTCGACACCGAGCGCGACAACGTGGAGTCGGTGGTGCTGGCCCTGCGGCACTGGCAGGTCGAGCTCGACGGTGACGAGCGTCACTTTGTGGTCGGCCATTCTTGGAATGAGATATACGCCATGCTTCGCCGCGACCATGGGCTGCAGTTGGGCATGGACGAGGTCATCGCGCGGGCGGTGGAGGAGAAACGGCAGCTCCTCGCGCACAAGGGATACCAGCCCCTGCCCGGGGTGCGGGAAGCCGTCAAGCGCCTCGGCCGTCGTGCGGATCTGGCGGTGGTTTCGGGGGCCAGCCGGGTTGAGGTGCACGAGGCAGTCGCCGGTCTGGGGATGCTCGGCGACTTTCGGGTCTTGCTCGGGGCAGAGGACTACCGCAAGGGCAAACCGGACCCCGAGCCGTATCTGACCGCGATGCGCTTGCTCGCCGTGCCCCCGGCCGCCTGCATCGTGGTGGAGGACGCTGAACCGGGCATTCTGGCGGGACGGGCTGCGGGCGCGCACGTGATCGCGGTCCGGGCCGCCAACTACCTCGGATACGACCAGTCGGCGGCGGACGTTGTCCTCGACACCCTCGACGGCCTGACCGACGAGCTGTGCGATCGGCTGCTGGCGCAGACCAAGACGATCGCAGTTGGCTAGCAGGCGTCGCTGTGTTCGATCATTTGCCTGCTGACGTGATGCTCTTCGAAGTGGGGCCGCGCGACGGCCTGCAGAACGAAACCCGCCTGGTGGCGACGACAGACAAGGTCGCGCTCATCGACGGGCTTTCGGGCTGCGGTCTGCGCGCCATCGAGATCACGAGCTTCGTCAACCCGCAGTGGGTCCCGCAACTCGCCGACGCGGGCGAGGTGGCGCGGAAGGTTGTCCGCCGTTATGGGATCATCTATTCGGCGTTGGTGCCCAACCCGCAGGGCCTGGCCGCAGCGCAGGCGGCGGCTATGCCTGAGATTGCCGTGTTCGTTTCCGCGTCCGAAAGCCACAACCGCAAGAACGTGAACAAGAGCATCGCGGACACCTTGCGGGTTCTTGCGGAAGTGGTGCCAAACGCGCGTCGGGCTGGCATGCGCGTGCGCGGCTACGTCTCGACCGTGTACGGCTGCCCCTACGAGGGTGCGGTCGACCCCGCCAAGGCGGTGGAGTTGGCGGCCGCTCTGCGCGCTGCAGGCTGCTACCAGGTTTCTTTGGGCGACACCATCGGGGTGGCCAATCCGCGCCAGGTGCGCGATCTTCTCGCGTTGGTCTTCGCAGAAATACCTAGGGAAGCCGTGGCGGTCCACTTCCACGACACCCGCGGCACCGCTCTGGCCAACATCCTGGTGGCACTGGAAATGGGCATCACCAGCATCGACACGGCGCTGGGTGGGCTGGGTGGCTGCCCGTTTGCGCCAGGAGCATCAGGCAACGTGGCCACGGAAGACGTGGTGAACATGCTGGAAGGCATGGGGGTGAAGACCGGAGTCGATCTCGACAAGCTGATCGCTTGTTCGGGCCTTGCGGCCAGCCTGGTGGGACACGAAATGCCGTCGCGCTACTATCGCGCGGCCATCGGCTCGCGCCTACACGCCGGCCGGGGAAACAGACTCTAGCTAGCTCTTTCACCACAGAGAGCACAGAGGCCGGAAGGACGGAAAGGGTTCGGACCAGTCGTCCAACCCTTTCTTCTTTCCGGTCCGGCTCTGTGGCCTCTGTGCCCTCTGTGGTGAAAAAGCTAGCCCAGCGCGCGCTGGCGCAGGAAGTGGTCCGCCAGCACCAGGGCCATCATGGCTTCGACGATGGGCACCGCGCGCGGAAGCACGCAGGGGTCGTGACGGCCGCGCGGCTTGATCAGGGTGGGATTGCCCTCGACGTCCACCGTCTCCTGTTCGCGCAGGATGGTGGCCACGGGCTTGAAGGCGGCGCGCACTACGATGTCCTCGCCGTTGGAGATGCCGCCCTGGATGCCGCCGGAACGATTGCTGCGGGTGCGGATGCGGCCGTCCTCCGCATAGAAGATGTCGTTGTGCTCGGAGCCGTGCAGACGCGTGCCGGCGAAGCCGCTGCCCACCTCGAAACCCTTGCAGGCTGGGATCGACAGCAGGGCTTTGCCGAGATCGGCGTGCAGCTTGTCGAACACTGGCTCGCCCAGCCCCGCGGGCACGTGGCGCGCCACCGCCTCGACCACGCCGCCCAGGGAATCGCCGTCGGCGCGGGCCTGATCGATGAGCGCGATCATCTGGTCGGCGATCGCCGCCTCCGGGCAGCGCACGATGTTCGCATCCACGTCCTTGCGCATGACCTTGCTGGCATCCACCGTCGCGCCCAGTTCATGGACCTGCTTCACATAGGCCACGATCTCAATCTGGGCCTGCTCGGCCAGCAGCTTGCGCGCGATGGCGCCGCTGGCGACGCGACCGATGGTTTCGCGCGCGCTGGCCCGGCCACCGCCCGCGGCCGCACGAATCCCGTACTTGGCCTGGTAGGTGTAGTCGGCTTGGGACGGGCGAAAGGCCTGCCGGATTTCTTGGTAGTCGCCGGAGCGGGCGTCAGCGTTGCGCACCAGCAAGGCGATGGGCGAGCCCAGGGTCAGGCCGTCATGCACGCCCGACAGGATGGCCACCGCATCCGCCTCATCGCGGCGGCTGGTGATACGGCTCTGGCCGGGCCGGCGCCGGTCCAACTCGACCTGGATTTCTTCCGCCGTGATGGGCACACGCGGCGGACAGCCGTCCACCACGACCCCGACGGCCGGGCCGTGCGATTCACCCCAGGTTGCGATGCGAAANNTGTCCGAATGTGCTCGCCACAGTGGTCGACAGGCTACCACGAATGGCCTGCGAAGCCGTCGGCGACGCGAACCCATGCCGCGCCTCGCATCAGCCGGAGTCGGCTTTCCGCACGCCGGCCGAGTTTTCTTGTGGAATTTCGTGCAAGTTTTCTTCAACGTAGCGGCCATGAGCAACGGAATCCCGCGGAAATGGACCATCGCGGACTCCGCCGAAACTTACGGCATCCCATACTGGAGTCAGGGCTACTTTTCCATCAACGACTTGGGCCACGTCGTGTGCCACCCGCAGGGACCCGAGGCCGGCGCCATCGATCTCAAAGAGCTGATCGACGAGGTGGTACGCCG
>PMBS01000214.1 GCA_003153015.1 Myxococcales bacterium
GCCTCGTACCTCAGAACCTGGCCCGCGGGGCATGGACCGTTGTCCGATGAACTGCATCCTCCGGAGACCCAAACCGCCGTCCCCGCAAAAAGTATGACCCGCATGTCGCCAAGTCGTCTTGGTGAGCTTTGGAAAAAAGTCATATTTCGCATTATCACTGAACCAGCAGCAAAGTCTATGCCGGCCCCGGGCAAGGGCACGGCTAACCGCGGGCTGACCAGAAAGGTCCTTGTTGTTGGTCGAGCCGAGCACAGCCGTGCTGTATCCGCCACGCCAGATCCCAGGCCCGGTCACGGCGAAATCAACTCTGTCTTCGGCGTCCTCGCTCTAGCGCCATGCGTCTGCGGGATTGGTTTGAGATAGAGATGACCCAATTCGGTGGGTACCTCCCCCTTTAATGCCGGAGGTTTCTATACAGAACGCACGTTTGCTCGTCGTACTGTGCCGCTAGCGGCTCAACAAGTGTCTGGCTCCACCCGGGCGGGCGGGCGAGAAGAAAAATGACTCGCTTCGGTCGGTCCGTCGCACTTCACGAAAAAGGTTCTTCACATGCAGCGCGGTTCAACGTGAAAGGAGCGGCATAATGCGACATCGAACTCTTTCAGCTCTCGTTCTTCTGGCCCTTGGCCTACTGGCCATGCCTGCGCATGGGCAGCGGATCATGGAGAAACTCGGCCGGGGTTTTGTAGCGGTCGGGGGAGGAACCGGGGGCACCCTTCTGTCGTGGCGGATCTACGGCACGGAATGGGGCAGTGACATCGCCTTCAACGTGTACAAGGGCACGACGAAGCTCAATGCCACACCGATAACCGACTCAACCAACTATCAGGACACCGCCGGCGGCACCGGCACCTACACCCTAAAAGCCGTGGTCGGGGGCGTCGAGGAAGCGACAGCGACAACCGCAATGAATCTGCCAAATGGCTACCTTGAAATCCCGCTCCAAGCCGCACCCGGCAGGGGTGTCAAATTTGGCTGTGTGGGCGATCTCGACGGGGACGGCGAATACGAATTCGTCGTGGACCGGCAGGAAGCGCCAAACACGTCCCAGTATGTCGATGCATACCACAGAGACGGCAGGTTCCTGTGGCGGATCGATATGGGCCCCAACAGCACGAATACGAGCAATTCTACTCCCGGTCCGGCCAACATCGGTTTCGGGCATTCTGACAATGAAGCCGTGTATGACATCGACAGCGACGGCAAGGCCGAACTCATACTCAAAGCGGCCAATGGTACCGTCTTCGGCGATGGCAAGAAACTGACCTGGACGAATGACACAGACGCGTTCATTGTGGCGATCGACGGAGTCACCGGCGCGGAGAAGGGCACGCGCGTCATGGTCCCCAATGATAATCCCTCTCTTGGGAACGTAACCGGCCATTTTGGCATCGCCTATTTTGATGGAGTGCATCCAACCCTGATGTTTAAGGGGAAATGGGGTGGGACGGCAGCTATGGCGGATTTTGCATTTGATTTCAAAGACAACGCCTGGTCACTGCGATGGAAGTTTCTAGATGACCCGATTTCAGCCTATACCAACAATCACCAGATCAGATGTCTCGATATCAATGGCGACGGCTTGGATGAATTTGTCAACGGCGGATATGCTAGGGATGGGACTGGGAAGATCCTCTGGAATCTGACCCCTCAGAAGATAGTCCACGGCGACCGGTGGCATATAGGCAAGTTCAATCCAACTGGGGACCTGATAGGTTGGGGCATTGGACAGAATGCTACCTATGACTGGTATGAGTATGACGCCAAGGACGGCACCATACTTCGAAAGTATGGCTCCGGTGGAAGCGATCAGTCGCGTGGGGACTGCGGGGACGTCGACCCGACCCATCTGGGGTACGAATGCTGGACCGGCGGTAAGGTGTTCAACATGGTCGAGTTGACCGGTTCGCAAATAGGGACCAGTGGGCCGCCGGAGAACTTCCGGATATGGTGGGACGGCGATGTGTTGAGCGAGCAACTGGACGGGGGCACGATTTCAAAATGGTCTTATCCGGGAAAGCCCGCCGGCGGCTTTAGCAGTGTGACGCTGCCAGGTATTTACGCAGCTGGCAACCGGCCCCCGCTTTACGGCGATATGTTCGGCGACTGGCGCGAGGAGTTGATGATGGAACAATCCGGTGGTGCGGCGCTGAGGATCTACACGACCGCGATCCCAACTGACAAGCGTCTCTATACCCTTATGCATAATCCCGAATATCGAAACGGCATGGTCGAAAAGGGTTATACCCAGTCGCGCTTCGTGGATTATTACCTGGGCGAAGGGATGACCGATCCGCCCAAGCCCAATATCACCTATCCCAACACAACCGGTGGCACGGGCGGCTCGGGCGGGGGCGGAACCACTGGGGCCGGCGGCGCGAGCGGCAGCGGCGGCACCACCGGGGCCGGCGGCGCGGGCAGCGGTGGATCCATCGTTTTGGGCGGCACACCGAGCACAGGCGGCGCTTCTGCTACGGGTGTCGGCGGTGGTAGAGGCGGCAGCGTTGTCGGCAGCGGAGGAACCCCCAGGACCGGAGGCACCACCTCGGTGGCAAGCACCGGAGGGACGATCCCAACTGGCGGGACCTCCGCGTCAGGTGGGGCGCCCAGAACCGGCGGTAATGCGGCGACCGGGGGCACCACTGTGGCAGGCACCGGAGGGACGATCACAACCGGCGGGACGTCTGCCTCAGGTGGGGCGCCTGGAACCGGAGGTAGCACGAGCGGCGGCTCTGGGGGCGCCGGCGGTGGACAAAGCGGCACGAGCTCAGTCCAAGCCGGGGCCAATTCGGGCTGTTCATGCGCGATCGGCGCAAGCTCCGGGCGCGCCTCGGCGGGCTATCTGGTCGCGATACTGGGCGTCTTGGGAGTGGCTCTCCACCGACGACGCCGGCGGGGGAGCTTCCGAGAGTAGAGAAACAATTCAGGTGTCCCCCGGCCCCAGGGCCGTGAACGCCAGATGCTAGGGCCGGTCACGGTCAAATCAGCTCTGTTTTCGTCGTCCTGTACCGCCTTGCGTCCGGGACGCTACTCGACTTGAGATAACGATGACCCGATTCGGTGGATCTCTCCCCCTTTAATAGGTTTGTCCTGCCAGTGTGGGGCGGCAGACCGGCGGACGGTCACTCCAGCTGTGCGTCTGCCGTGTTGATTTGAAAGAGGAAAAGACAACCCGATTTGGTGGGTCCCTGCCCCTCTCTCGCAAACGGTTGCTTCTACGCAGTGCGCGTTCGCTCGTCGCACTGTGGGCGTGGCGCCAGGTGGCGCGTTTTGATTTGAAAGGAGCGGCACAATGCGACATCGAACTCTTTCGGCTCTCGTTCTTCTGGCCCTTGGCCTTCTGGCTATGCCTGCCCATGGGCAGCGGATCATGGAAAAACTCGGCCGGGGCTTTGTGGCGGTTGGGGGAGGAACCGGGAACCTTCTGTCGTGGCGGCTCTACGGCACGGAACAGGGCACCGATGTCGCCTTCAACGTGTACAAGGGCACGACGAAGCTCAATGCCACACCGATTACCACCTCAACCAACTATCAGGACACCGCAGGCGGCACCAGCGACTACACCCTGAAAGCCATAATCGGGGGCGTCGAGGAAGCGACCGGGACAAAGGCCATGCTTCTGCCCAAAGGCTACCTTGAAATCCCGCTCCAAGCCGCACCCGGCAGGAATGTCAAG
>PMBS01000158.1 GCA_003153015.1 Myxococcales bacterium
CTTCGTGGGCACCCAGGCCGTGTGCACCAGCCCGCGCTTCGCCAAGATGGCCGCGATCAAGTAGTACTTCCGGTAGTTCGTCCACCATCGCGATTGCCCACCGGCTGAGCACCCTGCACCAGGCGGACCGGCTGGTCGTGCTTGAGCACAGCCGTGTCGTCGAGATGGGGCAGCACACGGATCTTTTGGTCGCGGGCGGCCGCTACGCGCAGCTCTACCAGGCGCAGATGCAGCTCGGACAGGAGTTGGGCAGTCCCGAGCCGCCGCGCGAGTTGCCGCCGCCCCTGCCCGAGCGCGAGGAGGTGTCAGTCAGTAGAGCCGTCGTCGGGCGCTCCGTCGGTAGTGACCAAGACAATGTCGGCTGCTGAGTCGGGACTGACGTCGGGCGCTGCGTCGGCAAAGACCCAGATAACGTCGGCTGCTGAGTCGAAAGTGACGTCGGGAGCGGCTGCTGAGTCGGGAGTGAGCGAGGGTGCTGCGTCGGCAGTGACCGAGACAACGTCGGCTGCTAGGTCGGGTGCTGCGTCGACAGTGTCCCGGGGAAGGTCGGATCTTGCGTCGGGAGTGACCGTCTGCTGGCAGGTGCCCGCCAAGCACTGGGCACCAACCGTCAAACAGGTGCTTCCGCTGCAGCACGACTGGCCCAGTTGGCCACAGGCAACGTCGGGTGCTGCGTCGGCAGTGTCCCGGGGCAGGTCGGGTGCTGCGTCGCGGGTGACCGTGGGCTGGCAGGTGCCCGCCACGCACTGGGCACCAACCATGCAGGTGTTCCCGCCGCAGCACGACTGGCCCGGTTGGCCACAGGGAAGGTCGGTTGCTGCGTCGACAGCGGACATCGGCGGCGTGTCCACTGAGGCGGTGACCGCATCGCGGCCGACCTCAATGCCCGCATCACGAGCCGCATCGATGGCCAGATCTTGGGCCGTATCGCGGTTGGCGGGAGATCCAGAGTCAGCGGGCGAAGTCGGGGTGCCGCAGACCTGCCCGACCATGAATGTGTAGTTCGATTGGGCCCAGCACAGACCGGCGACTTCAGGGAACTTGGCACAGGTCGTCAGGCAGCGCATGGCTCGCGCGGCAGGGGCGCAGTCCAGGTCCGACGAGCATTTCTTGGTGCAGTACATCCCGGAAGCCGTTCCGAGACAGGGCATCGACAAGCCGCTCGATGAGCCACATGTCGAGGTAATGCCCGGCCCGCTCGATTGGCAGAACGTTCCTGTGCATGCGGAACTGCACAGTTTGCCGAGGCTCGGGCCCGTCCCCGAGTCCGACCCGGGACCCCCATCCCGGCCCGCGATTCGTTGTCCGTTGCTACAAGCCGCACAGGCGACCGCGGCGATGATGAGCCGGACGAACAATTTGCAGTTCCTCATGTGATGATTCCTCCTCGACGGGCTGTGGGGATCTGACGGCATTCGGTGCTTGGCAACGGGAGCTGGCAAGAACGCCCGCAAGTAGACCCTTCTTTCGCGTTCTTGTCCCAGGCAACGTGTACGTAGTCGTTGTTCGCAATGGCAGAGATTCTTGTTTGTGGCATCGGTCGGGAACTCCCTTCCTTTGGATTAGCCCATAGTAGCGCCGCTAGCCTATCTTCTGATAGCGGGCAGCCGGCAAGCCGCAGATGGGACACTTCTCTGGCGGCTTGCCGAACTCCAGGTGGCCGCAGACCGGACAGAGATAGACGTCCATCGCATCCAGATCCTTGCCCGCTTGCAGAGCGGCCAGGGCTTGCTGGTAGAGGTCCGCATGTACGCGCTCAACCTTGCTGGCGTATTCCAGCATGGTCTTGCCCTTGTGGTTCTCGCTCTTGGCTTGTTCCACCATGGGCGGGTACATCTCGGTGTACTCGTAGGTTTCGCCGGCGATGGCAGCTTGCAGATTCTCGACGGTCGAGGCCACACCGCCCAGGTTCTGCAGATGGGCGAGGGCATGAATGGTCTCGGCCTCGGCAACCGCGCGGAAGAGCCGAGCGATCTGGGGATAGCCGTCTCTTTCAGCCCGGCGGGCAAAAGCGAGGTATTTTCGATTGGCCTGGCTCTCGCCGGCAAATGCGGTCTTGAGGTTTTCGATGGTCGCAGGCAAGGGGAACTCCTTTGGCCGGGGCTTGGGTTATTCTCGGGCGCAGTCGGTGGCAGAGCATAGACGCTTCGGTGCGAGACGCGCAAGCTCGGCGGGACGCGAGACAGGAACTTTCGCTACTGCCGAATCGTCACAGTCTGACCGATGGGCACAAGGTGCAGATTCAAAAGAGGGTTTCACCCCTCCGCTGCGGGCGCGGCCAGAGACGGGTGGGCCATGAAGTACGGGATGGCCTCGGCCATCAGATCGAGGTTGGGATCGAGCTGCTTGCCGATGCCTTCGGTGATCGCGATGGCGATGTTCACGATAGTGAACGCCGGGGTCATGCGGATGCGATGGCGGCGCAGGATGCCCAGCATGTCGACCAGCACCTTGCCGATTTGGACATCGGCCAGGCGCTGGCCCCAGTAGCGGCCCACGAAGTCGATGACTGAGGCACGGAAGGCCTCGTAGGTCTTCTGGTCGTTGGCGTGGCTGGTGGACAGCGAGTACATCTGCTTGGCCATCGTGTCGCCGTCGCGCTGAGCCCAGGCGGCAAAGAAGCGCGCCAGGACCGCGCGGTGAAAGGGGTCAAGCTCCCCGACCATGCCTAGGTCGACCAGCGCCACCCGATCGTCCGTGGTGATGAAGATGTTCCCGGGGTGTAGGTCAGCATGAACGAAACCGTCCTCGAAGATCATCTTCATGAGGGCGTGCATGCCTAGCCGGGCGATGCGTTTGGGATCCGATCGGGTCTGGCCGACGCTCAGGATCTTGGTCCCTTCGATGAAAGACATGCACAGGATGCGCTCGCTCGACAGCTCGGCCAGCACCTCGGGGAAAACCACATCGTGCTCGTCGCGGAAGTTTTCGCGAAAACGGCGGTTGTTGTTCGCCTCGATGCAGAAGTCGAGTTGGGCGAATACCGCGCGTCCAAATTCCTCGACGGCAGACTCCGGTTCCACCGGGACGAGGGGGGGCAGCTTGCCCAGCCAATGCGCCACGGTGCGCATGACCGCAAGGTCGAAGGTGCACAGTTCGACCAGGTTGGGTCGCCGCACCTTGACCGCCACCACGCGGCCGTCGGGTAGGCGCGCTTTGTGCACCTGCGCGACCGAAGCCGAGGCCAGGGGAACCGGGGCAAATTCGGCAAAAATCTCGCGTAGCGGCCGGTGCAGATCCTCCTCGATGGTGCGCACCACGTGGGCAAAGGCAAACGGTCCCACGTCGTCTTGCAGGTGCACCAGGGCGTGCGTGATGTATTCGGGAAGCAAGTCGGGACGGGTACTCATGATCTGCCCGACCTTGATGAAGGTGGCGCCCAGCCTGCGAAAGAGATTGAGCACGCAGCGGCCAAACCAGGCCTGGCGGCGTTTGCGCCCCGCGAAGGTGACGACCAGCCACAACCAGCCCAGCAGCCAGCGCAATCCTTGCTGGATGAACAGGACAAGGATGGTCAGAGCGCGGAGAAAAAGCCGCGTGTTGGTGAAAGTGGCTCGCACCATCGCAGGAGGCTATGATTGTCCCACTCTCAACGAATGACGTCTACCGACAGGTCTTCGCCCTATGCCGCGCTCGAGGAAAAGCTCGGCTATGCTTTTCGTGATCCCACTCTGTGCGAGACCGCGCTGACGCACAGATCGTGGATGAACGAGACGCAAGAGACCGATCGCTCGGACAACGAGCGCATGGAGTTCTTGGGTGACTCCGTGCTGTCTTTGGCCATAAGCGACATGCTGATGCGGCGCTATCCCGAGGATCCTGAGGGCGAGCTGTCCAAGGCACGGTCCGCCTTGGTCAATGAGGCGGGTTTGGCGCGCGTCTCCGACGACCTCTTGTTGGGCCAGTGGATCTTCCTTGGTCGGGGTGAGGAGCAGGCCGGCGGGCGACAGAAACGGTCGCTCTTGTCCAATGCGCTGGAGGCACTCTTGGGCGCGGTTTATCTCGACGGGGGCTTCGCCGCCGCCCGCGAGGTGGTGGAGCGGCTGTTCCAACCTGCGCTGGCCGACACGCCGGGCAGCGCCGCCCGCGATTTTAAGTCGCGCTTGCAGGAAATCTCGCAGGCATGCATGCAACTCGCGCCCCGCTATACGGTCATCGCCGAGCACGGGCCCGATCACGACAAGACCTTTGAGGTGGCAGTCTTGTTGGGCGACAAGGAGTACGGCCGCGCCCGGGGGAAGTCGAAGAAAGAAGCCCAGCAGAATGCGGCGGAAATGGCATTGGCGGAGTTGCAGGCTGAACTACCATGATCGATCCGAAGCAGATCCCCGACGACGTGCTTTCCGTATGTCGCCGGTTGCGCCAGGCGGGGTTCGAGGCGTATCTGGTGGGCGGCTCGGTGCGCGATCTCTTGCTGGGCCGAAGCTTGGGCGATTTCGATGTGGCGACCAGCGCGCGCCCCGAGGACATCCTACGGATTTTCGGCGCGCGCTTCAGCGTTCCCACCGGGCTCCAGCATGGCACCGTGACGGTGCTGGCGGGCGAGCCTTCGCGGCAGGTGGAGGTCACCACCTTTCGCGGCGAGGGTGCGTATCTCGACGGCCGACACCCCTCGGTGGTGACCTTTGCCGCGACCCTGGCCGAGGATCTCTCGCGCCGCGACTTCACCATGAACGCTATCGCCTACGAGCCACAGGCGGGTGCGATCATCGATCTTCACCAAGGCCAGCAGGACATCGCCCGCCGGCTGGTGCGCACGGTGGGCGATCCCATCCAGCGCTTCTCCGAGGATGGCCTGCGCCCCATGCGCGCCGTGCGCCAGGCGACCCAACTCGAGTTCGAGGTGGATGCGTCCACCCTAATCGCCATCCCCGCGACCCTGGATGCCTTTCGCAAGGTTTCGGCCGAACGCGTGCGCGACGAGCTTCTCAAGCTGTTGTTTGCGCCTTGCCCCTCGCGCGGCATCGAACTCATGCGGCAGACCGGTCTGCTGGCGGAAGTACTGCCCGAATTGTTGGCCACTCTCGGGTGCAAGCAGAACCGTTTCCACAAGCACGACGTCTACCAACACAGCCTGGCCACCCTGGATGCGGTGCCGGCCGAACCCATCCTGCGTCTGGCGGCGCTGTTGCACGACGTGGGCAAGCCGCGCACGCAAACCGCGCAGCCAGACGCGCCGGGCGAATTTGGTTTCTTCAAGCACGAGTACGTGGGCGCAGAGATGGTGGAAGCCATCGCTGGCCGGTTGCGCCTGTCGCGTGCAGAAACCGAGTTGTTGGTCGCGCTGGTGGCACACCACATGTTCTTCTACACACCTGACTGGACCGACGGCACGGTTCGCCGCTTCGTCAATCGCGTGCAGGCCGAGCGGCTTGGGCTGCTCTTCTCTTTGCGTGAAGCCGACATTGCCAGCCGCGGGCGCGGCGAAGATCCCGAATGCGAAACCCGCGAGTTGCGCGCTCGCATCGCACGCGTGGCAGCCGAGGATGCAGCCTTGCGGGTCAAGGACTTGGCGGTGAACGGGGCGGATGTCATGCGCGTGCTGGGAGTGGGTCCAGGCCCGCAAGTGGGACGGGTTCTTGCTCGACTGCTCGAACGCGTGCTCGACGATCCGGCGCTCAATCAGAAGGACACGCTGGAGCGGCTCATCCCCCAGGTGGCGTCGGGCTAGAAACTGGGTAGTTCAGCATCTCCATCTCCGACGCTGGCTCACCGAGCGCGGGCGGGGCGCTACCGGCTCTCAAGGTGGCGACCACCGGTCGTTCGATTTCGCGCAGGCGCACCACGCGCTCTTTGCCCCGCTCGTCATGCTCGCAGCGCACGACGAGTTGCGCTGGCTCCGAGTCATTGGCAGCAAGAATCTCAAGAGATGAACCAGGCAAGAAAGCCGCGCCCATGCGATCGGCCAGCGGATGACCCAACTCGGCGCCGGCTTCTCCCTCTGGGAACAGCACCAGGGTCGGCACTAGGCGCTCGGCCACGGCCGCTAGCAGAGGGCCATGGGTGGCGTGAAGCGGCGGTCCTTGCAGCGCCTCATCTGTACAGCACAGGATGCGATCCGCGCCTGCGGTTCCAACTTCGCCAGCCAAAGCAGTGAGTCCCTCGGGCGTGGTCGGCCCAAGTGCCAAGAGAGCATACACCGTCGCCCCAAGATCGTCGGCAACTCGGCGTGCCTCCGCCAGTGCGAAGCGGGACGCAGCCGTTATCGTCGCGTCGCGAACTTCTGTGTAGGCAACAATACTAGCCATGGGAGCCGACGACGGCATTGTACCGGGGTCCGTGGTAAAGTGCAGCGACAAGCATGAAGGTCGGCGAGAGCCCCCCCCTGGGCACAGACCCGCTCATTGCGCAACTCGTCGCGGATCGCTACCGGGTGATACGCAAGCTGGGCGAGGGCGGGATGGGGTCGGTCTACCTGGCCGAGCACGTGGTCATCGAGAAGAAGCTCGTGCTCAAGGTACTCGCTCCCGAGTTGGCGGGCAGGCAGGACCTGGTTGCGCGTTTCTTGCAGGAGGCGCGCAGCGCCTCGCGCATCGGCCACGAAAACGTCATCGACATTTCCGATTTTGGCCAATCCGCCGAGGGTTTCGTCTACATCGCTATGGAGTACCTGGAGGGCAAGGACCTGGGCCAGGTGGTGCGCGCGGAAGGAGCGTTGGCTTGGCAGCGCGTACGCGACATCGTGATGCAGATCTGCCGGGCTCTGCGCGCGGCGCATGACAAAGGCATCGTCCACCGGGACATGAAGCCCGAGAACATCTTCCTCATCCAGCGCGAGGGCCGGCCGGAGTTCGTGAAGATTCTTGACTTTGGCATCGCCAAGATAATGGGCCTCGACCCGAACGGACCGCGCTTGACTCGCACCGGGATGATCTTTGGCACTCCCGAGTACATGGCGCCCGAACAGGCCGAGGGCAAGGAAGCAGACCACCGGGTGGACATCTACGCTGTCGGCTGCATCATCTACCACCTGCTGACCGGGCAAACGCCCTTTGTGGCCGACAACTTCATGGCGATGCTGACCAAGCACCTCATGGAGGATCCGGTGCTGCCCAGCGTGCGCCGGCCCGACTTGGCCATCACTCCCGAGATGGACGCCCTGCTGGCCAAGGCGCTGGAGAAGGACCGCGACAAGCGCTACCAGAGCATGGCGGAGTTCCTTGAAGCGGTGTCGATTTGCCGCGGACCCGACCAGGCATCCAGCCAGGGCTCTGTCGCGGGCTTCACGCGCGAGATGGGTGGCGCACATGCCCTGGCCGCGCTCAAGGCGACTGGGCCCGTGGATCGCGGGTCTGAAACTGAGTTGGTGCCGCGTGGCTGGGCAGAGGCCGCGGCATCCGAGATAAGGGACCGGCCTTCGCGCAAGCGGCCCAACCAGACGCTCATTTTGGCTATCGTGGGCGTGGTCCTAGGCGCGGCGGGAGGCGTCTGGCTTGCTCTGCACCTCCGCAACCCTCCAGTCCCAGGGCCCACGGCAGTTGGCGAGTCCAAGCTGATTCCGACCCCGACCCCGGTTCCGGCCGTGACCCCGACTCCGGTTCCGGTTCCAACCCCTGCCGCGCCCCCGGCAGCGCAGGCCGCTCCGCCGACCGCTCCATCGCCAGCGGCACCTGCTGCACCTTCTCCCGCAGCGCCGACCGCCGAGACGCCGCCTGTCGTCCCTGAGGTCACCGCGCCGGCCAAGCATGGACGCCCGTCAGCGCACCACAAGCTTGGCCGTGCGCACTCGTCGGTCCCGGCCACGAAGTTCGGCGCAGGCATCGCCCCTGCTCCGACTGCTACGCCGTCCGCGCCGGTCAAGCCGCCCCTGCCCCTGGCGCCCGGCCTGAAGCCGTTCCCCGGTCAGCAGTGAGGGGCTTTCTAGCACTACTGATTGAAATTCGGACCGGGCCGGTGCGTCGCGAGGAGCCCTGGCCGCGAC
>PMBS01000382.1 GCA_003153015.1 Myxococcales bacterium
AAGTGGAAGCGGCATTGGCTGAAGACTTTGCCCGCCGGCTGCGTGCTTCCGCCGTTCGCGGTCGTGCCGCCCGTCGTGGTTGTGCCACCCCTGGCGCTCGTGCCGCCCGTCGCGGTCGTGCCACCCCTGGCACTCGTGCCGCCGGTCGCGGTTGTACCGCCGGACGTGGTTGTGCCGCCCCTCGCAGTCGTACCACCGGTCGTGGTCGTACCACCTGCCGTGGTCGTACCGCCGTTCGCGGTCGTGCCGCCGGTCGCGGTCGTGCCGCCCCTGGCGCTCGTGCCGCCGGTCGTGGTCGTGCCGCCGGTCGCGGTCGTGCCGCCGGTCGGGGTCGTGCCACCCCTGCTGGTCGCGCCGCCCATCTGGGCACCACCGGTGCCGGAGCCACCCGAGCCTGCCCCACCTGAGTTGCTCGAGCCGCCAACCGAGCTGGCAGTGGACGTGGTTGTGCCACCACCGCTCCCACCGCTGGAGCTTGTCGAGCCCCCGCTTTGAGCGTAGCCCCCTGTGCTCGCCGGTCCTGTCGTGCCACCCGTCCGGCTGGCGCTGCTGCCACCAGAGCCCTGCGAACCGCCAGCACTCGTGGCTCCTCCCGTCGAGTTTGAGCCACCGGCGGAACCGTCACCGATCGACACCCCGCCCTCAGTGCTTGGCGCACACCCCACGGCGGCCAGGCACATCAGCGTTGCGCACAGGAATGTTCCAGAGCTTCGGTGATGCATGTCTCGATCTCCTTGTTCGGCGGCGGACAGCCCTACGTGGAATGGGCAGACCTCTATCTTAGCAGTTGCACCTCCGCGGGTTTTCGGCTCAGGCAACTCGCCGCCCATGCAAGGAAGTCTACCAGCGGCCCGTCTTGCGTGCCTCCGCTTTGGGCATGCCTTTCAGGGCCTGCAAGTTCTTCTGTATCTCCTCGTCGGGCAGCACGTAGTCGGTCAGTTTGCCTGACAAGTACGCGTCGTAGCCAGACAGATCCATCAATCCGTGGCCGCTGTAGTTGAAGAGAATGACTTTCTTCTCACCGCTCTCGCGGCACTTGTTGGCTTCGTCGATCACGGCGGCGATGGCGTGACTTGTCTCGGGCGCGCAGATGGCGCCCTCGGTCTTGGCCCAGATCATGGCTGACTCGTAGCACTTGAGCTGGCCGACGGCGCGGGGCTTGAACAGGCCCTCCACAATACCTTGGCACACCAGAGGCGCCATGCCGTGGTAGCGCAGCCCGCCCGCATGAATGGGCTTGGGAATGAATGTGTGTCCGAGAGAATACATGGGCAAAAGCGGCGTCATGCCCGCCACGTCGCCGTGGTCGTACACAAACTGGCCCTTGGTCATCTTGGGGCAGGCCGCAGGCTCGACCGGGATGATGGTCATCTGCGCCCCGTTGATCATCTCTTGGGCAAAGGGGAAAGCCAGACCGGCGAAATTGCTCCCGCCGCCCGCGCAGCCGATCACGATGTCGGGCAGCTTCTCGCCCGCCTTCTTGAGCTGGGCCTTGGCTTCCAGGCCGATAATGGTTTGGTGCAGAAGCACATGGTTCAGCACGCTGCCGAGCGAGTAGCGGGTCTGGCCCGTGTTGTCGGTCACCGCTGCCTCGATGGCCTCGCTGATGGCGATGCCCAGGCTGCCGGGAGTGTCGGGCATGCTGGCCAGGATGGTCCGGCCGGCATTGGTAAGATTGCTGGGGCTGGCGATGCAGTTTGCCCCCCACACCTGCATCATCAGCTTTCGATAGGGCTTCTGTTCGAAGCTGATGCGCACCATGAAGACCCTGCACTCCAAGCCGATCAGGTTGCACGCAAACGCCAGTGCGCTACCCCACTGCCCGGCGCCCGTCTCGGTGGTTAGCCGTTTGATTCCGAACTGTTTGTTGTACCAAGCCTGGGGAACTGCGGTGTTGGGCTTGTGGCTGCCGGCGGGGCTGACACTTTCGTCCTTGTAGTAGATGCGCGCCGGTGTCTTCAGGTACTTCTCAAGATAGACCGCGCGCCTGAGCGGCGAGGGCCGCCAGCGGTAGAGGATGTCGAGAACCTCTGACGGAATGTCGATCCAGCGCTTCGTGCTGACCTCCTGCTCGATGAGGTTCATGGGGAAGACTGGCGCCAGCATTTCTGGGCTGACGGGCTTCCCGTCAGGCCCGAGAGGCGGCAACATCGGCGTGGGGAGATCGGCTGCGAGGTTGTACCACTGCCGCGGGATTTCGCTTTCGTTGAGAAGGATCTTTACGTTTTCCATTTCTTTTCATCCTGCAAGGGGTGAGGCGAGACGCCGCTGGAAACTCAGGACTGCCGGGCCAAGGGCTGGTACTAGATACCATATCTCCCTGTCACGATGCGCTCACTCTGAAGGTCCGAGGTTCCCGTGGCGTCTAGCGTTACGACACCATCGTCACCGCGGGAACACGCGGCGAGTATTCCGCACCCCGGTGCTGCCGACCGCCCGCCCGTGACACGCTGAGCCGTGCCTGATGACGCTTGGAGTATTTCCCATTCTCCTGCGTAGAAGAGTTCTTGAGACAGGCAAACGTAGGACTGATATCCAAGGACATCATCGTGGCTCCAGGCAATATGCAACCAGCCGCGGCAGCCAGAGAGTTTCGTCCCACAGGTTGGGCGACGAATTTGCTATACTGCCGCTCGGCCGGCAGGCCCATCCGCAGTCCCCCAGACGAGGTGCGTCCCATGTCAACAAATATGATTTCCATCCGTGTCGGTACCCGCATTCTGAGAAGCTGTGGCGCTCTACTCTTGGCGGGTGCAGTGGTACTGCTGACGGGAGCGAACTGTACCCCCGCCGGGGTTGAAAACACACCCACAGGCGGGAAAACCCAATCTGGAGGCGGAGGAAATCACGGGGGCGGCGGAGGGGGAGGGTCAGAAGGTGGCACTGGCGGCAGCACTTGCCCACCCGCCGGCTGTGTCAATCCCGTGGACGCAGGCCCGATCAACGTCAAGAATTGCGGTGACGGCAAGCTGGACCCGGGCGAGGGATGCGATGACGGTCACCGCCCTAGCGAAAAGATCGGTGCCAATGCTATTCAGGATACTGGCTGCAACGCCCTCTGCCAGATCGAGGCCGACTATGTGTGTCCAACCCCGGGGCAGCCTTGCGTTAGTCAGAGGGTTTGTGGGAACAAGATACTGACTGTTGACGAGAACTGCGACGACGGAAACATCGTCAGTGGCGACGGGTGCTCGGCAAACTGCCAGGACATCGAACCCGGTTACGAGTGTCGCGTGCCAGGAAAGCCCTGCACCCCGATCTGTGGCGACAGCAAGCTCACGGGCACCGAGGCCTGCGACGACGGCAATACCACTGACAATGATGGCTGTTCGAGCACCTGCCAGATAGAGCCTGGCTCCACCTGCCCGTCTGGGCCCGGCCCGTGCACCAAGGCGGTTTGCGGAAACGGAGTGAAAGAGAAAAACGAGCAGTGCGACTGCGGCAACGATCCGAACAATCCGCCCAGCGGTTGCAAGGGCCAGAACGGCCTCTTTTTCGGGGACGCAAGCGGCTGCTCCAAGACCTGCACCAAGGAGCCGAGCTGTCGTGACAGCTCTGGCCACAACCAAGCCTGCTCCACCGCATGCGGCGATGGGAATATTGATCCGAACGAAGTCTGCGATGATGGCAACCAGCGCGACGGTGACGGCTGCTCAAGCTCCTGCAAGGTTGAGGATGGATTCACTTGTAACACCAAGCCGAAATTGGACACTGAGCCCTGCAAATTGCCTGCAAACATAAACAAGCAGTGCCTAGAGATGCCCGTCATTTACCGCGATTTCCAGCCCGAGAATGTTGCTTCTGGTGGCCACCCCGACTTCTATTGGCTGGGCAACAAGTGGAACGGATCCACCGCGCCCACGACCATCTGTGTCCCCAACTCGGGCGGGCTGGCCAAGGGGAACGATTCGACCGCGCGTTGCTGGGACATTGCGGACTCGAAACTCTTGAACGGCAAGCCGATCTACAACTCGTCCCGCCCCACCAACCAGTGCGCCTGCCAGTTCAGCGACTGGAACATCGGCAATGTGACCCATATCCCCAGCGGCTATACGATTGGCGGCAACGACAGCCCGCTTTCCGACGGTGCCGCCGGCTACCGCGGCGGCAATGCCGGCACCGCCATCACCCTGACCAATGAATCCGGCAGCGTATCTGGCACCCTGACCGGTTACACCAAGAGCACCCCCGGTGGCCCCATCTTCAACGGGGTGGTGCCTATCGTGAAGGACGCAAACAGTTTCAAGCAGTGGTTCACAGATGACAAGAGCGTGAACACGACCTTCATCTCGACTCTCGAGATGGCCGCCACTGGGACCGGGACCCTCTACCAGTACGCCAGCAAGACGAATCTTGCAGGCCCGGACAATGGCTTCTACCCCCTCGATACGCTGAATCCCAGCCAGGCTACGCTGTGTGACCTGTGGCCCTACTGGAACCATGGCAATGGAACTCCTATCTGGACCACCTGCCAGGGCGACCAGTATTTCTTCCCGCCGCGCATCGGCGCGGGGGCATGTGGGACCGCCCCGATCGCCGCTGGCTGCTGGATCACAAATACTCCCGGCGCCAAGCACGACAACTACTTCACCGATGAGGCGCGCTACTTCTTCGTGTATGACCAGGCTACTCCCTTCACTCTCCAGTTCTTCGGTGACGACGATCTCTTCGTCTTCATCAACGGCATCCTGGTTCTCGATCTCGGTGGCGTTCATCAACAGTTGCCGGGCAAGGTCGTTGTCTCGGGTGCCCCAGGTGCAAATCAAGCGACCATCACTGAAGGGGGCTGTCTTGACGCAACTGGGCAAAATATCGCCACTACCCAGGCCGGGTACACAGCAGCAGGGTGCTCACCCACGGGGGCCCCGGCTCCTGTTTCACCGGATGACTTCCGCACCCGAAACGTCAATCTCAACCTGGAAGACAAGAAGGTCTACGAGATTGCCATCTTCGGGGCCGACCGGCATCCGCCCGAGTCGAATTTCCAGCTCACTCTCAGCGGCTTCAGCACCAAGCAGTCAGAATGCGGTCCCCGCTGTGGCGACGGAATCGTGTCAGCGGGTGAGGAATGCGACTGCGGCGATGGCAACGATCCAAACGAGCCGCAGTCTGCGGACTGCCCGGGGCGGAACAACGACACCCTGTACGGCGGTTGTACGACAAAATGCAAGTGGGGGCCCTTCTGCGGGGATAACATAGTACAAAGCCCTCCGGAACAATGCGACCTAGGCAAGTCCAATGGTCACGATCTGGGCACGGGTGGATGCAGGTTCGGATGCCTGACGCCTCACTTCTGCGGCGACGGCTACATCGACCCGGGCGAGCAATGCGACATGGGTGCTCTGAACGACGTGCCAGTGGACGCCAACGGGCAGAAATCGGACTCACCTGATGCCAAGGTCTATTGCTTCAAGGATTGTACGGTCAACGTGAACATCTTGTGACGAATCACCCGCACGTGTAAGGGCAGCGCGCGCGGAGCACATCCGCTACAAGAGCGTGGACTGCGGCTTCCGCTTTGAAACCAGCGAGTTTCGCCCATAATAGGAAGTGTGCTGGGGACTAGGCAGCAGAACGAGGCATCCCGCCTGAGCAGCTTCTGCGGGTGGTTGCGGTATGCGATGGCTCATCAGGCTATCAAAGCGCGATACCACTTCAGTTCTAGCTCCTGGCTGCCGAGGATATGAGCGATGACAAGGGTACTGTTGGTGGATGACCATGCGGTGGTTCGGCGAGGAGTGCGGGATATCCTCACCGAGTCGCTGGGAAAGGTGTCTTTCGGCGAGGCGAGCAAACCCAGTGAGGCCCTGGAGAAGCTGCAAAGAGAAACTTGGGACGTGGTGGTGCTCGACATCTCGCTGCCTGGGCGCGGAGGCGTCGATGCCCTCCGGGACATGAAACGGCTGCGTCCCGCGGTGCCGGTCTTGGTGCTGAGCATGCACGCCGAGGAGCACTACGCCCTGCGCGCCTTGCGCGCTGGGGCCGCAGGCTACGTGAACAAAGAGGGTGCAGCCGAGGAGTTGGCAGGGGCGGTACGCAAGGTGCTGATGGGCGGCACGCATGTTAGCGCGCGTCTGGCAGAAACTCTGGCCAAGGGCCTGCGCAGCGATTCATCACGGGCCCCGCATGAGCGGCTTTCCGACCGCGAACTTGAGGTTATGCGCAGTATTGCGGCGGGCAGGACCGTCAAGGAGATCAGTGCTCGTCTGGCGCTGAGTGAGAAGACCATCAGCACCTATCGCACGCGCCTCCTGGAGAAGATGCAGATGCACTCCAACGCCGAGCTGATTCAGTACGCTCTGCGCGAAGGCTTGGCCGACTAGCCGCGTGGGGAGCCCGCCGGCTTTGCCCCCTGCGGGGACTTCGGGACGGCCCGCCACCCTACCCACCCCGCGCGCTTCGCGCGCGCCCTCGCCGGCGGCGAACCGTCGCGGGAGGGTTTGGGAACCCTCCCAGGGTTCCCATCAGAATAATCGCTTTCCTGCCGCGCTTGTAGGACACTGTCCGACAGACGAATCGGAAAGCTCCCGGCAGATGCGACTTGGCCGACATGGGACACTGCAGGCATGCTAGCCAGCCCTGGACGGCCTACGCGAATTCTGCTGGTGGATGATCACCCTGCTGTAAGCCAACGGATCGGTGAGCTCTTGGCCGGTTCGGTGCCCGACGCAGAAGTGGTCTCGGCGGTGTCCGGGGAAGAAGGTTTGAGCTTGGCGTGGACTCAGCCGTTCGACTTGGTGCTGCTCGACTTGCGTCTGCCAGGCCGAAGCGGCATCGAGATTCTGCGAGAGCTGCGGGCGGTCAAGCCACTTCTGCCGGTCATCATCGTCAGTTCGTTGCCCGAGTCTCCCTACGCAACGCTGGCGCGGCGGGCCGGGGCCATCAACTTTGTCACCAAGAGCGCGCTAGTCCAGGAACTGGGACGCGCCGTAAGGTCGGCTCTCGGAGTCAGTGCGATGACGTAGTAGAGCCGGCCGCAAGCGTGAGAGGCAAGGAAGCGATGGTACGAGAAGCAAAACCACGACAGTCCCAACCTGGATGCCCCCCGGCTCTGCGCGAAGGCGCGGATCATGGCTCGACCGACCTGCTGGTGGTGCTTGATGGCGCCGGCAGCATCCGCGAGATCAGCCCATCCGTAGCCCGCCTATTGGCCTATCGGCGCGGTCGACTCCTGGGCACCAGTTTTCCGGAGATGGTTCATCCCGATGACGTGGCAGCCGTCCTGTCCCTGCTAGGCGGGGTGACGGAGGCGGCGAAAGAACCAGCGCACCTCCAACTGCGCGTGCGCCGAGCCGATGGCGGCTGGCGCAGCTTCGAAGCGCTGGCCCGGACTGTGTCGGGTCCCAACGACCAGCCCCTAGTCGTGGTTGACGCATTTGACGTGAGCGCGAGCCAGCTAGTTCGGACGGCTGAGCTGCCAGCCATGCAGCTAGGTGGTCCGCTTGCGCAGGTCGCCGAGCGAGTGAGCCAAGGCGAGCCCGATCCGTCTGATGAGATCCCGAGCCCCGACCTGATCGAGCGGGCGGGTGCGCGCGGCGAGACGGTTCTGGTGGCGCTCGACGACCCTGCGGTTAGCAGACTGGCGTGCAACATCATGCGCCATCTGGGGTATGCCGTGCTTGAGGCCATGAGCCCGGCCGATGCGGAAGGTTTCGCGCGCATTCACAAGGGCACGATCCACCTGCTGGTCGCCGACTTGGCCACGCCGCGCGTGCGTGGGCGCGAGTTCGTGCGCTCGATGAAGAAGATCGTGCCCGGGTTGAAGTCGCTATTCGTATCGTGCCAGCGCTACGGATCACTGGCTGAGCGTCGGGTTTTTGAAAGCGGCGCCCGTCTCTTGCACGAACCCTTCACGCCCGAAGAACTGGCCCACGCGATCCGCCGGACGCTTGAGGGTGTGAACGAGAAGTAGGCAGCCAGCCGCGATCCGCGCGTTGCTTCACGTTCTCCCGACGCGCCTCGCGCCCGCCCCCTTTCGGCCTCCCCCGCACACTCTCTTCGCCACGGTAGCCGTTTCCGTGCGATCCTATGCCATCCCTACAACAGAGGAGGCCAAGTTGGAACTCAACAAAGACTTCGTCAGGCTCCTGCGGGCACTCGCCGATGTTGACGCGCGTTACCTGCTCGTGGGAGCCCATGCTGTGGATTTCTACGGCCAGGCACGCACGACCCGACACATGGACATCTGGCTGGACGACGCGCCTGAAAACCTAGAATCCGTCTACCGGGCGCTGGCCAGTTTCGGCGCTCCTGCCCTGGCGGTCGAGCATCTGAGTGCGGCGTCTCCGCTCAAGGTGGTGTGGATCGGCGTTCCCCCCGACCGCATCGATCTTGTCAAGGGCATGCGCGGCCTCCACTTTGCCGACGCATGGTCGCGCCGGACGACGACCAACCTGGACGGATTCAGAGTGCCCATCATCGGTCGGGAAGACCTGATCGCCGCCAAGCGCGCCACGGAAAGAGAGAAAGACCTGGCAGACGCGGAGGCACTGGTGGCGCAGCGTCCGGGATAGCGCGAATCCTATCGAAGCCTGTTGATCGGGCCCGCTGGCAGGTCTACTCTGCCGGCGTTGTGTTGCCTCATCGCTTGCCGGCGCTGGCTGTCCCGCCCGCCCGATTCGTGGCCGGAATCGACTGGCCGCAAAGTGTGCCCCATCCGGGCGTCAGCCGGCCGCCAGGGTCGGCGTGCACAACCCACGCACCCTGAAGCTTCCCGAGGAGATTGTCATCATGCCCACCTTTATCGAACAGATTCACGCCAAGGCCAAGACCAGTCCCCGCAGGGTCGTCCTGCAAGAAGGCGAGGACGTTCGCATCATCGAGGCCGCAGCGCTCGCCACCAAGCAGGGCATTGCGAAGATCACCCTTCTGGGCGCGCCCGACAAGATTAGGGCGACCGCGGCCTCGGCGTCTCTGTCGCTCGACAAGATCGACATCATTGACATGACCAAGCCACCGAATTTCGACGACTACGCCAGCACCTACTTCGAACTGCGCAAGGCCAAGGGGCTTACCCAGGATCAAGCGGTCGCGCAGATGAAGGATCCTTTGTGGTACGGCGCTATGATGGTGCGCAAGGGCTTGGTGGACAGCTTCGTGGGCGGCGCGCTCTACACCACGGGCGAGGTCTGCCGTGCCGGAATTCAGATCATCGGCATGCAGTCCGGCCTCAAGACTCTGTCCAGCTTCTTCGCCATGGTGGTACCCGATAAGTCCTTTGGCAAAGACGGAGTCGTCTTCTTTGCCGACTGCGCTGTGGTCATCGCTCCTGACGTGACCCAACTGGCCGACATTGCCATTGCCACCGCGGACAGCTATGCCAGCCTGACTGGCGACACCCCACGCGTCGCCATGCTGTCGTTCTCCACCAAGGGCAGTGCCAAGCATGCCGACATCGACAAGGTGACCGCCGCCACCGCTGCTGCGAAACAGAAGCGGCCCGAGTTGGTCGTCGACGGCGAACTCCAGGGAGACGCCGCGCTCATTCCGGCCATCGGCGAACGCAAGGCCAAAGGCTCGCCCGTGGCGGGCAAGGCCAACGTGCTTATCTTCCCAGACCTCGATGCGGGCAACATCAGCTACAAGCTGGTCGAACGGTTGGGCAAGGCAGAGGCCATCGGTCCCATTTTGCAGGGCATGGCCAAGCCGTCATCCGATCTTTCGCGCGGCTGCAAAGCTGCCGATGTGCTTAACGTGATCGCCATCAACGTCGTGCGCGTCCAATTCGCGCAGAAGCAGTAGTTCCTGGAGTGCAAGTCATGAAGGTACTGGTCATCAATTGCGGCAGCTCGTCGTTGAAGTTCAAGCTGTACGATCTTCCCGCGGACGACACCGCCACGCTGATGGCCGAGGGCCTAGTCGAGGAAATCGGGCGCGAGAAATCCAAGTTCAGCTATCGCGACAGCCGCTCGCCCGAGAAGATCGTCGGCGATGTGGTGGCCAAGGACCACACCCAGGCGGTGGCGGCCATGAAAGACATGCTGCTCGACGCTGAGCACGGTCTATTCAAAGAGAAGATCGAAGTGGACGCCTGCGGGCACCGGGTCGTGCACGGGCGCGAGCTGTTCTCGAACTCGGCCCTGGTCACTCCGGCGGTGCGCGCGGCCATCGAAGAGTGCATCGGCATTGCGCCCTTGCACAACCCACCCAACCTGGCCGGCATCTCGGCCTGCGAGAAGATCTTCCCCGGTCTGCCCCAGGTTGCGGTCTTTGATACCGCCTTCCACCAGACCATGCCGCCGCACGTGTACACCTATGGCCTGCCCCGGGACCAGCTCGACCGCAACCACGTGCGCAAGTACGGCTTCCACGGCACATCGCACGAGTACGTGGCCCGCCGCTGTGCCGAGCTGATGAAGCAGGACTTCGCCAAGCTCAAGATTATCACCTGCCACCTGGGCAACGGATCCAGCATCACCGCGGTCAAGCACGGCCAGTCCTTCGACACGTCGATGGGGCTGACGCCGCTTGAGGGCCTGTTGATGGGCACGCGCACCGGCGACATGGACCCGGCGGTGGTCCTCTACATCATGGACAAGGACAAGCTCTCTCCCCAGGAGATGAACACGCTGCTCAACAGCAAGAGCGGGGTCAAGGGCGTCTCTGGCGTCAGCAACGACATGCGCCAAGTGATCGCCAAGGCGAAAGAGGGCGACGCGCGCGCCCAGCTTGCGCTCGACATATTCGACTACCGCCTGGTCAAGTACATCGGGGCGTACGTGGCGTCGATGGGCGGTTGCGACGCCATCGTGTTTACCGGCGGCATTGGTGAGAACGATGTCCCCATGCGCGCGCGCGTGCTGGCCCCGCTGCGGTTCATCGGCGTCGAACTCGATCCAGAGCGCAACAGTTCGAACGACAAGGAGAAGCTCATCACGCGCGACGGCTCGCGCATCAGCGTTTGGGTGGTTCCCACCAACGAAGAGCTGATGATCGCCCGCAAGACCAAGGCCGTTGTCGAGCAGGGTACGCTTCACAGGTAGCGCGCGCCGCCGATCGTGACCGCGGCCTGGATGCGGCCGGCCAGCCAAACCTTGGCGGCATCAACAGCCTGTTCAAGTGGCTGGCCCCGAGCCAGCCCCACCGCAATGGCCGTGGCGAGGGCACAGCCGGTCCCGCGTGGGTTTCTGCCTGGCAGCCGAGTGCCCTCGAATAGACGTTCGCCTGCCGCGGAACGAAGCACGTCTGTTGCTGCCCCGGGCAGGTGACCTCCCTTTGCTAGAACGGCTGCCGGACCCCACCCGGCCAGCACCTGCGCGGCGTGGCGTGCATGGTCAAGAGTCTCCACCGCCAGGCCGGTGAGCCAGGCTGCCTCCGCCAGGTTGGGGGTGACGAGAGTAGCCCGGCGCACGAGTGGGAGCAGATCCGCAGGCGAACCCTCATAAAGGGGGCCACCGGCCGAGGCGCCCAGGACTGGGTCAAAGACAACTGGTCCTCGCCAGGTCTCCAGGCCAGCGACGATGGCCGCGGCGATGCCGCCCATCGCCACCATGCCAATCTTTATCGCGGTACGTCGAGGCGGGCACGCCGCTAGGGCCTGCTCGAGGCCAGCTCGCACCATGTCTGGGAAGCGCGGCTCGACCCCTTTGACGCCGTTTTCGTCTTGCCGTGTCCAAGCCGTGCCCACGAGCATGGCGCGGGCACCCAGGGCCTCGGCTGTAAGGAGATCTCGCACCAGGCCTGCACCGCCAGTTGGGTCCAAGCCACCGACGGCCACCACATAGGGACTCTCGGAATGCCCAAGGTTTTCCCTGTCGCGAAATAGAGACTCTTGCATTTTTTCGGCAGATCCCTTCTAGTCTGCCAACGTTAGGAAAGGGGTGGAATCTGGGCGCCGAGGTGGGCAAAGGGGCGGAGGCAACACATTCTGGGGTACAATCGTATTAACCAACGTGGGGGTAGTTCTTCCTCAGCCGATTTCATTCGGCAAGTACACGCTGTTTGAGCGCATCGGTCGCGGCGGTATGGCCGACGTGTTCAAGGCGCGCGTCCAGGGGCCGGCAGGCTTCGAGCGCATCTTTGTCGTCAAGCGCATCCTGCCCCACCTGTCGGATGACCCTATCTTCACCAAGATGTTCATCGACGAGGCCAAGCTGGCCGCGCGACTCACTCACCCCAACATCGTTCAGGTGTTCGAGCTGGGGTCGGTGGACAACGAGTACTTCATGTCCATGGAGTATGTGCGTGGCCGCGATCTGGCGGAGACCATGCGCACGCAGTGGGCGCGCGTGGGTCCGCCGCGTCCTGAGCTGGTGGCCTACGTCGGCCGCGAGATGTGTCGGGCATTGGCCTATGCCCACGACTTCACTGCCGACGACGGAACCAGGCTGGGAATGATCCACCGGGATATCTCGCCATCCAACGTCATGCTTTCGAGCGATGGGGCGGTGAAGATCCTGGACTTCGGTATAGCCAAGGCGCTGGGCGGGGACAAAGACGAAAGCACCAAGACCGGAACCCTCAAGGGCAAGTTCGCCTACATGGCGCCCGAGCAAACCGTAAGCAATGATGTCGATCGTCGCATCGATATCTTCGCCACCGGCATCGTGCTGCATGAGATCCTGACTGGTCGCCGGCTGTTCAAGGGCGAGAATGATCTGCAGACTATCGAGAGGGTCCGTCAGTGCGATGTGCCGCCGCCCTCGCTGCACAACCCGCTGTGTCCGCCGGAGATGGACAACATCGTCTTGAAGGCGCTGGCCAAGAATCCGCTCGATCGTTTTCAGTCTGCCTCTGAGATGGCCGATGCGCTCGACGACATAGTGCATGCCGCCCGCTTCCAGCCGACCCAATTGGCTCAGCTCATGAGCAGCCTCTTCCCCGCTGACACCGGTGTCGACCCTCGCTCGACGGCAAGCCAGCGCAACCAGTCCGCCACCGGTTCGGTGAGCCCGTCGCGTTCCACCACGGGCGCAGCGCGACGGGCTGTCCCAGGATCGCATTCCAGCCCAGGTCGCGTGAGCTCGTCCACGGTGCCGCCGGTGCCGGCCGGACCGACCGGTTCGCTGCCTCGGATAGGAGGGCTGACGCCGGTGGTCCCTCCGCCTATCCCGGACATCGACCTACGGCGCAAGCCCCTGCTGGCACGCAAGACCACGTGGGCGGCAGTCGTCGTGGTCTTGCTGGTGGGGGGGGCGTTCTGGGCTGGGTCGCGCGGGCTGCAACGTCAGACACCCGTGCCGGTGCCTTCGTCTATCCCGACTGTGCTGCCGTCGGTTCCCAAGCCCGAGACTCTCGATCTGGCGATTCAGTCGAATCCTTCGGGGGCAGAGGTTTTCGTCGTGGGCGAAGATGAAGCTCTTGGCAAGACGCCTTTCCGCAAGCGATTCCAGTATCGCGAGGACAAGTCGACGTTCCTGGTGTTCCGCTTGCCAGGATATCGCGAGCTGATCCACGAGGTGCGTCCCGACTGGTCCGGTCTGGTGGTTCTGGATCCGATTCCGGGTCAGCCAGCCACCGAAGTCAAGCCAACCGTTGCTGCCAAGCCAAGCAGGGGCGATGGCCTATCCCGATCGGGTCATCGCAAGATCCGCCCCGGCAAGGGCCTCGACCCGTTCGACGGAGTTGGCAAGCAGCACCCGGGCCGCAACTTGGGGCGGGCTGAGAACCCGTTCTGAGCGATTCGTCTCCGACCGCGCTTGCCCCTGCCATGTTTTCCGGTCGTCGGATCGCCGTGGTGGTGCCCGCCTTCAACGAGGCGGAAAAGATCGCGCGTACGGTGCGCTCGATTCCGGGATTCGTGGATCACGTGATCGTGGTCGACGACACCAGCACAGACAGCACCGCGCGCATCGCCCGGCGCAGCCAGAGACGCGGCCTGGAAGTGCTCAGCCATGAGCGGAATCGCGGCGTGGGTGCGGCCATCGCGACCGGCTATGCGCGGGCGCGCGCCCTGGGCGCGGACGTGACCGCGGTGATGGCCGGGGACTCGCAGATGGATCCTGCGGACCTGGCCGCGCTGGTGGGCGTGGTGGTTTCTGGCCGCGCTGACTACGCCAAAGGCAACCGATTTGCCTGGCCGGGCGTGTGCCGGGTGATGCCTCTCCACCGGCTAGTGGGCAACTTCGTGCTTTCGTACCTGACCCGGCTGGCTTCGGGCTACACGCACCTCTTCGACTCGCAGTGTGGCTACACGGCGGCCAGCCGACGGGCTCTCGAGGCCATTGCCGCCGGCCCGATGTTTCCCCGCTACGGGTATCCCAACGACCTGTTGGTCCGCCTGGCTGCGGTGGGTGCACGCGTTGTCGACGTGCCGGTGCGGCCGGTCTATGGGCCCGCGTGGCGTTCAGGCATCCGCATCTCGCGCGTGCTGGGGCCACTTAGCCTGCTGCTCGTGCGTGCATTCTGTTTGCGAGTGGGCCGCGGTCTCGCACGACGGCTGTGGCGGTCCCAGCCTCTGGCAGAACTGCCTCCCACGTGATCGGCGTCATCTGCACTTCCTACCCGCGCGGTCCTGAGGACCCTGCGGGCTCGTTTGTCCGCACGCGCGTGCACGCGCTCGCCGCTGCTGGACAAGCGGTGGAGGTCATTGCCGCCGGCCCGGGGAGCGCGGAGAGCGCGCACAACGTGCGCGTGTTTCGGATTCCCGCGGCGGGCGCTGCAGAAATTTTCTATGCTGGCGGTGCACCCGAAGCTCTGGAGAGCGGCGGGTTCGGATGGCGCGCGCGCGCGTGGCTGGAAGCTGTGCATTTCACCGCGCGCATGACGGCGCTGGCCGCACAACGCGCAGCCGGGTGGAGCGCGGTGGAAAGCCACTGGATCCTGCCCTCGGCCTTGGTTGCCCGCGCGGCGGCGCCCCATCTCCGCCATCGCGCGCACGCCCATGGTGGCGACGTGTTCTTTCTCGCGCGCGTGCCTGGCGGTGCCAGCCTGGCCCGCTTCCTCTGCCGCAGTGGTATCGAGCTGGTGTTCGCCAGTACAGATCTGCGCGACCGTTTCGCGCACCTGTGCGGCGACACCCCAGAGGCACTTGGGGCGCGTACCTGCGTGCAGCCGGCCCCCTACGATTCATTGCTGTTTCGGCCGCGGGATGTGGCCGAGCACCACAGCCTGCGCCGTCGTCTGGGACTGAAGGGGTTCACGGTGCTCGCCGCGGGCCGGCTGGTTCCCATCAAGGGTTTCGACGTGTTGGTGCGCGCGGTGGGGCATCTGCCTGGAGGGGTACGGCCAAACTTGGTGATCGCAGGAACAGGTCCGCAGGAGCCCAGGCTGCGGCGACTGGCTGCCGCATGCGCGGTAGATCTTCGCCTTCCGGGCTTGCTTAGCCCTGCAACGCTAGCCGAGTGGATGACCGCTGCCGACCTCTTTGTCCATCCCTGCCGCCCATTGTCCAACGGCCGCAGCGAAGGCGCGCCGGTCGTGGTCCGCGAGGCGCTGGCCGCTGGATTGTCTGTGGTCGCGTCGGCGGTGGGTGGCCTGCCCGAACTGGCCGGCCACCAGCGCCTCACTTTGGTTGCACCCGAAGATCCATCTGCGCTGGCCGCCGAGATCGCATCGGCCATGGCATAACGCGGCAGATTGCCGCGGCGAGGTGCGGAACGAGAAGACACGACTCAGCAGAAGTGGGCGTCAGTTAGGTACACGGATTTCACCAGTGGGCGCCCCTAACACTCCAGTTGATGAGTAAACCGCAGCAGATGAAGACAGGGTCTGGCGCTTGCCGCGTGGTCCTGGCTGACTTCTGCCGCTCTTGCTACGGCGCCCAGGCGCGGAGGTTAAAAAAATGGAGACAACCCTGAAGTCAGCTCCGGTATGGATCGTCCCGGAGGGCCCGGGAGTCGCCAGCGTTGCCGTGTTGGGAAGTGCGGCGAGCCACTCCTTGCGTGAGGCCGGCCACCCGAGTCCCGTCAAGCGAGCCATCCCTGGCGGAACGACCAGGGAGTATCGGATTCCCAACCTGGCGCGGGCCTGCCAGGTCTTGCGCTTGTTTGCGTCATCAGACGATCCTCTCTCATCGTCCGCGGTTGCGCGCCAGCTCAAGATGCCGCGCACGACCGTGTTGCGAATCCTGCACACGCTTGCGGCCGAAAGGCTCCTGCGGAGGCGCGGGTTCGATTTCGCGGCAAGCCCTGAGCTGCACACAGGGCTGCGTTCGATTGCAGACACCGCCCTGTGCGCTGCGGCGGTGCCGGTGCTGAACGAGATCTCGCAACTCACAGGAGAGACTGCGTGCCTCGCGCTACTGGCCGGAGACAAGGTCGCCGTGGTCGAGACCTGTGACAGCCCCTACGCCCCGCGCGCCGGTAGTGGGGTGAGCGCGCCGATGGACTTGCATTGCGCTGCTTTCGGAAAGGTGTTTCTGGCTCTTGGGCCGCGTGCCTGTCTGGGGACGGTGCTGGCCGGGGCGCCGCTGCAGGCACGAACCCCGCGGACCCTCACCACTGCCGAGGCGCTGGCGGCCGAGTGCAGCCGGATCGTCCGGCAGGGCTATGCCCTGGACAACGAGGAATACGAAGAGGGTGTGCGTGGCCTGGCTGCGCCGGTTTGGGGCAGCGGTAGTGTGCTGGCGGCTGCGATAGGCGTGTTGGCCTCAGCGGCCACTCTCACCGAGCAGAGAGCCTCCGACGTCGCGCCGTTGGTGGTGCAGGCGGCGAAGAAACTCACAGCCACGCTAGCGCAGCAGACGAGTAGGTAGAGCCTCGAAGCCCCGGGGCACCCCGCGGATCGTCGGTTGCGCGGGCGAGATCGAGTCGCGCTACGCAAGAGGTGAAAAGCGCCCCTTTGAGCAGAGCGTTTTTCGCTTTCTGCGGTCACGACGCGGCTTGCAAGAGGACTGCCCCCATGTTAGACGAGCGAACCCATGCCCAGGTAGCTCAACTGGTAGAGCAACGGACTGAAAATCCGTGTGTAGACAGTTCGACTCTGTCCCTGGGCACCACCGTAGACAATGTTCCCGGTGGTTGGCCGGCTCGCGTTGAAGGAGACAACATGGCACGTAAAATCGTAATCTTCGCTCTGGCCGCTGGCGTCATTGTCGGCGGGTATGCTCTTGGCAGAGGCAACTGGGGGGCGCGCGGCAAGGCGCCAGCCAAGTACGTCTGCGAAAAGGTCGGGGCAACCACCGGCGATGATGTGGAACGCAAGTGTGTGCCGTTGGATGGCACGCCCAAGGGTTCCGACAAGGCGCTGGTGACCATCGTCGAGTTCTCCGATTTCCAGTGCCCCTACTGCAGCCGCGTTCTGCCTACCCTCGACCGATTGTTCAAGGAGTACCCGGACAAGGTGCGCGTCTTCTTCAAGCAGAATCCGCTCCCCTTCCACGACAAGGCGCCGCTGGCCGCAGAGGCGGCGCTGGCTGCCGGAGCTCAGGGGAAGTTCTGGAAGATGCACGATGAGCTCTTCGCCAACCAGCAGGCTCTCGACCGGCCAGCCCTGGAGAAATACGCAGAGAAGATCGGCCTCAACCTGGTGAAGTTCAAGGCGGCGCTTGACGGGCACACGTTCAAAGCTGCGGTCGACAAGGACCTGGCCGAGGCCCGCGAGCTGGGCGTGCAGGGAACCCCCAACTTCATGATCAATGGCCGCCCGCTGCGCGGGGCCGTGCCCTACGAGCAGTTCAAGAGCGCCGTGGATGACGAGATCCGCCGCGCCCAGGTGCTCATGGGCAGCGGACTTCGGCGTTGCTTCCCATCTGGGTTTTTCCGGGAGTTTGGTTTCTGCACCAAGGCGTTGGCCAAGAAGATACTGGGCAGGGGGACCTCGGTGAGCGAGCTCTACGGCGCCCTCATGAAGGGCAAGGCCAAGGGGCTGGCCGTGCCGCCACCCCCAGCGCAAGCGCCACGGCCGCCGGTGTCGAACGAGGTCTACAAGGTCGAGGTCGACAAGGCGCCGCGCAAGGGTGTCCAGGCGCCCAAGATCACGCTCATCGAGTTTTCCGACTTCCAGTGCCCCTACTGCAGTCGCGCCAAGAACACGCTCGATGAGCTGCTCAAGATCTACAAAGACAGCCTGCAGATCTCGTTCAAAAACTACCCGTTGCCTTTCCACAACAACGCCATGCCCGCCGCGATCGCAACCGTGGCCGCCGACCAGCAGGGCAAGTTCTGGGAGATGTACGACAAGTTGTTCGCCAACCAGCAGAGTCTGGATGCGGCCGCCCTGGAGAAGTACGCGCAAGAGATCGGACTCGACGTGAACAAGTTCAAGGCCGATATCGCTGACCCCAAGACCAAGGCGGTGGTCGAGGCGGACATGAAACAGGCCAACCAGTTCGGGGTGCAAGGAACGCCCAGCTTCTTTGTCAATGGCCGGGCCTTCAGCGGCGCCTATCCTCTCGACAGCTTCAAGATGGTACTCGACGAGGAATTGAAGAAGGCGGACGCCAAGCTGCAGGCCGGTACGCCGCGCGGCGAGCTCTACGCGGCCATCATCAAGGACGGACTGGCAAAGAAGGAAGCGCCCAAACAAGAGGAGCGCCCGGGCGAGCCTTCGGCCACCGAAACCTACAAGGCCGAGGTCAAGGGAGCGCCTATCAAAGGCGCCAAGGATGCTCTGGTGACCATCGTCCAGTTCTCCGACTTCCAGTGTCCGTTCTGCTCACGGGTAGAGCCGACCATCGACAAGATCATGGAGGAGTACAAGGGCAAGGTCCGGGTGGCCTGGCGAAACAAGGCGCTGCCCTTCCACGACAAGGCGAAGCCCGCGGCGATTGCAGCCATGGCGGCCAACCAGCAGGGCAAGTTCTGGCAAATGCACGCCATCCTGTTCAAGAACCAGCAGAACCTGGATGCCGACAGTCTGGAGAAATACGCGAAAGAGATCGGCCTCGACATGTCCAAGTTCAAGGCCGCCCTGCAGGACAAGAAGCTGCAGGAATCTGTCGAAGCGGACATTGCCATGGGCGACAAGCTCGGCGCGCGCGGCACGCCGGCGTTCTTCATCAACGGCAGCTTCCTGTCGGGCGCGCAGCCCTTCGAGAACTTCAAGTCCCGCATCGACGAACAGTTGAAGAAGGCCGAGGAGCTGGTCAAGAAGGGCACGCCCAAGGCCAAGGTGTACGAGGTGCTGATGAAGACGGCCAAGGCCGATACCGGCGGCGGCGCAGCCCCTGCCGCGGCTGCTGCGCCTGAGGCCGGTCCGGTCAAAGACGTCGATCCCGGGAGCGCCCCCATGCGCGGGCCCAAGAATGCACCGCTCACGGTGGTGCTGTTCTCGGATTTCCAGTGCCCATTCTGTAGTCGAGTCGAGCCTTCCATCACCGAGCTGGAGAAGGCCTACCCGGGTAAGGTGCGGGTGTTCTGGAAGAACTTCCCGCTTTCCTTCCACAACAACGCCAAGCCCGCAGCCGAGGCCTCCATGGCCGCCCACGAGCAGGGCAAGTTCTGGGAGATGCACGACAAGTTGTTCGCCAACCAGCAGAACCTGGATGCCGCCAGCCTGGAGAAATACGCGAAAGAGATCGGCCTCGACATGGCCAAGTACAAGGCCGCCACCGAAAGCCACAAGTTTTCCGCCCAGATCGAGGCGGACATCAAGCAGGGCAGTTCGGTGGGCGTGCAGGGCACGCCGGCCAGCTTCCTCAACGGCCACTTCATCAACGGCGCTCAGCCTTTCGATGCCTTCAAGAAGATCGCCGACGAGGAACTGGTCAAGGCTGTCGCCAAGGTCAGGAAGAAAGTGGCTGCGGCGCTCAAGTAGCCAGTCGACCGTCGCGCGGAGTTGAGAGTGCCGGACAGGGGGAGGCGGGGCAGCGAAACGCGGCCGGGGGACCGCGCGGTCCCCGCGGGTGCGCGGCGCGCGGTCGCCATGGCAATCGTCGCTCTGGCGACCGCTGCCCTGGCGGTGCGCTTCCTGGCAGGAGCCGCACGGACCGCGGCAGCGGCTCGTGACAGTGCTTGCCGCGCCCTTGCCCCTGATCCGCTGTCACCCAAGCTGCGGGGTCTGGCGCCTGACTTCGAGCTGGCCGATGCCGCGGGCAAGCGATGGTCGTTGCACGCGCTCCGGGATCGACCGGTGCTGGTCAGTTTTTGGGCCACCTGGTGCCCGCCCTGTGTCGAAGAAATGCCCTCGCTGGAAACTCTGGCTCGTCGTCTGGGCGACCGGGCCACTGTCCTGGCGGTCAGCGTGGATGATAGCTGGGATGCCATCCGCGGGTTCTTTCCCAACGGGACGTCTTTGACGGTCTTGCTCGATCCCACCCGACAAGTTCCTGCCCGCTACGGCACCAGCCAGTTCCCAGAGAGTTTCCTCGTCGATCGCAGCGGCCAAGTCCGCTACGCCTTCATCAACCAACGCAACTGGTCCATCCCCGAAGCCAGCGCCTGCATCGAAGACGTCAGATAGGCTAGGTCCCAGTTCTTGCTGCATCAGATTCGCTTTCGGGAGCCGGCCGACAAGCCGGCCNNGCGGGTCGGATCGTCGGCCGTCGGTGGATCGAAGAGCTGACGCTGCAATGTTAATCGTGGCCGAGGTCGCCGTCCTGGCGGCCAGCTAGGTCGAGGGGCGCCGGTGTGCGGTCCTCGTCGTCCTTCATCCCGTGCGCCAGGCGCGCCTTGACCCGCATGATCTGGCGTTCCTTGTAGCGCTCGTGGCTATTCTCGCCGATCTCGTTGGCTTCCGCGGTGCGGGCGTCGACGATTTGAAACTCGGTGAGCACGAACACCACCGCGCCATTGTCCATGAACAGGTCATCTTCCGGCGGGCGATTCAAGAGTTTGTCCACGCGCACGGGAAGGTCAGCGACGAAATTCACCACCCGGTAGCTGGGCCCCGAGAATTCATTGACCACCGGGGTGCGCTTGTCTGCCGCCACCGTCGACAGGTCGAGCAACTGGGGCAGGTGGCGCCGCAAGTTTGCATCACGCTCCATGAAACCGGGCAAATCCACGATGTCGTTGAGCGATTCCCCTGGAATCACGTAGTTGAACGGCACCAGCCGTTGCACCAACTCGCGCAAGACGAAAACGATTTCATCCTCAGATTGCGTGATCATACGGAAGCGCAGCTTGTCGTAGACATGCGCCGCGATGTTGTCGCGTTTGGCCAGCAGCTTGGTGATGAGGCTGTCCGGCTCCTTGCGGCTCCACTCGAACTCCACGATGGCGCAGCCCGCGCCCTTCATCTCCTCGACGGTGCGCAGCACCTTGTCCTCGATCGCGCGGAAGATCTGGTCTGCGCTCACCGACAAACGGTTGACCAGCTCGCGGCCCGCCAGGTGTTGCAGCACATGCATGACCTTGAGCACCACGCACGCGTGCGTGCGCCGCTTGCCATTTTGCGAGGCCACCAGCAGGAGATCACGGGCGGGGATCCGTTCCGCGACCTCCTCGGCAATGTGGAACCCCAGATGCCGTTCCAGGTAGTCCACCGCCTGTTCGCGCAGCGCCTCAAGCCGGGCCATGTCCTTTGCGCTTTCTGGGTCGAACTCATGCACGCGCAGAAAGCGATCGACCTGGCTGCGGTCGGCAAAGTACAGACGGTGCCAATCGATGACCGAGCCACCGCGTACCAAGTTCCGAAGCGCTGTCAGATCGGCGATGCTGAAAAGAGCCACGCGCCCGTCTTGCGTTTCCCCCTCGCCCTTCGCCTTGTTCTGAGCCGCGGCTTCAAGTCCATCTAACATCATGCGGCCTGCCGTTTGGTTTGCCCGGGGAGTGTAGGCGGCGGGATCGCGTCCGGCAAGGCGAATTGAGGATCAAACGCAAGTCCCGCGATGACCACGAAAGGTCGTGGCCGTGGCCGACGGTGATCTATCTGCGCGGGGCCCGGCCAAGACGAAGCGTGGCCAGGAAGAGCGCGAATGCACCGAGGGCGGTGAGGGAGCTGCCGATGACAGGTATCATTGCCATGAGTAGCATCTTATCCTACATGTAGCACATAGCAAGTTTCTCGTGGAGGCTGGAGACCGTAGGCTGGATGCCGTAGGCCTGCCAGAGTCTGGGTGCCAGCCGATTGGTCCCGATGGTCGGCGTTGCACTTCGTGTGCAAGTGGTCCCCGCGTTTTGCACTCGAAGTGCAATCTAAGGCGAGCGGGCTGGGGAATTCTGGCGAGGAACCTCGGCCTTTCCTGGTTAGTTGCGCCGGCACGAGGTTTGCTGGTGTGCTCGGTCGGATCTCCTTGTGATACCGTCGGCGCGTCGGAATTCCGCGCCGGAGAAAAGAGAATTGGAGGATTGAAATGTCAGCATCGCGCGTTCTTGGCTTGATGATCGCTTCATCGTGGCTCGTGGTCGGTTGTAGCGCGGCGAAGAAGATAGATGTGGGCGGCACGTGCATACTCAATAGCGACTGCAACGGGTCCCTGGTGTGCACCATGGGAAAGTGCCACGACGCCTGCCACATGTCGGCCGATTGCCCAACGGGCCAGAGCTGCATAATTGCCACCGACCAATCGACGGTTTGTCAGCTGCCCGTTGAGACGCATTGCCTGTACGACAGCGATTGTCCGACGTCGCTCAAGTGCGCCGCGGATCAGCGGTGCCACAATCAGTGCCAGGGCGATGTCGACTGCCCCTCTGGGCAGACCTGCACGACGCAAACCTGCGCCGAGCCGACCCAGGTGGATGCGGACGCCAACGTGGCTGCGACGACCGATGCGTCTACGACGGAGATGCCGGATGCGGACGCCAATGTCGCCGCGACAACCGACGCGGCTACGACTGACATGCCGGATGCGAGTTTCGACGTCCATTCCGATGCCGGTTTCAGTGACTCGGGCGGCCACCTGGACTCGCCCTGCGACTATCCGAACGCGCATGGGTGCGATGGTCCCATGTCGCGGCAGCAGACTATCTGCGACTCGATTTCAATGACTTGTCGCGCTAATGGCTTGTGTAGCAAGGGTGAGTATTGCGACCGCTCGACTGGGGACTGCCTCGGCGTCGTGCCCGAGTGTGCTGAGAATCAGCCAGGCGATCGGGTATGCATGAATGCCACTCTGCGCGAGTGTGGTCCGGATCTTGTGACGACGACGCTGGCAGATTCGTGCGCAACGGCAACCGGCGAATGTGCTCGCTGTCGGCCGGTGACCCTCGTGACGGGCCAGTCATCACCCCGCGGCATCGCCATAGTGGGCGGGTACGTTTATTGGAGCAACATGAACACCAACACCAGCGCCGGCGCCGGGGTATTCAGAGTTCCCCGGAACGGTGGAGACGTGGAAACCGTCGCTGCCGACTACCGCGCAGAAGCGATGGCGACTGACGGCACCTACGTATACTGGGTCGACGAGTCGACCGGACCGGCCGGAGGTCCGGGCGCGAACCAAGTGTATCGTGTGGCGATTTCCGGTGGAACGCCGACCGCCTTGGCTCCAGCGGCTGACGGATATCATCCAGGCATCGCGGTGAGCGACACACATGTCTACTGGACCGACCAGATTACACCCGCGATCAGGCGGGCTCCGAAGGAGGGAGGTGCGGTAGAGACACTGGCTGCGCCGAATTCAGGCGACGCCTTTGGAATTGCCGTTGACACGGGAGTCGTGTACTGGGCGATCCAAAGCGGTGGAACCGTCATGAGTACGCCGGCGGAAGGCGGAGCGTCTAGTGTCCTCGCCAGTGGCCAATCGATGCCAATGCATCTGTTCGTCAACAGCACCTATGTGTACTGGACGAACAGGACCGGGGGACAGATCATGAGGGTTCAGCGATCCGGAGGCTCTCCCGAACCCCTGGCAACTGGGCAGGCGGCCCCTTTCGCAATGGCTGGCGACGCATCGAATGTCTACTGGACGAACTCGAATGGCGGCTCGCTCATGAAGGTGCGGCTTGAGGGTGGTGTTCCCGTCATGATGGCCTCCGGTTTTGGGTCTCCACTTGCTCTTGCATCGGATGAAACGAGTCTATGCTGGACATCGTTCGCGGACGGAACCGTCATGCTCATCCAGAAGTGAGTCCGGGAACACGGCCCATGGGGTCCGGTCCTGTTTCCGGCCCCGCCGCCTCCCACCCCGCCGCTCAACTAGCCCAACTTCCGCAGTTCGAGG
>PMBS01000030.1 GCA_003153015.1 Myxococcales bacterium
GGCACCGCCACCGGCGGCACCAGCGGGTCCGGAGGCGCGGCTAGCGGCGGGACCAAAGCGTCCGGAGGCGCGGGCAGCGGCGGCACCAGCGCGGGCAGCGGCGGGACCAAAGCATCCGGAGGCTCCGGCAGCGGCGGGAACAACGCGTCCGGTGGCTCCGGCAGCGGCGGGACCAGCGCGTCCGGTGGCTCCGCCAGTGGCGGGACCAACGCGTCCGGTGGCTCCGCCAGTGGCGGGACCAACGCGTCCGGTGGCTCCGGCAGCGGCGGGAACAACGCATCCGGTGGCGTCGCCAGCGGTGGCACTACCTCAGGCAGCGGCGGTGCCAGCGGAACGGGCGGCGCGTCTGCATCGGCATCGGGGGGCTCGCCGACCACAGGCGGAACCACCTCCGGAAACCGGACGGGCGGCAGCAGTGGAACCCCGGGCTCGACGGCCAAGAGCGGGAATTCAGAAGGCGGTTGTGAGGTCGCAGGGGTCGACCGCCGGGCCACCCGCTGGGGCGCGATGCTGGCGTTCGGTGCCGTGGTGGCCGAAAAACTTCGGCGCCTGGTCAGCGGCAGCGATCGCTCGTCGTAGGCCAGCAGGCAGAGCCGGTTGGCGTGCGACGGATTCCACGCCGTCGCGGAGGAAGTATCAAAAACCAACTGAAGAAGGACGCAGCCATGGCCAACAATCCACACCCTCAGCGCCGTGATTTCCTCAAGACCGCTGCGGCGGGCGCGGCAGGCGCGATGGGAATCAGTGCCTTTAAGTTCGACAAGCTTTTCGCCCAGTCAACGGGGAATGTCTGGACTAGCGGCATGCAGATCAATCCGGCCATTGATAACAAGCGGGTCATCTGCTGTTACGACCCGACCATGCTCGCGCACTATCCGGCCGCCGGTTCCGTAATAAAATCCGACTTTACGAGCCAGAACTCCTACGTCGACGCGGCCAAGGTTGCCTCCAACATGGACGAAATGGCAATGCAGCTCGCCCAGAAGACCAGTGCGGCCGATGCCTGGAGCACCATCTTCCGGACGGGCAACTCCGGGGGCTGGGGGAGCACGAGGGTGGCCATCAAGGTAAATGGGATTAATGGCAGCAGCCCAGTCAACCGTGGCAGGGTGGCGGTCGTCAAGAAGATCTGCGATGTGCTGGTGGACCAGTTCGGGGTCAAGCCGGCAAACATCGTCGTGTATGACGCTTGCGATGATGCATCGATTCCCTATGGCCCCTATGTCGATGCCAATGATTCGACCAAGATCCGCGCAGCACCGGTGAGCGTAAGAGCGGCAGGACTGGGCGGGTTCAAGGCCGTCACCCTTACCTCGACCACAGGTGTCTCCTGCCCCGCCGACCTTGTCGACGGCAAGATCGACATCCTCGTGGATATCGCCGTGGCCAAGATGCATGATGGTCCGGGAGGCAGCTACGGCTACGGCAGTTGCACCCTGTGCATGAAGAACCATCTCGGTACCTTCACCAGCGGTACGCAAGCACAACATTCGGGCGCCCTACATAGTCTGAAGTCTCAAATCGAAATCAATCAACATTCCGCCGTCCTCGGCGGCAATCCTGTGCGCCAGCAACTGTGCATCGTGGATGCGCTGCTGTCCAACGGCGCCAGCGGTCCTGGTGGGTCCGCGGACAACCGTACCGACCGCCTGGTCATGGGCACCTTTGCCCCCTTCGTGGACTATTTTACGGCGAATTACATCCTTTTTGACCCAACCATCATGGCCGCGTCTCCCATTCCACAGAAGGGACTGACCGCTGCGGCCACCCTCATTCCCCAATTCGCCACGGGCTTCGGTTACACCGCGCCGCCGGCGTCGCCGGCAACGCCCGACCCGGGCTGGGTTTCATACCCAGCCAGCAGTCCGCCCCCCAAAAACTCTAGCGGCACCGGGGGGACCGGCGGCGGGTCCGGAGGCGCGAGCGGCAGCGGCGGAATCAGCGCGGCGGGAGGCGCACGCAGCGGTGGGACCAGCCCCGCCGGGGGCGCCCGCACCGGCGGGACCAGCGCGTCCGGAGGCGCTAGCGGCAGCGGTGGAACCAGCGCGTCCGGAGGCGCTAGCGGCAGTGGCGGAACCAGCGGCTCAGGAGGAGCTAGCGGCAGTGGCGGAACCAGCGGCTCAGGAGACGCCCGCACCGGCGGGACCAGCGCGTCGGGAGGCGCAGCCAGCGGCGGGACCAACGCGTCTGGGGGCGCGGCCAGCGGTGGCACCAGCGCCTCAGGTGGCGCGGCCAGCGGCGGCACTACCTCAGGCAGCGGTGGCGCCGTGGGAACGGGCGGTGCGACGACAAGCTCTGCATCGGGGGGCTCGGCGACCACAGGCGGAAGCACCAGCGGAAACCGGACGGGCGGCAGCAGCGGAAAACCGGGCTTGACCGCTGGCGGAAATTCGGGGGGTGGCTGTGATGTCGCCGGGGTCGACCGCAGGGCCACCCGCTGGGGCGCCATGCTGGCGTTCGGTGCCGTGGTGGCCGAAAAACTCCGGCGCCTGGTCAGCGGCAACGATCAGTCGTCGTGAGCCGGTTTCTGGTACGAGAACCGCGGAAGGGTTCTTTCACAATCTAGGACCACGGTCGCGCCGCCGGCGCTCCTCGCGCTCGGCGTGCTCCTCCAGTTTGCGGGTGGCGATCTTCAGCAACGCCGCTACCCCAGATTGCACCACCGTCTCGAATTCCTTCGCTCCCTGGGCCACGGCGTCGCCGCCCTCGAACAACTTGTGCTTCCATGCCGCGCGCGCGGCTCGGCGGCGCTCGCGCTCGCGCAGCTTTTCTTCGCGGCGCCGGTGCCGCAGGACCTTGTCATAGGGGAAGATCACATGCCGCAATTGCAGCGCCAGCAGCGCGCCGCTGCCCAGCAGCGGCCAGACGTACCAGGTGCCGCCGGTGAAGCGACTGGCGACGAGGTAGAGAAACCCATTCAGGACGGAGAAGCTGACGGCTGAGGCCCCGAACCGCTTGAGCTGCACAGCCCGCTCGGCCGTGATCTCGCGGGACGCTACCTGCCGGGCCAGCTCTTGCGTGCGAGACTGCGCCAGCTCCGCGGTGGCGCGCTCCAAAGCCTCACGTTCGATCCCAGATTCGGCGGCAATCTCCACCAACTCGGCGTGGCTGAGCACACGTTCATCGATGGCCTGCCTGCTCAGCGCGCGCCTGATGATCTCGTTGACCTCTTCCTGTGTGTAGCTGGCTTGCGGGTCACTCATGGCGCCCCGCCATTGTGCCCCTGCAGACCGGGCTTGTCACTCCTGCTCCTGGCGCGACAGGCTACCGGTCTTTGCCCGAGTCCCGCGCTTGACTCCGCGTCCCTCGAAAGACTACCAGCGCCTGCGACGGCGGATGACCGCCACCAACCCCAACAAGACCAGCATCCAAGCGCACGACCGACCCGAGCCACGGGCATGGCCTGGCGTGGAACAAGAGCAGCCGGCGGTCGAGGCCTTTGCTACGCCCGTCGAGGCTGACCCGCCCCCGCCCCCCGAGGTGGCCCCGCCGCTCTCCACCACCGACGATCCGCCGGTTGCGGTCGTCATTCCTCCACTCGACACCGTCGTCCCGCCCGCAGCAGTCGTACTGCCACCGGCCGCGGCCGTGGTTCCTCCACTCGCCACCGTTGTCCCGCCCGCAGTAGTCGTAGTTCCACCGGCCGCGGCCGTGGCTCCTCCACTCGCCACCGTTGCACCACCCCCAGCACCCCCGGCCGTCGTCCTTCCGCCACTCGCGACGGCTGTGGCTCCTCCACCCGACGCGGTGGATCCGCCAGCAGCAGTCGTCCTTCCGCCGCTTCCCCCGACTCCGCCGGCGCTCGTCGTTCCGCCGCTTCCCCCGGCCCCGCCGGCACCTGTCGCCCCACCTCTTCCTCCTGCCCCCGCCGCACCACCATCCGCTCCTGCTCCCGCTCCTGAGACAAATGGATCCTTCGTGGGATCCCATTTCCCACCGCCCGCAAGCACGGTGTACAGGGCGGAGTGGGTCATGGTTTCGAAAATAGTAAATTCGTTCTTCTGGATGTCGCCCTGGTTGTCAGCGTACTGACGCTCAGCGGGCAAGGTCCCAATGGCGGGGAAAGTGGTGCTGGAACCCGTGCTGCCGGGGCCGAACACCGTGATTCCCGGTACGGGTACGCCCCACGTCGCCTGACGCTTTGTATACCAGCTCTGCCTGTCGTGGGGATTGTGGACCTGGTGGAAGCCCAAGCCGGTCACGTAGCTTATCCCGATGGGATTTAGGCCCAGGGTGTAATTCAACAGGCTGGCGGCGGCATCGAAATAGCTCTGGTCCTGTGAAAAGCGCCAGTACAGGAGGGACGCGGCCGCAAAGATCCCCTGCTGCACGTTGTGTCCCCATCCGCCGCCGCTATTGCCCACCGGATAGGCATGGGCTTTCAGTTGAGCGATGTTCGCGTCAGCGGCACCCTTGATTGCATTCGTGAAGCGCGTGATCACCGCCGGATCGGTTGGCCGCGTCTTTTCAACCATGTAGGAAACAACATAACCGGGATTGTCGAAACTGCTGTTGTTAAGCGAATATCCCGGCACTGCGAACGCATTGCTCTTATAATTGTCCACGGTGCTCGCAAGTGCTTGTACCTGCGTATGAGCGGCTGCATCGCCGTCGTACAGGTATTTCTGAATGTAGTAGTACAGCTTTTCGGGATTCGCCCAGGTCTTGCCGCTGATGTAGCTGAAGGCGAGCTGGGCCTCCGTCGCGAGCTTGTCCGCGCGTGCTGCGTTGTACGGCTTGAGAAGCCGCGCAAGGTGCAGAAACAGTCCCGCCGCTACCGCGGGGCCCCGGTCGTCGGGCGCCATGGTCCCGTACTTCTTCTTGTCCGCCGTGTCGTAGGGCGCGCCATCCGCATACCCGGAGCAGTTGGTGCCATAGT
>PMBS01000171.1:0-9140 GCA_003153015.1 Myxococcales bacterium
GAAGCCCCGCGCCGCACCTCCGCGCGACCACCGCCACAGGCCGAGCTTTCGGGCACGTCCGACCTCGCCGAGGTCGAGTACGCTGACCCGCCCAGCCCCGAGTGGTGACTGACCAGATCCCCGAAGGTGGGGACATGGATAGGCCCGTACCCGTTGGGCAGCCCCCCCAAAACTGGGCTTGTTTTCCCTTGGGTAGAGGGGCGCTAGTTTGGGGACAGTTTGACGGTGTAGGTGGATGTAGTTTACAGAATCTCTGTTATCAGCGTTTTCTTCAGGTGAAGGAAAATGGCGCTTAAAATGACTATCCACTCTGGCTCAACTTTTTTGCCCCACCTGCTACGAGCGGTATGTTGTGGCCTGGAGCTGCAAGGGTCGCGCGTTCTGTCCTAGCTGTGGCGGCAGACGCATGAACGCGGGCGCGTTGACCTTGGTCGATCACGTGCTGCCCGACGTGCCCATCCGACAATTCGTGCTGACCGTGCCTTTCTCTCTGAGATTTCCGTTGGCCTTCGACGGGAAACTACTGAGCCAAGTTCTGCGCATCTTCACCGATACCGTGGCGGCCAGCTATCGCAAGCGCCTGGCGGATCGGGGCATTCCCAGCGGCCAGTACGGCGCGGTTACCGTCATCCAGCGCGCCAACAGTAACCTCCGCTGTAACCCACGCGTTCACGCAATTTTCCTCGATGGACTATGCACACCAAATACGCCCAGAGGCCCTTTATTCCGGCTACGGCCCGGCCCGGCCCGTTGTACTTCGTGTACAAGCTCTTCTCTGGCTTTGTACTTGAAGTGCAATCTCAGGCGCGCGGCCACGCGGATCGTGGCGGAACTCCGCGGTTTCCTGGGGCGAGTTGCGCTGGCACAAGGCTTGCTGATCTGCCTGGGCGGCTGCGGGTGCAGCAAGGCCCACAGCCGCCTGCGTCCTCGAAACAAAGGGCTCTCCATGACGACATCGCCTGAAATCACACCATGCCCCCTTGGGCGAACTCGAAGGGCGCTACGCGCGGAACCGACGCAGCCCTCGCCATTGGGCTATCGCGCCTGGGCGAACCATCGTCAAGCCGCTGTGATACCCTTGCCCGCTGGGCCTTCGCGCCGGCAGAAGCAGAACTGGAGGATTGAAATGTCAGCATCCTGGTCGCGCATTCTTTCTTTGATGGTCGTTTCAGCTTGGCTCTTCGTCGGCTGCAGTTCGGCGAAAAAGATCGATGTGGGTGGCACGTGCGTCCTCAACAGTGACTGTAACCAGGGTCTGGTGTGCACCTGGGGCAAGTGCCACGTCGCCTGCCATACATCGGCCGACTGCCAGCCGGGACAAAGTTGCATCATCGCCAGCGCCCAATCGACGGTGTGTGAGTCGCCTACCGGTTGTATCTACAACAGCGACTGCCCGACCGGCCTCATATGCGCCGTGGATCAGCAGTGCCGCAAGCAGTGCCAGACGAATGCCGATTGCACCTCTGGGCAAACCTGCACGAGCACGCAAACCTGCGCCGAGTTGCGCCAGGTGGATTCCAACAACAACCTCTTCTTGCCCGACGGCGGAGTCAGTGGCTCCGGTGGTGCTTCGGGCGCCGGGGGCGCTGGCGGCAGTGGTGGTGGTGAAGCCGGGGTGCCAGACGCCGATGGTACTCAGCCGGATGTCGCCAGTGGTGGCACAGGTGGCGGCCGCAGCAGCGGGTTGGGCGGCACTGGAGGCAGGGGTGAAGCCGGGGTGCCAGACGCCCCTGGCACTCAGCCTGATGTCGCCATCGGTGGCACAGGTGGTGGCGCTGCCGGGGGCACCGTCGTGATCTCAGGAGGTGCCGGCGGCGGTGCTAGCGTCGGTGGCGGTCAGTCGGCTACCGGGACCGGTGGTGCTGGCGTGGCCAGCGGCGGTTCAGGAGTTGGGGGCAGTGGAACAGGTGGCACCGGCGGCACGACAACAACGGGCGGTAAGACCAGTTCAGGCGGCGCGATAACGACCGGCGGCATGACCAGTTCAGGCGGTACGACCAGCTCGGGCGGCACGATAGGAGCCGGCGGCACCACCAGCTCAGGCGGCACAACCGCTGCGGGCGGGATCACGGCGACTGGCGGCTCGACCGCCACTGGTGGCAGCGCCCCTTCGGGTGGCACCACCAGCTCAGGCGGCACAACCGCTGCGGGCGGGATCACGCCGACTGGCGGCTCGACCGCCACTGGTGGCAGCGCCCCTTCGGGTGGCACCACCGCCACCGGCGGGGCGGCGACGACAGGCTGGGTTACAATACACAACGACTTCTTCATATATGACACCACCGGACAGTTGCTCCAGGTGCCCAGCGGGGCCCTTCAAAAATACAATGGCCTCTTCTACTGGTATGGCAGCCCGCCTCCCGCGACCGACCAGGTCGTCTACACGTCTTCCGATCTGGTCCATTGGACCAACAAGGGCGTTGTAATCAAACTGCCCAACGATGCCAGCCGAATGGATGTGCTCTACAACGATACGACCAAGAAATACGTGATGTTCTTGAAATACATTGGGAACACTGCCTATTTGGGAATATGTACTGCGGACGCTCCTGAAGGACCGTTCACGTTCGTCAGCCAGACTCTCGTGGACAACAACTTCATCGGAGACATGTCGGCGTGGAAGGATGACGACGGGAAAGCGTATCTGGCCTACGTTTGGGACCAAGCCGGTCCCAATCGACAACATGCCATATACAGAATGTCGGCGGACTACTTGACTTTGGATACGCGAATGTACCTATTCGACGTGCCTAGTCGTGAGGCCCCGCACATGTTCAAACGCAACGGTACCTACTACTATGGGGTTTCCGAAACCAACGGGATTGATCCATCACCAACCCGGTACTACACGGCAACCAACCTGACTGGCCCTTGGTCTGGTGCAACGATGCTGGTCACACCCGGCTCGTCCACGACCTACGAAACGCAGTGCGATTTCGTTTTTCCATTTACCGGCACGGACGGGACCGTCTACATGTTGGACGCCGATCGTCGGAAACCCAACGGAGGGTTTCAGGGCAACTACCTGTGGCTGCCCTATGATTTCAGCGCCACTGGCGCGCCAACCGCCAATTACTACCAGGATTGGGACTTGAATCTGGGCGCCGGCACCTGGAGGAGCTTCGATCGTACCACGCGCGACTTGGCTCTCGGCAAGACGGCCACTGCCTCCTCGTCGGCAAGCGGCGCGGCTTCGGCGGTAACGACGGCCACGACCTATCAGAACTACACAGCCACGCGGTGGGAGAGCGCGGCCTCCGACCCACAAACGATCGCGGTGGACCTTGGCTCTGCCATGGAAATCAACCGGGTTATTCTCAAGTGGTACTCGAACTACGGCAAGTCGTTCAAGATCCAGGTGTCAACCGATTCCACAACCTGGACCGACGTCTTCAGCACGACCGTCGGCGCATCGCATTCTGTCACCGACGAGACCTTTGCCAAGACCACGGCGCAGTACGTGCGAATGAGCGGCACGCAAAGGGGCAATGCAAACGGATACTCGCTGTTTGCCTTCATGGTTCTGAATGACCCTTGAACAGCGGAACCAGAGCCACCGCCTCGCGCCACCGGATGCCTGACTCATCAGGGGTGGCTTTCGCCAGTGCAGGTCAGGAGCGAGCTGGATAGGTGGCGCTGGATGGGTGGCTGGATGTCCATGGGCCAGACGGGAGTATCTCTGGCCTCGGAACGAGCTACATCGAGCCCCACCCAAGCTCAGAGCCTGGGCGTCGGTCAGATCCTGTTCATTGCGGGCGCTTCCACGTCAGTCGACGCCGGCGCAACCGACTGAGGTATCCGAAAGACCTCACCAAGGTTGACCTTCTTCTCGTGAGATCTGGGTAGAGGGGCGCTAGTTTGGGGACAGTTTGACGGTGTAGGTGGATGTAGTTTACAGAATCTCTGTTATCGGCGTTTTCTTCAGGTGAAGGAAAATGGCGCTTAAAATGACTATCCACTCATCAGCGGGCGAGTTGTCCGTGTGGGCGAGAAAGCGTCGATCCCGCTTGCTCGTCCGTCAGGTCGAAGACGTCCTTCAACACCAGGACACCAACTACCTGGCGGACCGGCTTGTTCGGGCGGCCGTTGTCCTTGTCGAAGAACTTCGCGAAGGGCGAAGGGCGAACGGCTCTACTTCACGTACTTGGAAAGCAGGCGGATATAGGCGATTTGATAGCCGTTGTCGGGCTCGGAAATCGACCAGGTATCCATCGGCCAGTCATCATTGATGTCCTTGTACGACTTCTCGGGCGGCTGATTCATGGGCGGCGACAACTGGACGCACAGGGCATTGCTCGCGGTTGAGCCGCATGAAGACGGACAGCAGGTGTCCCAGTTGTACTGGTAGGTGGGGCCGCCGGTCAGATAACCGGGTGGTGGCCCATACTTGCTTACCCCCACCTGGCTCCAGTCCGTACCAGCGCCGAACCACGTATGCCAAATGCTATTAACCGATTTTTCGGCGCCAACATTGCCCATGTTGGTCAGCATGACCAGCTGCAAGGGATTGACACCGTGGAAGTAATGAACGAAGCGCTCGGCCGCGGTGGTCGCGTCGGTGTTGAGCGTCGAATCCACGCCGAAGGTAACCAACGCCGAGAAGATTAGGCCTTGGTTCGATTTGATTTGGTTGCTGCCCCAGGTGTACTGGTTCATGTACGCGCCGTAGCCGTCCTTGTTCGATTTGTACGCCGGCAGGTTGTCCGAGTAGCCAGTCATGCCCTTGGCGTAGCCGGTCTTGATGTCTTGCGCGACAGTCGACGTGGCACCCGACAGCGTGGCATAGGTCAGAGCGCCGTCGTAGTAGTAGTTGTCCCAGGGACCAACGTAGCCTCCCAACTGGCTTCCGGAGAAGTACGTCGAGGAATTGTAGTTCCCGTCGAAGAACGTCTTGTAGGTCGAGTCACCAGTGGCACCGAAGAGATAGACCGAAACCAGCAGCTTCAGCGCGGCAAGCTTCGTGGAATCGATCTCCGCCTCGCCACCACCAAGATTGATGTCCCTGTTCTTGAACGTGACCGCCGGATTCGCGGTGGCCCAGCTGTAGGCCTTCACGGCGCGGCTCTGCAAATCGGAGGCGTACGTGGTGAGCTCGGGCTTGTTCAGCGAAGTGCCGAGCGCCTTCCAGGCCATCGCGCCGTAGGCGAAAGCCGCCGCCCCGCTGAGCGAGGCCGATGTGCTAGCGGTACCGTAGGAACATGCCGCCGCGTACGCCGACGGCAGTTTGGCACCCGAATAGGATCTGTCGTACCCGACGATACTGAGCACCGAGCCGTCGTCGTTCTGCATCTTGATTAGCCAGTCCATGCCCCACTTTGCTTCGTCGATGATGTCGGGGATGCCGTTGGCCGACTCCGGAATGTTGTAATCGTCGAAGAACGCCGTCGGGTTCTCGTTGTAGGACTGGAGCAGTTGAATGAGATAGCGGGCATGCCAGTTGGTGTACTTGTTGTAATCGCCCGCGTCCCACCAGCCTCCGGAAAGATCCTTCTTGGCCGTCGCATCGTTGTAGGCCGGGCAGGTCTTGTCCTGTGGGAAGCTGGCCGTGTCGGTCCAACCGTCGCCAGCATACTTCGCCTCTTTCGCGATGCCGGAGCGCTGATAGTAGAGCATGCGTATCGCGGCCTTCAAGACGTCGCGATAGACCGTATCGCCCACCGTGAACACCGCCGAGCGGATCTTGGCGGTCTGGTCGACGACCACGTAGGTTCCCGGGGTATTGAGTTGGGTAAACGTGAACCACCATGTCTTGTCGCCCGAGGCGCTCTGGTACTTGGTCCAGTCGATGGTGCCGCTCGTGCCCGTTGGCAGGGCAGACAGATCGCTGCCGTCGGTTGCGCCGCTGTTCCACGCGGAAGGCGCTCCGGTGATCACGGTTTGGCCAGACACCGCGTCCACCACGGCGTACTGCGAGCCGGGGGCAAAGGTGCTCGGCGCATCGAAACCGATCACCGGCTTGCGCAGCACCGCGAATTTCTCTGCCGCCGGTCGGTAGCCAAATTGGTCGACGACGATATTCGCGGATACCGGCATGTTCATCACATTCGTATTGAGCGTCCCGCTCGTACCACCGGAGCCCGAGGTGCCCCCCGTCCCGGTCGTGCCACCACTGCTCGCGCCACCGTTGCTGCTCGTGCCGCCCGCGCTCGATGTTCCGCCGGAGCCGGCCCCGCCACTGCTCACGCCCCCGCTGCTACTCGTGCCGCCGCCGGACGTTCCGCCGGAGCCGGCACCGCCACTGCTCGACGTACCGCCGCTGCCCGTTCCGCCGGTCGCACCGCCGGCATTGGTTCCGCCCTTCGAACTAGCTCCTCCACTTCCCTCGTTGTGGGCCGTTGAGGCCGAATCGGCGCAGCTGTAAAGAAGCAGTGCGGCAGTCGCCACGCCTGTGATGGTTCGTAGAGGGGACCGTTTCATTTGATGACTCCGGGAAAACGCGTGTTCGTGCATTGGTGGGTAGATACAGAAAAGGACTTCAAACAATCCTTCATTCGCAGAGCATAATCCATTCAAGCGCCATCTTGAATGCCTAACCTAAAGAGTCACGTCGGCCTAGCCGACGGCAAACAGCCCGAGTTGCGGCGAGGTCGGACGAAACATGATCAGTAAATACGCCTTCGGACAGGGCCTGTCGATCCCTCAGAGAGCTACCGGGATGCCCGTCACGAATCAAAGCCAGCGTAAGTGATCGATCTTGATCAGGTTTTCTTGTGGATAACTATTTTCACCCAACGACGATTTCCTGCTGCGCCACCGGCTCGCGCCGCACGCCCTGCGCCGCCGCCGAGCTACGCCACTGCCGAGGGGGTTTTGGGGCAACGCCACCGACTTCTCTCTCAAGTTGCATTCCGATGCATCCAACAAGAATCCCATCCCTGTCGAGCCCGTGTCCGTCGGGGAAGTCGCACGGCGCTTTCCGTATTTGCGCATCTCCCTCGGCGTCGGTTTCTAGTCACGACTGCTCGGGAAATGGCGGGCCAGCGCAGGTCGGCCCGCGGATCGCGTACGCGAGGGCGTGAGCGTGCTCATGTGCGGTACGCGGAAGACGCTGGTCGCTCACGCTACCGCTGCCGCTCACGCGCGGGCAGCGATCCATGGCGCGGGCGGACAGCGGCGCGACCTGCAACTTGACGAAAACCTCTTTGGACGATAACAGACCCGCTGAGCGAGCACACTGAGACTCCACGAAAGGCTGCACCATGAGGAACAACAAGGTTCTGCTGGGAATCGCGATCCTGGGCGCCGCCCTTGCTGGCGCTTGCTCGGACAACGGCACTGCAAAGCAAGGCAGTGGAGGATCCGGGGGTGGCGGCTCCGGGGCCTCAGGCACTGGAGGCGAACAGGCCACGGGCGGCAGCTCCTCCTTGGGTGGCGCGACGGCTGGCAGCTCGGCCAGCGGCGGTGCCGCGACCAGTGGTGGTAGCACCGGCAGCGGCGGCGCGACAGGCACGGGTGGTGCGACCGGTGTCGGTGGAAATGCCATGGGCGGCTCAATCGGCTCCGGCGGTACCGCTGTCACGGGCGGCGCGACTGGGGCCGCGGGCGGAACCACGAGCAGCACGGGCGGCGGGACCGGGGGCAGGGGCGGGACGACGGGCGGCACGACGGGTATGGGTGGAGCGACGGGCGGGACGACGGGCGGGACGACGGGCACGGGCGGAGCGACAGGCGGCGGAAGCGGGGGCCGAGGCGGCACGACAACGGCCGGCGGCACGACCGGCGCGGGCGGAGCGACGGGCGGCACGACCGGCGCGGGCGGAGCAACGGGCGGCACGAGGGGTACCGGCGGAACGACGGCAACGGGCGGGACGACGGGTACGGGAGGCGGCGGCAGCGGGGGCCGAGGCGGCACGACGACGGGTGGCGCGACCGGCACGGGCGGAGCGACGGGCGGCACGACCGGGGGCAGCGGCGGCACGACCGGGGGCCTGCCCGCTTTGCACGTAGAGGGCACCGCAATCAAGGATCCCAGCGGCAAGACCATCGTCCTGCGTGGGACGGCTTTGATCGACATCGGCTCGCTCTACGCCTACGGTGGCAATAGCTCTGCGGGAATCACGGCCCGAATCGACAAGATAGCCGCCGCCGGCCTGCAGGGCCACGTGATACGCCTGCCAGTCTATCCGAAGATCAACTACAACGCTGGATATCCAACTTGTTCGCCCTTGCCCTACCCGGTTGGCAGCGGCCCGAGTGCAAGCTGCACCCCCACCACCCCGATGACCGCAGCCGACTATGTCAGCAAGGTTCTCAAGCCAGCGGTCGACTACGCCACCAGCAAGAACCTGTACGTCATCATCGATTTCCATCAGATCGACAACGCCACCACAGGTACTTCGGCAGCCGATGCGACGACCTTCTGGACCGACGTCGCCCCGAAATTCGCGAGCTATGCCAACGTCCTCTACGAACCCTTCAATGAACCCATCGACGGTTCCGCATCGTGGGCCACTTTGAAGCCCGTCGTGCAGGGCTGGATCAATACCATTCAGGCGGGAGACCCCAACAACAAGATCATCATCGTTCCATCCATGAGCTACGACCAGCACCCGGGCGATGCCGCCAGTAATCCGCCGACAGGAACCAATCTTGTGTACACCGCGCACGTCTATCCTGGCAATTGGAGCACATCCTTCAAGACACAGGTCACCACAGCGGTGGCAAAGGCGCCGGTGTTTTTCACGGAGTGGGGGTACGAGCTCAACGGCAGCGACAGCAATCTCAGTACCTCCAGCACGACCTGGGGAACCGATTTCGAGGCGTCGGTTGACACCTACCGCGCGAGCTGGACAGCGTGGGCCACCGACAACCAGTGGACACCCAGTATGTTCTCGGACAGCGCCCTCACCTCACTCACCGCCTTTGGCACCGTGGTAAAGAATTGGCTGGCAGCCAAGGCAAGCTCCGACTGGGTCCAGTAGGCAATCCAGAGAAGCAAGTAGGAGTCGTTCATGCGGAAATCGGTTCTGATTCTAGGCGCAGATCTAACCTTGATTCACTCGTAAAAACCCCCTCGGCAGTGGCATAGCTCGGCGGCGGCCCAGGGCGTGCGGCGCGAGCCGGTGGCGCAGCAGGATCGTCGTTGGGTGAAAATAGTTATCTGGGTATAGGGGAGATAGTTTGGGTGTGTAGGTGTGCGT
>PMBS01000171.1:9218-15935 GCA_003153015.1 Myxococcales bacterium
GAAGAAGCGGCGCTCGGAGCAGCGGCGGGTGATCATGTAGAGGCGACCCGGAATGATAGGTCCGGCCGCATTGCGAGGTCCGGTCAACCTTGGTGAGGTCCGGCCGGTGAGGTCCGGCCTGGTGAGGTCCGGCCGGTGAGGTCCGGCCAACCTTGGTGAGGTCCGGCCAACCTTGGTGAGGTCCAGTCAACCTTGGTGAGGTCTCGGTGTTTTCTTCAGGTGAAGGAAAATGGCGCTTAAAATGACTATCCACTCCACGCCCAGGCGGCCCGCGAGCCGCCGCAGGCCGGCCTGCCCGCAGCCCGGCCTGCCCGCGGCACGGCCTGCCCAGCGGCCCCGCATTTTCCGAGAAACTCTAACTATTCCCGCGGACCTGATCCTCGTCGTCACTCAGGTAGGCGAAGGTGCGCACCAGAACCTTGATCTGTTCCCGTTGCGCCGGGGTCAGGTCCACGAACTGGACGCCCATGCCGGGGTTTATGCTGTCGTGTTTGCGCGGGGGGTTGACCCAGATGACCCGTCCTTCCACGTCGAGCTGCGCGCCCCCCGGTGGCTGGAAGCGCAGATTCAGCAGGGTGCCCGGCGGAAGGGGTTCACTCGTCTGGATGAAGATTCCCATGGCGGACAGGTCGGTGATGTAGGCGAAAAGGAATGTCTTGTCGCAGCGGTAGTCCACTTCCATTGACACCAGGACGCGCTGGTGTTCGCGCCGTTCACGCCCGGTACGCCGCTCGTGGCCGACCGGCATGACCCGCTTGCGACGGTCCTTGATAGGCATCTTACTTGATCTCGATAGTTCCCAGCCGTGCCCGGTCGGCGCCGTCATTGCTGCCAGCCGTGATCTTGAGTCGCTTGCCCTCGCCTCCCGGCCAGAAGCCAACCAACACGGTGTAGGTTCCCGCGGGCGTGGTCATGAGCGGAACCTCCACGTCATAGGTGTCGCGGATATACTCGCCGGGCAGCCAGTGATCCGTTGCAAACGTGCCGTTGAGCGGGAGGTGGTCTCCGATGACCCGCGGCTCGCTGGGAATATCGAAGTGCACGAAAATGTGGAATCCCCCTGGGGGCTTCTTGTTCACGCGGAAGAAGAGGGACAATGGGATGGTGCCGGGCCGGCGCACGGTGGTGGGAAAGTCGGCGCCCACCAGCTCGATGGCATTGCCGAAGGTGACGCTGGCCGGGACGCGCCACTGCCAGGGCGGCTTCGGGTCAAACCACTCGTAGCGCGACGGCTCGGTGGCGCCCGGCTCGAGCACAGGCTCAGGCGGCCGGGGCGCCATCCAGACATATGGTTTCAGCGGATTGCCATCCTGCTCACCATCCTCCAGGCGGTTGGTCAGCAAGAGAAAGCGCGACGATCGGGCATCCACCACCGCGTAGGACACCCGCGCAGACTTGAGCGCCGCATCCAGGGTAGCCAGCTCGCTGCCCGGCACCAGCGCGAACACGCGCTCCCGCCCCTGCAGAAACTCGACCACGCGGTTCTGCGTGGGCAGATCGGTCATCTCGCGCTGGCTATAGAATCGCGAGCCTTCGCCCTCGACCTTGTACCGGCCGATGGGCTCGTTGTGCCGGGCCAGACGCGCATACGATTCCAGCGGCGGCTTGAACGAAAGATCGCCGGAGACTTTGGGCACGATCACATGGCTCAGGGTCAGGGCGAAAAGCACCGCCACCACCACCGCGGCCTGGATACCCCAACGGCCGATCTCCACCACGGCTTTCTCGAACCATCGGTGCCAACGCCGCGCATTCCCCAGGTCGCGCAGGGCCACGCGTCCCAGCGCCCGGCCTCGGGTGGCAAGCCCGGTGTACAGGCCAGCACCAACCAAGAGACCGGCGGCGATGAAGAACCACCCCAGCTTGAGCTTGGCCGGCCATTGCACCTTGTTCAGGGTGTGCACCGAAACCAAGTCCTCGGGCCCCAGCACCAGGTCGCGCGCGATCACCATGGTCCCAGTGGCCACCAGCAGCCCGAGCACGGGCTCGGCGCGGTCGCCCTCCAGCGCCTCATCGAGCAGGGCACCGATGGCCAGAGCTACCGGCGCCAAGGCACAGAAGCGCGCTTCGCCGCTCATGAGGACGAACACGGTGGAAAGGGCGAAGCCGAAGGCTGCGAAGACAAGGAGATAGAGTTGGCCAAACGCCAGGCGATCGCCATCCCGCTCGTCGCCCCCGCCCAGGCGGATGAGCGGCCGGCCGAGCGCGAAGATGGCGAGCGCGCTCCAGGGAAATAGGCCAAAGCCAAGCTGGCGGATGAGGTAGTCGAAGGTTGCGCTGGGAGCGCCGCTGCGTGGAATCCCGCCGAGCAGCAGGGAGTACTGACCGGCCACGTTGGCCCTGGTCATGGTGAGAACGAGAAGCAGGACCCCGGCCAGCGCAGCCACCAGCAGCGCCACGCCCCCCTGCACCCCGGGCGAAAGCAGGCTGGCACCCAGGCTGGAGCCAGCCGGTAGGTGAGTCCCGAGACCTGGTGCGCTGAGCTTGCTGGCCGCGGGATCATCGGCTGGCCGCGGCCGCAGACCCCACCCCGCCAGTAGCGCAGCAGTGAACGCCAGGCAAGGCAGCGCCACGCCCAGAAGCGCCCCGCCCGAGAGCAAGCCGACGAGCAAGCCAACACCTGCCACCAACAGATCGCGCCACCGGCGCACGCCAGCGGGCGGCCAGGCGTAGCGGCCGAGCCCGCCCATGGCCAGTGCCAGCCCAGCCACGAGCGGCATGTCCGAGGTGAGCTGGCGTGCCTCGAGCACGAAGAGGGGCATGGAGCCGAGCGCCAGGGCTCCGAGCAAGGCCGCGCGGCGACGGAAAAGGCCCACGCCTGCCCAATACACCGCGAGGATGGCCAGGATGCCGAAGCAGGCATCCGAGATGCGGCCGCCGANNACATCGAACAGACTGTCCGAACGGGCGATGTCGCGCGCGCGCTCCGCCAGCTTGAGTTCCCACGGGTCCCAGAACCCGAACGAACCCAGGCGGGGCAGGATCAGCGCAAGCGCGAAGAGCGCCACCCACCAGCCGGGTGGAACCCGGCGCAGTCTTTCCACAAAGCTCATGACTCTTTTTTTCGGGGCTGACCGTTGCAGCGGCCGCACTCTAGCAGTGACGCTGGGCAAAGGCTATGCCCTGGTGCTTTTCCGACCGCGTGGGGAGCCCGCCGGCTCTGCCAGCGCCGCGCGTGGCGTACCATCGCGGGAGGGTTTGGAAACCCTCCCAGGGTTCCCATCTCAATCACCTGATCAGGCAGGTTTCGCCATGTCCAAGCACGGCGAGCTGGCCCAAGATGCCACGCTCGGCGCAGATCTGCCTGAGCCAAGCCAGGGGCTCGGCAAGCGGCTCGTAGCCAAGCGTGAAAGATCCATAGCCGACGGGAACCAGCAGCTTGGCCCCGAGATCGGTGAAAGCTTGCACGGCGTCGAGTGGCGACATGTTGCTCTCGCGCAAGGCGGGCGGCTCGTACCCGGCCACTGGCAGAAGCGCCACGTCCGGGTGCAGGCGCCGACCGATCTCCTCGAAGCCCGAGAAATAGGCGGTGCCGCCCGCAAAGTACACATTGGCTCCGGCCGAGCGCACGATGTACCCGCAAGCGCCACGCCAGGCCCGGTCGAAAAGCCCGCGGCCGCCCTCATGCCGCGCCGCCACCGCGGTCACCTCAACGTCGGCGAACGCGAAACTCTGGCCCGGCGCCAACTCAACCACGCGGCCAAAGCCCAGGCCATTCACCAACGGCGCGCAGCGGGGCGGAACCAGGACCGCCGCCCGTCCGGCTAGACGTCGTAGGCTGGCCAGGTCCAAACGGTCCCGGTGCGCATGCGAGATGAGGATCAAGTTCACGTCAGCCGCATCGGCGGAATGCAAACAGGCCGCCTCTGCCCGGCGCAGGCCAAGGAAGAAATCACCGAGATAGGGATCAGTGAGCACCCGCGCGAGTGGCGTGGTGAGCATGACCGTGGCGTGACCGACAAAGGTGACGGCGATCTGATCTGGCCCCGGATGCTCCACCCGCCGCGGCTCGGCCCTGCGCGGGGTAGTCAAGAGTTGACGGGCAGCGGTGCGCAAGAAACGCAAGGACAAGGTCAGCCCGACCGCCGACTGCCAAGGGCGGCGCCGCCGGCGCCGGTGCTCGTGGTCCAGCTCCTTGGCCCGCTCGATCACGCGGCGTTGCCAGTCGTGGTCGGCTGAAAGTGGCATGGAGATGGATTAGGCCCCGCAAGAGCTTGGCCCGTCAAGACTACGCGATCACGTGAATCAGCGATTCGCTCGTCTGGTCCGCCACACGCGCCACGGCGAGGCACGCCTCGGCCAATCTCTGGCTGACCATGAGGCCAACCATGTCTCCAGCCAGGTTCTCGTTCGGCGGCTGGTTGCGAATTCGTTCCGCCAAGCGTGCGATAGCGTCGCTGCGTGCCGAGAAGCCTGCAAGGGCGGTGCTGAGTGCTTGGACCATGCTGCCTCTGTTCCTGATCTCGACACGCAGTTTGGAAAGACTAAGTCACGTTTCGGCCAACCTTGAGGGTCTGGAAATCGTCGACTGGACCCGCTAGTCGCGATTCACAAACCCTTGTATGCTCCGCCGCATGACCAAACGATTTGTCTCCTGCACATTCGTCCTGGTTGCTGTGGCCGGCCTCGGCTGCAAGAAGCCAGCCGGAGAGCCGCCCACACAGATTACCCAGCCGGCTGCCGCACCTGCGCCCAGCGCGCCAGCAGAGAAGCCATCGCTGCTCAAGCTCGATGCGTTCAGAGAACAAGCGCCGGCGATGTATCGCGCCAAGTTCACCACATCTAAGGGTAACTTCGTGGTCGAGGTGCAAAGGGACTGGGCCCCTCAGGCCGCAGACCGGTTCTTCAACCTGGTCAAGAACGGCTACTTCAGCGACACGCGCTTCTTCCGAGTCATCAAGAACTTCATGGTGCAGTGGGGCATCCACGGTCAGGGCGAAGTTAACGCTGTCTGGCGCAACGCCAATATCCCGGACGACCCAGTCAAGCAGTCTAACAAGCGTGGCTTCATCACCTTTGCGACCGCGGGGCCCAACACGCGGACCACCCAGGTCTTCATCAACTACGCGGACAACGGCCAACTGGACGGGATGGGCTTCGCACCCTTCGGCAAGGTGGCAAGCGGCATGGACGTCGTCGACGGCCTCTTCGGGGAGTATGGGGAGGGCGCACCCCAGGGCAGGGGCCCCAACCAGGGCCGCATGCAGACCGAGGGCAATTCCTACCTGGCGCGTGACTTCCCCAAGCTGGACTACATCATCGAAGCAAGCATCGTGCGCTGATCGCGGGCCTTGCGAGCCCTTTGAGGGTTCCCTCTTGTTCCCATTTGAATAGGCGAGCTTCCCTTGCGGTGACTCAAGCCGCTTGCTACCGTCCAACCATGCTGTCCCGCCTGCTGGTCGTGCTCGGGCTTGCGTCCTTGCTTGCGCTTCCCGCGCTTACGCTCGCTGGCTGCTCGTCCTCGCAGAAGCGCGATCAGTACTACGGCACGGACGTGGGGACTGACTTCCAGATCCCCGACGCCGTCGGCTTCCCCAGCCAAGCCCCGGACGCCGCCCCACCCGATGGCGCGCCTGGCGACACAGGGTTGGAAGGCGAGCACGCCCCCCAGCCCGATGGTCAGGTAGCTGGCGCAGCGGAGGTCGCGCCTGACACAGGGTTGGAGGACGTGCCCGCCCCCCAGCCCGATGCCCAGATAGCTAGCGCAGCCGATGTCGTGCCCGACACAGGGTTGGAGGACGTGCCCGTTGACGCGCCAGCGGAGGATTCCGGCCCTGGCATCGATTCCTAGCGAGGAGTCAGAAGAATGAATGGGCCGTCAAGCGAACGCATCACCGAGTGGGCTGGTGGCTCGCTGAGTGAGCTCATGAGCGTGCTCTCGGCAGCGGCTCTACCGGCCCGCATCCGCGTATTCGCACCCGGCGCTGGCAGCGTGCAAGCCGGCGAGGTGCACCTTCTGGCCGGCGGCATCAACGACGCCTTTGCTGGCGATCGGCGCGGCCAGGAGGCTGTGTCGGCCCTGCAGCACGTGGCCGGAGCCCGTTTCGTCATCGATACCCGCCTGCCTGACCCGGAAACCGGGTCGCTGGCCAAACCCGGCCCCGCTGAAGGCAATCTGGCCCAACGCCCGCTGGTCGAGGTCATGCGCTACTGCGAGGAGTACGTGCTGACCTGCACCCTCGAGGTGTGGCGGGGCGAGGAGCAGGCTCGTATCAGCTACCGGCGTGGCGAGTTGGTCGGAACCGTGGTTGGCGGCAGCGATGCTCCCGAACGACTTCCCGAGGTAATGGGCTGGAAGGAAGGGTTCTTCGAGATCGACCTGCCTTTGCCGGTGACGCCACCTGTGCCCGCGCCCTCCCGGCGCAGCACAGGTATGGCGGCGGTGGTGGGTGCCGGCGCGCCGGTGCGGCCGCCCTCTGGAGAGCCCCCGCGCCGCGAGACCGACCCCCTCATTTCCCTTGCCTCCATCAAGAAAAGCGCGCCCGCGCGGCCCGCGGGCGCACCGGTGCGGTCGACAGGAGAAGACGGCTCCAAGTTGCCGCGGGTCCCGTCCCTGCCTGGATTCAAGACCCGGGTAGCCGCACCAGCGGGGACGCTCCCCACGCAAGCAGCAGGCGCGCGACCAGCCCCGTCTGCGCCGGCACCCTCACCGGTGGCCGCGCCGATCCGCACAGCACCCACCTCTGCGCCGGCACCCTCACCAGTGGCCGCGCCGAT
>PMBS01000306.1 GCA_003153015.1 Myxococcales bacterium
TCGCGGGGAAGATTCCGAGGGTCGGCAAGCAACCAAGCCTCGATTTCATGGACGGCAAAGTGCTGGGCGAATCGCTCGTTGCCTACTTGATCCTCGAAGTGCTTCTTGGCCCACTTCACTCGGTCGGAGATGGTCTGCTTGTCGGGTGGATAGAAAGTAGGTCCATAGAGATCGAGGAGGCCAATTGCCGCAATGACGTCCCTGCCCGCAGCACCTGAAAGGGCGAGTCTGACCTTCTTGGCAATCTCCGACTGGTATTGTGCCCAGCCCTCGAAGCGGACGGGCGTGATGCCGACTGGCCTCGTGAGTCTCGGATCGAGCCAGCGCTTGAGCAGTGGAGGAATCGCCGCCTTCTCCGTGTGACCCTCGACGAAGAGGACGAATTTCACGCCATCCCCTCAAGCTCGCCCGACTTGAAGAGCGCGCCCAGGCTGTACTCCTTGAGCCACCCTTCGAGTTCCGCCCCATCCAGGACGTTCAGCTTCGTTTCCCCGCCCACCCACTGCGCCACCGTGGTCGTAGGCGGCTGGGTTGTAAACGCGTCAAGAAATTGCGGCGAATGGGTCGAGAAGACGACCTGGGTCCGGTCAGCCGCTTGGCATGCGAGATCAGCCACCACTGGCAGCATGCTCGGATGCAGGCCCGTTTCAGGCTCGTCGATGGCGATCAGCTTGCCGGGTTGTGGGTTGACCAGAATTGCAACGAGCAGGAGGAAGCGAAGAGTCCCATCGGAAAGGGCCGCGGCCGACTGATCATTCTTCAGTGACCGCCAGCGCAGACGAAGTTGCACGAGTTGATCGGCGGCAGGCGGGAAGGAAAGTTCTTCAAAATCGTCTCCAAAAGCAGCGCGCATGGACATGTCGACGTCGTTCTTGAAATCGCGGTTGCTCGAATAGAGCGAATGAAGAAATGGAACCAGGTTGCTGCCGTTCGTGGCAACTCGGCTCTCAAGCCGAGACACGGCGGGCCTACGGATCTCCGAGTCTTGGCCGACCTGGAGATCTTGGAAGATCTGCCAGCTCCCAAGCCATGCTTCGCGAAAGGTTCCCAGTAGGGAATGCCCGGTCATGGAATTCATGAAGGACAACGTAGTCTGTTCTTCAGGCCAGGCTGCGCCGTGGCCATAGAGGTGCGGCGAGCCCTCCTCGATTTGCGAGGCGAGGGGTTGGCGCGTGAGGAGCTTGACCACTTGGCCACCCTTCGTATGGGACGCGACCAATTCGTTTTCTACGCGATAGGCGCTTGTCGTCCCGAGCCTACTCAGCTTGAGCTCATAGGCCACGGCGATCTGCTCGTCTGTCCCTCCGTGTGCAATGCGATCCGCAGTCAGGCTCCACCCAAGCGAGCCCACCTGCCCATCCCAGAGAATCGAGCCCATTCCGCCCTCTCTGAGAATGTCCTCGGGAAGTTTCCCCAGAGCGGAGCGGTGTAGCAGCGCGAGAGCGCGCAGAAGGTTCGACTTGCCAGATGCGTTCGGGCCGATCACCACATTCAGCTTTCCCGGTGTCCACGTGACGTCCTTGAGGGAGCGGTACCCCTCGATTCGTATGCGCTGAATCATCGAGGAGAGCATAGCGCATGACAGGAAGAGTCACCAATCCGTCATCCAATGGCAGTCGAAGATTCACGGGGCCCTACGAGGATACTTGGACTTGGCGAATAGCAAGCTGCCGTCCGACTGCTCGGCATACACGCCATCAAGGGCCACGACAGGGAAGACAGGCGGATGCAAGCTCTTCGCAAACCACTCACAATCTGCGAGAAACGAGCCATGCCCTGGCTCAAATCTCCGGTCCTCATGATTGTCGGTTCGCAAGCCCTGTTCACCGCGGGGGACCTGCTCGCCCGCGCCAACATGCGCAAGGGCGGTTTCACCCTCGCCACCTTCGTCACCTGGTGGTTCGTCATCTACTTCGGGTTGCGCACGGTAGCCATGTTCGGCCAACTCTACGTATTGGCCAGCGTGCCTATCGGCAAGTCGATGGCGCTTTTCGGCGCGACCTCCATCGCGCTGGTGAACGTGCTGGGTGTGCTCCTTCTCGGCGAAGTCCTGGGCGCGCGCGCCTACGCCGGCGTGTCTCTGGCGGTGTTGGCCTTTGTGGTCATGGCGCTTTGACCGCCACCATGGCCAGGATGAGTCAGGCGGAGGCGCGGCCCACGGTGTTTGAAGATCGCAAGGCTGCGGTGATTCCGGTCAAAGTGGTACCCTCGCTGGCCGCTGGCGACAGCCCGGCGACGACTATTCGGACACTACGGGGTCGTATGGCCCCGCGCTCGGGCGAGTAGGCGCAGTTTCTTGACCCGTTTTGCTGAGCAGATGCCCCTCTACTGGTGCAATACTTACCCATGCGACGACCCATGCGACGAAGCGGCACCTTCTTGACCGTCTGCCTCTCGTGCAATTCCACGCCGGAGGCCCATCACCTCAGCGAGGTCGCAGAGGAAGACAGCAGGAGGCGAATCTTTGAATGAGTTCGCGACGATTGTACTTGCGCACGCCGAAATCCAGATGTTCTGGTTCGGCGCCATGTGAGGGCATTGAGAAAGGCTGCACCATGAGCAATAGCAGAGTCCTGTTGGGCATCACGATCCTGGGCACGGCCCTTGTTGGTGCGTGTTCTAACGACGGCTCTGGAACGCAAGCCAGCGGGGGCGCGGGAGGCAGCAGTTACACGCCATCAGGCACTGGAGGCGACAACGGCACGGGCGGCATTTCCGCTTCGGGTGGCGCAACTAGCGGACGCACGGGCAGCGGTGGCGCCGTGACCAGCGGCGGTGCGACAGCCACGGGAGGTGCGACCAGCGCAGGCGGGACGATGGGCGGCACCACGGTCGGGTCCGGCGGCAATACGCCCACTGGCGGCTCGATCAGCACTGGCGGAGTGATGAGCACAGGTGGCGCCACCGGCGGCACGACTCGCGCGGGTGGAGCGACCGGCGGCACCGCGAGTGCTGGCGGAACGACGGGCGGCACGACCAGCGCAGGCAGTGCGGCCGGCGGCATCACCGCGGCAGGCGGCTCGGCTGGCGGGAAGGGCGGCGCGACCGGCGGCACGACCAGCGCAGGCGGTGCGACAGGGGGCAAGGGCGGAACCATCAGCTCAGGCGGCATTGCGGGCTCGGGAGGCATCACCTCGCGGGGCGGGTCCACGGGATCCGGGGGCAGCGCTGGCCAGTCCGGTGCGGGCGGGTCGATCCCGTCCGGCCCGGCGGTGGCATTCCCCGGCGCACTCGGCTTTGGCAGGAAAGCGACTGGCGGGCGAGGCTATGCCGTGTACCATGTGACCAATCTGAACGACACCGGCGCAGGATCCTTCCGCGACGCCGTGAGTGCAGGGAATCGCATCGTGGTGTTCGACGT
>PMBS01000338.1 GCA_003153015.1 Myxococcales bacterium
TATTACTTCAAGGATCGCAGCGAGGGTGGGTTTGGCGAGAGCTGGGACGGCGGCGCGACCTGGGTCGTGCATCCGCCCGTGACGGGCATGGGTACGTCGCACTACGTGCTCCCCATCAGCGCAACCACGTGGTGCGTGATCTCGCAGGAGACCGACAGTGGAATGTGGCGAACGACCACCGCGGGGCGGACCGGCGGCACGGCCGCGCTGAAGTTCCGCGACGGAACCATTTCGACCAGCGCCTGGACGCAGGTCAGTCTGCACGCACATGTCCATGGCGCCTACACACCGGTCAAAGTCGGCAATGCGTGGTATTCGCCCGGGTTGAGCGCCAGCGAGGGAAGCATCTGGAAAACCACCGACGAAGGGGCGACGTGGATCGATCTTGTTCCCGGCTACTATTGGCCGTCGCCGCCCAATCCGGCCTTCATGAACAAGAACGTGACGGGGCTGGCCGCGACGGCAACATACCTCTACAGCAATACCGGGTCCCTCCCCGAGCTCGCGCGTGCGCCCATCGCGAACGACAGCGATTGGCGCCGAAACTACACGACGCCCCCCGCCGATCTGACCGGTGGCGCGAACCCGCTGGGCACGGTGGCGACCCGCCACGCGGCCTCGGGTCACTGGATGGTGTTCATGGCGACTAGCAACGGCGTCTGGCGCTACATCGAACCCTAGCGAGCCTCGATGTCTCGCAGGGCTCGGGCGCAGACTTGCGACGCTGGGCCCACGACCTTCGCGCATTCGGCGCGATCATCCGATCAATCAATAGCCATTGCCGCCGCGTTGGGTCACGCATAGAATTCCAATTCTGTTATCGACCTGCAAGCCACCTGACGAGTAGGCTTCACTTCGTTTCTAGGTCGAATTGCCTTCTGCTTTGGAGAGGAGCCATGAAGATGATTCAGAAGACATATCCTCTTGTTCTTGTGCTGCTAGTCGCCACGCCGCTGGCTGTTGGCTGCAAGGGAAGCAGCAGTGCCACACCCGGTGCCGGTGGACAGACGGAAACTGGCGGCAGCATCGCTCCAGTCGGAGGAGGAGGCGCCGGCCAGGCTGGTGGCACGAGCGACAGCACCGGTGGAATCCCTGTGACCGGTGGAATCACTGAAGCGGGCGGCATCACCAAGAATGGCGGGAGCACAGACACGGGTGGCATCGTCACCGGTGGCACCACCGGAGGAGGAGGTGGCGTGACTGCGATTCAGCCGATCGGGAATCGCGTGCGAACCATCATGCCCCTCGACCGGAACTGGCTGTTCAACAAGGGTGACGCGAGCGGGGCGGATGGCGCCGCTTTCGCGGATTCTACCTGGCGCCCGGTGAACCTCCCGCACGACTGGAGCGTCGAGGGGCCGTTCTCTGAAACCGCCCCGATGACCGGCCGCGGGGGCTACCTAGCGTCGGGAATTGGTTGGTACCGAAATCATTTCACTCTTCCCCCAAACGTCACCTCGGGCCAGCAAGTCTACGTTGAATTCGACGGCGTCATGGCCAACTCCACCGTCTATGTCAACGGCACTGCTCTCGGGACTCATCCCTACGGCTACGTGAGCTTCCGCTACGACATGACGAAAAACATCAAGTTCGGTGCGGAAAACGTGATCGCAGTCAAGACCGACACCAGCTTGCAGCCGGCCTCGCGCTACTACGCGGGCGCTGGCATCTACCGCCACGCTCGCGTTATTGCCACCGATCCGGTGCACATCGATCAGTGGGCCACCTACGTCAACACGCCCGCGCCCACGACTGCATCAGCGACCGTCAAAGTCACGACCTCGGTGGTCAATTCGGGCACCTCGTCTCAGAGCGTGAGCGTGCAGGGCATCGTCAGCGACGCCAGCGGAACAGCGGTCGCCCCCGTCACCGCGGCTGCCCAGACCATCGCGGCGGGCGCATCGGCCAACTTCGCCTTCGATGTCCCGGTCACCAATCCCAAGCTGTGGTCACTCGCAACTCCCAACATGTATCAACTTCTGACCCAAGTCCAAGTCGGCGACAAGACGGTGGACGATGACGTCACCCCGTTCGGGATCCGCAGCCTGGTCTACGACGGCGCGACGGGCCTGAATATCAATGGCAAGAACACGAAGTTCAACGGCGTCTGCTTGCACCAGGACTACCACGGGCTCGGGCTGGCCGCGCCGGCGCGGGCCATGCAGCGACGAATTGCCAAGCTCAAGCAGATCGGGGTGAACGCCATTCGCACGGCCCACGATCCGCCCAGCCCAGACTTTCTCGATCTGTGCGACCGGATGGGCGTTCTCGTCATGGATGAGTTCTTCGACGTGTGGATCGGGCATAAGTACAGCGATGTTGGCGATGACGCCGCCTTCTTCAGTAAGACCGCGACCAACCCCACCGGAATGCCTGCGGTGCCCGGAACCGCCACCGGGGCAACCTGGTACCAGGTCGACGTGACCGGCATCGTCTCGCGAGATCGCAATCACCCCAGTGTCGCCCTGTACAGTTGCGGCAACGAAATCCGCGATTCCAGCACCGCTCGAAATCCCATCCTTCAGAAAATGGTCTCGATCATTCACACGCTCGATCTCGACGGCGCTGTCACCCAGGGCCTGTTTCGGCCCTCCGACTCTGGTGACGTCACCGGACCCAACCGGACCCTCTACGATGTGTTCGGCGGCAACTACCGAACTGACGAAGTCATCACAGCCATGGGAATGGCTCCCAAGCGCGCTGGCGTGCTCACCGAGATGGGCACCGAAACCGCTACTTGGGACACCGTCACGGGGAACCCGGCGCTCACCGGCCTGTTCATGTGGACGGGCGTTGACTACATGGGCGAGCACGACGGCGGATGGCCATCATTTGGGGGCAACGGGGCGCTCATGGACGAACTGGGTGGGACTATCAGGGCCAACGGTCTGGCGTGGGCGAAGATATGGGGCGCGCCCGTCACGTCGTCACCGCCCACCGGAGCGTCGGCGGGCAAGGTCACACTCACCGCGGATCACACCGAGATAATGACCGACTTGAACGACGTCTCGTTCGTCAAAGCCGCAGTGTCCACCGACACAGCGATAACATTCTCGATCACGGGTCCCGGCACAATCATAGCCGTGGACAGCGCGAGCATGACGCAGGAGACGTTCCGCGGAAATGTGCGCAACAGCTCTGGAGGCCTAGCCTACGCCATCGTGCAGGCGACAGGCGCGGGAACCATCACAGTGACGGCCAAAGCGTCTGGGCTCACCGACGGCACAGCGACCATAACCGCCACCGAAGGTGCGTGGGTTCCGTGCTCCGGAACCTGTGACTGAGAAGGCTCGTCCCCCTTTTCTTGCTTGCCCCGCCCACCCATGGCGGCGGCCGGTCGTATGATGGCGGGATTGGCTCGAATGGTGGGACAGGACGCCCTTCGCCGTCATACAATAGGTGGCCGTGGGACGACGATTTGCGTGTTGAGCCGTTGGAGTACGGAGCGTTCGGCAGATACGGCCCGCAGGGCACGAGAAACTGACGCGAGGTGATGAACATGAGTCAAGCTCCTCAGCATCTGTGTTGGGTCCGAATTGGCGTTTCACTGGCTATCGTCTTTGGAGCCTGCTCAGGAGGCAGCAGAACCGGCGCCTCCGGTGGAAGCACGAGCCCAGCCAGCGCGGCCACGGGAGGCGCGGTTGGTTCGGGTGGGTCCAACGTTGGAGGTGGCGGAAGTGCCGGAGGCACTGTCAGCGCCGGCGGGACCACGAGCGCTGGCGGCACTACCAAGGCCGGCGGGTCCACGTCGACTGGCGGCACCACCAGCGTCGGTGGATCCACCCCCGCGGGTGGCAGGACCAGCACCGGCGGGACCTCCAGAGCTGGCGGCACCACCAGCTCAGGTGGTGCGATCGGCTCGGGCGGCACGAGCAAGACGGGTGGCGCAACTGCCCTTACTCCGGACGCAGGACCGACGGACGCGTCCGATGGGGCGATCGACAGCCCAGCCAGCGACGGCGCCAGCAGCCTGGTTACATCGATCGTCAAGGACGGCGTGACCTGGACGTTCTCCGCGCCGGTGCTGGCGGGCCAGTTCGTGACCGGAGATTGGTGGATCGTGGGTCCGGCAACGGTGAGCGCGATCAGCCCAGCGCCAACCAGCGCCACACCGTTTCTCAACGGCTCGGTCGTGAACCTCCCGACCTCCAACGGCAAGAGTCCGTTCGACTCGCGGCTCAACGACGGCACCGATGAGTCGTGGTGGTTCGACGCGAGCCTGCGCTCGTATCCACCGGTGTCACTCAAGGCAGGCGACTCGCTGGTGTCCAGCATCAGCCTCGCGACGCCGGCCTCGCTGCCCGAGGTGATGCGGGCGAGCGACAAGAGCTGCAGTCCGGTCAGGAGCGTTTCGGTCCTGACCGTCCTGTCAGCCGCTCCAGCCGCGGACGTGTTCAGGCCCTCGTATTGCGACCGGAGCCAGACCCTGTATCGCGCAAGTGCGCTGCACCGCGATCTTCTGCCCTCGCACCCCGCGCCCAAACCGCAGAGCACGCCCACCCTGGCGCAGCTCGAGGCGCTCTTCCGGCGCCCGTGGATCGACACCAATGCCTTCCTCTTCGATGCGCCTGCCGAGTACATGCCCAGCTACGGCCAGCACGTCGCCTTTGCCGTCAGCTACGCCAGCCTGCTTTTGCTGCTCGATTTCCCGGCGGCAGACAAGGAACCGCTCACCAACTACCTGGTGCAGTACGGGATCGACCTGTACGGCTGCGTGAAGGCAGGCTACGGTTGGCCCGCGTTCGGCGGCCACCGCAGCGGGCGCAAGCTGCCCATCGTGCTGGCCGGGTTTCTGCTGCAAGACGACGGGATGAAGAACGTCTCCGCCACCTACCCCAACCGATTCGGCGAGGACATGCAGACCGTCTACGTCAGCCAGATCCCGGGCGGGTATACCAAAGCCTGGCAGGGTGCGACGGTGATCTACGGCGGGCACTACGGCGTCGATCAGACCAGCGGCACGCCCACCGACACCAGCAGCAACGGACTGTACGCACCCTACGAACAACTGCAGCCCAAGGACTGGCAGCTCTTGACCCCGCCGGGCGAACAGCTCGGCGAGGCGTATCGGCGCTGCTGCACCTCGGTTTCGTGGGTGGGCGAGGCGCTGGCGGCGCGCATGCTTGGCGCCAAGGACACCTGGAACCATCCCGCTTTCTTTGATTACGTCGATCGCTGGATGACCGAGGACGACACGCAGGCAGTGGCCGACATCAAGACACAGTCGGGGTTCGACTACAGTTCAAGTTGGGAGCGGCAAGGCCAGACTGCATCCTGGCTGCAGGGCGAATTCCCGCAATACAGCTTCGTCGACGACATGTGGAAGGCCTACCGCAACTGACGTACTAGGGAGAATAGCTGGGCAGTTCGAGGACGTAGCTGTCGACCGACGTGCCGTTGCCCCAATCACTGGCGAACACGGCCCGAGTGCCGCTTGGGCTGGGAACCGTGTGCGCTTCGGCCCAGTATCCGAGGACGGAATTGTTCTTGCCCCAACTACGATGTCTTCCCACACGACAGACCGCCCCGGTGTTGGTGTCGGCAATGAGATTCTCCAGCCCGAGAAGGGTCTTGCCCTGCAGACCCGCGGTGTCGCTCGAATCACCTGGGACAGTCGACACGAAGATCCATCCCGGCTGCTTGTAGGCCATGGCCGAGATGTGGCCGTCGGGCGGATACGGCCAACCCGTCTTGGGCCCGATGACCGCGCCACCGGTGCCATTGGTGAGGTCCCAAGTGACCAGGATTCCGACGTTGCTCAGGGCATCGTCGTTGCCGTCGTCGTAAACCGCCCCATTCCAGGTGTCGTGCCCATTTGCCAGCCGCCCCAAAGAGGCGTGATTGTCGGGCACCTGCAACCCCAGGGAGCGGACCAGGTTGAGGTTGGCGTCCAGAACCTGTCCAGTGCCGGCCTCAAGGTAGGCAAGCGTACCGCTGGGCGCGACCTGCGCCGGCGGAGTTCCGCTGACCGCCTTTGGCCCAAGCACGGAATCGGTAGAGCCGTCATAAATGAACATCTGATTTCCGCAAACCAGCCCGAGACGATGCGAATCCCAGGAGGT
>PMBS01000046.1 GCA_003153015.1 Myxococcales bacterium
AACGTGTGCGTGGGCGGGCCCGGCTGCAAGAAGATTGCCTGCAACGACGCCGACGGTGTCCAGCAGTACTGCGGTGACATCGGTGACAATTGCGGCGGTACGCTGAGCTGCCCCGCGACATGCCCAGCCGGCACAGCCTGTGGCGAACCCTCGGCTCATATTTGCGGTTGCGGAAACCTGTGCGAAAAGCAGGTTCGCTGCGACGGCGGGGTTTCAACCAGCATCAGTGGCACGGTCTACGACCCGGCAGGGCTGAACCCGCTCTACAACGTAATTGTGTCCATACCGAACGCGCCTCTGGACCCGATCCAACCGGGTGCGGGCACATCCTGCCCTGCATGCGACGCCCAGGTATCGGGTCAGCCAATTGCCTCGACGATAACCGATGCCACCGGGTCCTTTACGCTCGACAACGTGCCCTGGAGTGTCGATTTCCCGCTGGTCATGCAACTCGGGAAGTGGCGGCGCCAGGTCACCATCCCATCGTCGATGGTTACCCACCAGTGTGCGAACAATCCGATTGTGGAAACCCCGCCAGTATCCTTGTTGCGCCTGCCAAGGAATATCATCGATGGCGACAACGGCGGCCAGTACACCAGCATGCCCAAGATCGCGATCACAACCGGCACGCTCGATGCTTTCGAGTGCCTACTGACCCGAATCGGCATCGACACAGCGGAATTCACCAATCCCACAGAGACTGGGCACATCAATCTTTATAGCCACTTCTCGGCCACCGATCCGCTCCGACTGCAAGATGGCACTACGGGAACTGACAATAAGAGAGATGTCAACGGCGCGACGAGCTATGCAGGAGGCACGGCCTTCCCTCTGGCGCCCTCGTTGCTTGACTCGGTCGCCGCGCTGCAGGGCTACGACATGGTACTGATGAACTGCGCTGCCGCCCCCGCCTACTTTGCCCAGGGCGGCACCTACGTGACCGCCGCCCGGCAACAAGCCATGAAGACCTACGTCGATGGTGGCGGCAAAGCCTTCTTGGAACACTACTTCTCGACATTCCTCAGATCGCCTGGCACGCCAGAGCCGGCTGGGCCCTACGGTGATCTCGCGACATGGGAGTACACGTCCGCCAATCTCACTGACATCGCGACCGCTGATCTGTTGACGTACATCGACCAAACGCTTGACAAAGGGAAGGCGTTCGCCGCGTGGCTCGCCAAGGTTGGGGCCTCGCCACAACCCGGCGGCACCTTGCAACTCACCAACGCGTACTCGGGAAGTGGCATACCCAACTCGAAATACACGGCAGCCACTGTGCGAACGCCCGCACAGCGCGAGATCTACAACCCAGTTTCAACCACCGACAGCACGTCGAAGCATGTTCACTACTTTGACTTCCTCACGCCAGTCGAACAGAACAGCAAGTGCGGTCGAGTGGTCTACACCGGTATCCATGTGTCTTCCGCCAGTACGGCGGCTGACCAAGACACGGTTCGCAAGACCCTGCAAGGTGCTGGTGACGTCGGCAAGTCGCCGGTATTCCCCACGGAATGCAAAGTCCGCCCGCTCAACGCCCAGGAGAAGGCGCTGGAGTTCATGTTCTTTGACCTATCAGGGTGCATAACTCCGCCCAAGCTACCGCCGCCACCCCCCGGAAGTGGCGCCACGGCCAGTGCGCCGCCACCCCCGCCGCCGCCGCCGCCGCCTGCGCCGCCGCCACCCACGCCGCCAGCCCCAGTGCCTCCGGCTCCGGCGCCACCAGGAGCACCGCCGCCGCCAGCTGCCCTTCCGCCCCCTCCAGCTCCGCCACCGGCGCCACCACCCGCACCGCCATCGGTGCCACCTCCGCTAGCTCCACCGCCGCCGCCACCGCCGCCGCCAGCGCCACCGGAGCCAAACATACCCATCCCATAGTCCGATTCCCTGGCGCGACTATCCTCGCGCAGCGTGTTGGCGCTTGCCTTGGGCAACGGAGGCCACGTGTTCATCCTTGCACAATCTGGGGCATGGAGAGTACGCTCGAACGAGAAACTAGTGACGAGGGGAAACACCAATGAGGCGTGACTTTTCAGTCGGCCGTCCGAGGGTATGGATGCGCCGTCAGGCATGTCTTTCTCTTCAGGGATGGGCGGTCCTCGTTCTGGCATGGACCGCCGGCTGCAGCGTCGACGACCAGGTGAGCGTGGTAGTGGACGCTCCATCAGCGGTCGGCCCAGGCGAGGGAGGGGCGTCGGGTTCTGGGGGCATAGTCAGCCAACCCGAGCCACGCACGACCGATGGTGGTTTTTGTGGGACGTTCGAATGCGGCACGGGAGCCACCAAGCACTGCGGAGATTTCACGGACATTTGTGGACAGACCACGCATTGTGGCGACTGTCCAACCGGGATGCGATGCAGCGGCAGCGTTTGCGTGAGGACCACCGATTGCCTGAAGACGTGCAGCGTTCCCGGCGGGGAATATTGTGGAGACATTGGGGACTTCTGCGGCGGGACGCTTTCCTGTCCGCCCACTTGCGCCAAGGCCGGGTGGACATGTGGAAAGGACAATGTCTGCCAGGCAGTACCGCCCTACTGTGTCCTAGCGACCTGCCTGACGGCCTCAGGAGATTACTACTGTGGGACGATCGGGAATGGCTGCGGCAGCACGCTTGCCTGCGGGGATGATTGTCCCTCCGGGTGGGATTGTGTCAATAATATCTGCGTGGGTGGTCCGACGTGTCCTCGGCTGACCTGCGAGACTGGGAGCAAAGACCACTACTGCGGCACGGTGGGAAACAATTGCGGTGGTTCGCTGGAGTGCGGGAACGATTGCCCGAATGGCTGGAAATGTGGAGATGACAACATCTGCAAGGGAGCACCACCATACTGCACGCCTGCAACGTGCGACGCCCTGGGCGGCGGACGGTACTGTGGCACGGTCGGGGACGGATGCGGGGGCACCTTGGTCTGTCCCACGGATTGTCCAAAGGCGGGATGGGTCTGTGAGAAGAATCTTTGCAAGGGGCACCTCCCCATATGCAATCCGCTCACCTGCGAGACCCCGACCAAAGACCACTACTGCGG
>PMBS01000065.1 GCA_003153015.1 Myxococcales bacterium
TACTACCGGCTCAATGTCGTGCAGATTCATCTGCCCCCGTTGCGCGGTCGCAGCGAGGACGTGCTGCCCCTGGCCGAGTATTTCCTGGCCCACTCGGCCGCGCGGGCTGGCAAAGCTCTGCGCGGCTTTTCCGAGGACACCAAGAAGATCATGCTTGCCTACACCTTCCCCGGGAACGTGCGCGAGCTGGAGAACATGGTTGAACGCGCGGTGGCGCTGGCCGAGGGCGAGCTGATTGGCCCTGACGATCTGCCGCCGGTCACGCGTGAACGCAAGAGCCAGGACCGACTGTCCACCGCGGTGGCGCAGGGGCTGACCCTCGACCAACTCGAACGTGAGTATATCGAACGGGTGCTCGACGCCGAGGGGGGCAACAAGACGCGCGCGGCTTTGCGTCTGGGGCTGGACCGCAAGACACTGTACCGAAAGCTGGAGGAGTACGCGGCCGCGCCCAAGCCGGGATCGGGTGGAGATGGGCCGAAACACCCTGGACAATAGAGCCGCCCTGTCGACGTAGCCGCGGCGCTTTGCTAGCACTATGAGCATGCCTGATTCATTCGGCTCTCGCTCCGCGTTGCGGGTCGGCAACCGCAGTCTTGAGATCTTCCGCCTGGCCGCAATGCAAGCCGCTGGGTTGCCGATCGAGCGGTTGCCATTCTCGCTGAAGATTCTTCTCGAGAACCTGTTGCGGCGCGAGGACGGCGCATCGGTCACCCGCCAGCAGATCGAGGCGGTGGCGCGCTGGCAGGCGGAGGCCGAGCCTGCATGCGAGATCGCGTTCATGCCAGCACGGGTGATCATGCAGGATTTCACCGGCGTGCCCGCGGTCGTGGATCTGGCTGCCATGCGCACCGCTACCCAACGCGCGGGCGGCGATCCGACCCGCATCAATCCTCTCTTGCCGGCGGAACTGGTCATCGACCATTCGGTGCAAGTGGATGAATACGGCCACCCGCAAGCCCTGGCGCGCAACAACCAGATCGAATTTGCGCGCAACCACGAGCGCTACGCTTTCTTGCGCTGGGGCCAATCCGCCTTTCGCAATCTCGCCGTGGTACCGCCTGACACCGGCATCGTTCACCAGGTCAACCTCGAGTACTTGGCCCGCGTGGTGTTCGCCGCCGTCCATCCCACTCGCCCCGACGTCATGCAGGCCTATCCCGACACGGTGGTGGGCACCGACTCGCACACCACCATGATCAACGGTCTNNATCGAGGCCGAGGCCGCCATGCTGGGTCAGCCCATGCCTCTCCTGGTTCCCCAGGTCATCGGCGTCCGGGTGGCCGGTTCGTTGCGCGAGGGCGCCACGGCCACGGATCTCGTGCTCACCGTGACCGAGATCCTGCGCAAGCTGGGCGTGGTGGGGAAGTTCGTCGAGTTCTTCGGCCCCGGCATCGCCAAGCTGCCGCTGGCCGACCGCGCGACCATTGCCAACATGGCGCCTGAATATGGTGCCACCTGCGGGCTGTTTCCCATCGACGAAGAAACCCTGGCCTATCTGCGTTTCTCGGGCCGGTCCGAGGAATCCATCGCCCTGGTGGAGGCCTACTGCCGCGAGCAGGGCCTGTTCGCAACCGCCGATGCCCCCCAAGCCCAGTACACCAAGACTGTTGACCTCGACCTGGCCAGCATCGAGCCCTGCCTGGCCGGGCCGCGCCGGCCGCAGGAACGAGTGCCGCTGTCTCAGATGAGAAAGTCGTTCGCAGCGGCCTTGCCTTTGCTGACCAAGCCCGAGCAGCCCGGCGCTGCCAAGCCCTCCCCGAGCGCCAGCGCTCACCCCAGCTTGCAGGACGGCTCACTGGTGCTGGCTGCCATTACCAGTTGTACCAACACATCCAACCCGTCGGTGCTCATGGCCGCGGGCCTGCTGGCCAAGAAGGCGGTCGAGCGCGGCCTGGCCAGCCAGCCCTGGGTGAAGACCTCGCTGGCGCCCGGATCGCAGGTGGTCACCGCCTACCTCAAGGAGGCCGGCCTCTTGCCCTATCTGGAAAAGCTCGGCTTTCACGTGGTGGCCTACGGCTGCACGACCTGCATCGGCAACTCGGGGCCGCTGGCTGCGACGATTTCGCAAGCCATCGAAGAACGCGGGCTGGTGGTGGCGTCAGTTCTGTCGGGCAACCGCAACTTCGAGGGCCGCGTGCACCCCGAGGTTCGCGCCAACTACCTGGCCTCGCCTCCCCTGGTCGTGGCCTTTGCCCTGGCCGGCCGGGTGGACGTCAATCTCGAAGAGGAGCCCCTGGGTGCAGACCGCGCCGGCCAGCCGGTTTTCCTGCGCGACATCTGGCCGTCGCAGGCCGAGATTGGGGCCGCGCTGGCTGCAGTCAAGCCTGCCATGTTCAAGCAGGCCTACGCCACCGTGTTCGAGGGAGATTCCCGCTGGCGCGGCCTTCAGGTTCCGCAGGCGGCCACCTACGCGTGGGACGACAGTTCCAGCTACGTCAAGCATCCGCCCTATTTCGTGGACATGCCGGTGACGCCAGCCGCGGCGGACGAGCTCCACGGCATGCGCGTGCTGGCGGTGCTCGGCGACAGCATCACCACCGATCACATCTCGCCCGCTGGATCGATCAAACTCCACAGCCCAGCCGGGCGCCACCTCGTCGCTCTCGGCATTGAGCCCAAGGACTTCAACTCCTACGGCGCTCGTCGCGGCAACCACGAGGTCATGGTTCGCGGGACCTTTGCCAATGTTCGTCTCAAGAACCTGCTGGTTCGCGGCAGCGAGGGCGGCGTCACCCGGTATCTGCCCGGCCGCGAGGTCATGCCCATCTACGATGCGGCCATGAAGTACCAGGCTGACCACGTGCCGCTGCTAGTTTTGGCCGGCCGCGACTACGGGTGCGGCTCGTCGCGCGACTGGGCGGCGAAGGGAACGCGCCTGCTCGGTGTGCGTGCGGTGCTGGCCGAAAGCTTCGAGCGAATCCACCGCTCGAACCTGTTGGGCATGGGCGTGCTGCCCCTGGAATTCTTGCCCGGCGACAGTGCGCACAGTCTGGGGCTGACCGGTGAAGAAGTCTTCGAAACCCTGGGCCTGCCCCACTTCCTCGAGGCGCCGCCCGCCCACCGCCAAATCGCTATCCGCCTCACCCGGCCCGACGGATCGCAAGACCACTTTGCCGTGCGCGTGCGCATTGACACCCAACAAGAGTCGGCCTACTACAAGCACGGCGGCATTCTGCCGTACGTGCTGAGATCGTTGGCTGGACTGTCTAGAGCATGAAGGCCTTGATTCCTCTCGTGGCGCTCGCCACGTTGATCTCTTCTTCCGCCAGCGCCCGAACCACGCCGCGCCCAGGAGGTACTCCCTTGACCTCGCAGAAGTCAGCCTTTCCATTCCCGATTACCGAGAAGGTCCTGGCCAACGGCCTGCGCATCTTCGTCGTGCCCTACGACTCGCCCGGCCTGGTGGCCTACTACTCGGTGGTGCGCACCGGCAGTCGCAACGAAGTCGAACCGGGCAAGTCCGGCTTCGCCCACTTCTTTGAGCACATGATGTTCCGGGGGACCGAGCGCTATTCGACCGAGCGCTACAACGCCGAGATCAAGGCCATGGGCGCTGACTCCAACGCCTTTACCGCCGAGGACATGACCGTGTATCACATCCTGGCCGGCAAGTCCGCGCTGGCCAAGGTGGTCGAGATCGAGGCTGACCGCTTCCTCAACCTCAAGTACGACGAGGCTTCGTTTCAGAAGGAAGCCCGGGCGGTTCTGGGCGAGTACAACAAGGGCTCCTCCGATCCGTTGCAGAAGATGTCCGA
>PMBS01000055.1:0-667 GCA_003153015.1 Myxococcales bacterium
ATCTTGGCCATGATCGCGGTGGGCGAGTCGCCGGCAAAGGGCGGCCGGCCGGCGAGACATTCGAAGAGCACGCAGCCCAGGGCGAAGATGTCGGCGCGTCCGTCGACAGTGCTGGCCCCGCGCGCCTGCTCGGGCGCCATGTAGAGAGGCGTGCCCAGGGCGGCGCTGGCGCTGGTGATGCGCAGATTCTGCTGCGGATCGAAAAGGCGGCGCGCGATACCGAAGTCCAACACCTTGGCCTGGCTGGGATCNNCGACCGAGCTGCAGGGTCTCGGAGATGCGCAACGGCCCGCGCCCCCAGCGGTCCTCCAGGGTCTCGCCCTGCAGCCACTCCATCACCAGGTACTGCTCGCCGCGGGCGGTGGAGCCGTGGGCCAGGTAGCGCACGATTGCGGGGTGGGCAATCTCGGCCAGCACCAGGGCTTCCTGTTGGAAACGCAGCGACTGCGTGCCTTGCGGCTCAGCCACCACCTTTAGCGCGACATACTCGCCGGTCTTCAGATCCTTGGCCCGATAGACCAGGCCCATCCCACCCTCGATCGCCTCGCCTTCAACGCGAAAGCGATCGCCATAGGTCTGGGGATGGGCCTCCGCACACACGACATCCATAGTAGCGGCATCTGGCGCGGCTGGCTCAAAAGGTTTATTGGCGCGTCCGGCCGTTCCC
>PMBS01000055.1:750-1507 GCA_003153015.1 Myxococcales bacterium
GCAGCACGCCGAGCGGCTCGCCGCTGGCAGCGTCCCAAAGGTGGATGGTGGGATCGTTGGAATGGGCTGAAGCCAACACAGGACCAACTGGGCTGCACGCCAGACGCGTGACCATGGGCGGAATGGAAATCACCCGGAGCGACTGGCCGGTCTTGGCCTGCCACACGCGAATGGTGTTGTCGCGGCTGGCGGTGGCCACCTGCGTGCGGCCGGTGAAGCAGATGTCGATCACCGTATCTTGGTGGCCGCGGAGTTGGCTGATGAGCGCGCCGGTCTCGCCGTAGCGGACCTCGGCCAGGTTGTGTTCGTCACGCAGACCAAAAACCAAGGCGACCGCTTGGCCGTCGGGGCTCACATCCAGTGCGGTGCACTCGGGTTTGCCCAGCCATACCCTCTGCAGGTTGTCAGAGGCACGATGGGCGACGACGCCATCCGAGCCNNCCGAGCAGATTCCTGCCGCTCATGTCGATGAACCACAAGCCGTCCTGGGCCACGAAGGCGAGCATCTTCCCGTCGGGCGAGAAGCCGGCGGAGGCGACTTCGCCGGGAGCCCGCCCGAATTCCAACTTGCCCTCGTCCACCGACCACACCCCGAGTTCCCATGCCTCGCCGGTGTGCTCGGGCTGCGCACCCAGCGCCTTGGCCATGGCGAGGCGCTTGCTGTCGCGGCCTACCGCCAGATCACGAACCGGTGCTGCGGCCTGGTTGGGCGGGACCAGGATAGTGTAGGACCCGGTGCCCGAGCATGCGACCAGCC
>PMBS01000055.1:1572-31163 GCA_003153015.1 Myxococcales bacterium
GAGCTGGGTGGAAACCAACACTTCGCTCGCGCCTTGCGCGCGCGCGCGGCATCCGATCTCACGAAACAACGCCGCGTAGATCCCCCTGCGCTGGAACTCGGGCGCGACGCCGTTGAGCAGGATCTCCCAGGTTTTCGCGTCGAGCTTCTTGGCGGTAAGGAAGCCGGACAGACGCCCCTCGGTCTCGGACACCAGCACCACGGACAAAGCGTCGGCCAACGCCGAGCTGGCCCACTCGACGTAACCCTCGGTGGCAGCGGCTTGGTCCAGACGAGGATCCGCGTGGTAGTGCCCGAAAAACCCGGTGAAAGACGCGCGGGCAATTGCTTCCAAGGCAGCGCGATCTGCTTCCTGGCAGAGCCGGACGCCGCTTGCTGGACCCGGCGACGGGGCGAACCTGCTCGTCGGCCCGCGATAGTAGACCAGCGTGTCGGTGAGAACCCCCCCGGCGCGTTCCAGCGCCTGCGCGGTCGCCACTGCCTCGACCGGGCAACGCACGATCAGCAAGTCGAGATCCGCGGAACGCGAAAACTGCATCAACTCTGCAACGGCCGCGACGCTGTCCACGCGCCCGCGAAAAACCCGAATTCCGAAACGCTTGCTGTCGAGAGCAGAGTAGGTGGCCAGATCATTCATCGAAAGTGGTCTTTCGGACAACGAAAAGTGGCCGGTGCTTGACCTCGGTGAAGATGCGGTCGACATACAGGCCAAGGATCCCCAGGGCTGAAATGATCGCACCCGTGCTGAACCAGACCGACACGATGAGGCTGGTCCACCCCATCACGGGCGAGCCGTGCGCCACCACGCGCGCGATGTGAACCAGCCCGCCCACAAAGGCGAGCGCAGAAAGCAACAGGCCCGTGTACACGCACAGCCGCAGGGGCTTGTTTGAGTGCGCCAGGATGATGCTGGTGGCGAGCTTCATCAGCTTGAAGAAGCTGTAGCCTGACTCGCTCCCGCGGCGGCGAACGTGCTTGACGTCGACATAGGCCTTGGCGAATCCCGTCCAGGTGAGAAAGCCGCCGTAGAAGCGGACCGCTTCGCCCATGCCGTTGATGGTGTCGGCCACGCGCCTTGAGATGATGCTGAAGTTCGCCACCGTGCCGTCGTATTGGTAGTTGAGGTCGGCCAGGTAGTTGAAGACCCGGTAGAACAGCCATGAGCCCAGGCGCTTGCTGGAAGCGTCTTCCCGCCGAGCCCGGCGCGCCAGCACGCAGTCGTGACCCTCGTGCGCCTTGGCCCAGAGTTTGACGATCTCCTCCGGCGGATCCTGCAGGTCGCCGTCCATGACCACGATCCACTGGCCGCGCGCGTGGCGCAGGCCCGCGGTAATGGCGTGGTGCTGACCGAAGTTGCGACTTAGCGCAACGCCGCGCACGCGCGCATCCTGGCGTGCAAGGGTTTCGATGATGCTCCACGAATCGTCGGGGCCGCCGTCCTCGACCAGGACGATCTCGAAACGCGCGACCAGAGGCTCCAGGGTGGACACCAGCCTGCGATGCAGTTCGTGCAAGAAGGGCGCGCCCTTGTACACGGGCACCACGACCGAGAGGTCGATAGGTTCGCTAGAATCTAAAATCGCGGATGGCATCGATAACTCGCCCCTGAGATTCCGGATCAAGGGAATTGAAGAATGGCAGTCGCAACAAACGATCGCTCATGTTTTCGCTCACCGGACAGGCGCCTGGGCGGCCACCCAGTCTTTGCCCCATGGGCGACAGGTGCAGNNCACCGGGCAACCGATGTCTCGGGCCGAGGCCCAGTCGCGCAGCTCGGCGTGGTAGCGCTGCCAGATTCTCCTCCGTTTCTCCTGAATCTGTCGCCAGACCTCCAGTTGACCGTAGAGGAAGGCGGCCAGCACGTCGCTCATTACGTAGCTNNGAACCGATGTCCACCCAGGAGTACTTGTCGACCAGGCCGCGGAAGAATCGGCTGCGGTCGGTTCCCTTCTCGCGCATGACCTCGGCCCGCTCGATGAAGGCTGGGTCGTTCACCACCAGGGCTCCGCCCTCGCCGCAGGTGATGTTCTTGGTTTCGTGAAAACTCTGGGTAGCGAGCGCCCCGAAGGTTCCCAACCAGCGTTGCTTGTACTTGCCGAAGAGGCCGTGGGCGTTGTCTTCAATGATCGAGATGCGGTACTGACGCGCAATCGCCAGGATGGTGTCCATTTCACATCCAACCCCGGCATAGTGAACCGGAACCATCGCCCGGGTGCGCGGGCTGATGAGCGGCTCGATTTGCTTCTCGTCGATATTGAGCGTGTCCGGGCGAATGTCGGCGAAGCGAATGCGGGCGCCGCGCAGGACAAAAGCGTTGGCGGTGGAGACGAAGGTGAAAGACGGTACGATGACCTCGTCGTCCGGCCCGATCTCGAGGAGAAGCGCAGCCAACTCCAGCGCGTGGGTGCAGGATGTGGTGAGCAGAACCTTGGGCGCGCCCAGCACCTCCTCAAGCAGGGCCTGGCATTTGCGCGAGTAGCCCTGGTCGCCAGCGATTTGGCCGATGGACACTGACTGGCCGATGTGATGAGGTTCCTCGCCCTCGATGCCCGAACGGTTGAACGGAATGGCAGCGTCCGCAGCTTCAGTCGAAGCTGTGTCGGCCAAGAATCCGTTTGCTGTCGGGAATTTCTCGGTCATGCCGGCTCTTCCTCCCGATCCGGCTCTGTGTCCTCTGTGCTCTCTGCGTGAAAAGGCTAGCTAGCCTTCTTCGCCGCCGCCAGCGGTGGGTTCCTCTTCGCCCGCTTCGCCTTGGTCGCTGGTCACCATCCTGGGGTACCAATTCTCGAACACCTCGGTGATCTGGCGCGCTTGCTTCTCGCTCGACACGTTGAAGGACGACTGCTTGCGATACGAGCCGCGAAACTTCTTGAAGCGCACAATGGCGATCTTCGGTGCGCGGAACTTGCCGCTCGCTTTGTCCAGCTCCTGGTAGAGGAACATCAGGGTGGCCCATGAGCCTTTGGTCAGCACGACCTTGTCCAGTTGTTTGCGGACCAGCACACCCTCGTCTTCGTAGTCGTAGGTCAGTTCATCCAGGGTTTCGGCCATGATGGGGTTCCTCGTTTCGAGCGGACTTGCGGCCGGTCGGCTGGACCAACTGCCGCAGGCTTTGGGTCAGACGACGCCGGTCTTGCGGCGACAGCTTGTCGAACGCGATTCCCATGCCCGCGGGTGTCTTGTCGCCCCCGCCCCGGGTAACCCACGCCACACGGCCACGGGCGGCCAGCGTCTCGCCGGTCGCCAGCGGGATCTCCAGATTCAGGGTTTCGCCCACCTCGAACAGGAGGTCGGAGCGTAGGAAAGCGCCACCCTCGGACAAATCGGCCGTGTCGAGNNTCTCGGCGGGAGAACCGCCGCGTGTCGCGTTGCCCGGGCGAGGTCACGGACGCAGGTCCACCACCGTGGAGGAGCGCACCTCCACGGATACACGCGTGGGCGGTGAAGCGGCCCCCACCATGCGGCTCTCACGCCACACAGCCTCAAGCGAAACCGGAACCCCTCCAGCCGCAGCCACCATGCGCGTCAGAAGGTCGTGTGACACCACGACCAGCCCTCCTGCTCCCGGGGCGCAGGCCACCGCCACTGGCGCGCCGTACGGGCGGATTTCCAAGAAGGTCCGCTCCGGCCCGGTCACCTGCAAGACCAGGTCGCCCGATGCATCGAGACGGCTTCCCGTGGCCATTGGCACTTGGTTTCGATCAAGGACGCGCGGCACGCCTGGCGTGGTCAAGACCACCTTGGCCGGCCGATCCCCTGGTCCGGGGAGTTCCAGGGCGAACGCCTGCGGCACCTCGGCGATATCCACCGGGCCCGCCTCGGCAATCACACCGCCCACAACCTCGGCGAACGGCGGATATACGCGCGGTGCCGGACGCAGCCCCGGACCATCCGGGCCAGCGGCCACCGACACGCCACTCAGCTCCTCCAGATTCACCTCACCACCTTGGGCGCGAAGGGCTCGTGCCTGGCCGGCGACGTCGCGCAATTCACAAGGGCCGTCAGGAGCGGGCGCCACCAGGGGGTCCACCACGCCCAGTACGTCGGTTCCAGACCGGTCGGTCACGTTCGCGCGGAACGCCAACACTGACAGGGCGGGCGCGCCGGTACTTGGCACGTCCAAGCGAACCGACACCTCGGCAAACCGCTGGGTAACCGGGACAGCCCCATCCCTCATGTGCGCCCCGCTCTCACACGCCAGAACCAGAGGTCCCAGAAGGAATGTCAACGCCTGCGCGCGGGTCACGTGCAAGGAGAAGAAGGTAGGTTTTTGTGCGAAGGAATGCATGCTCTGACCAGGGTACCCGCCGATTATAGACAGAATCGCCGCGTCACGCCAGTCGCGATCAAAAACCGCGGGGGGCGCGTCCGCGGGGCAGTGCGATGAAGCCAAGTGTGGAACCGTACTAGTGCTGCCCGCGAGAAACCGTTGAAGAGAGCAGGCGGCACTAGTTTACATCGCCGGCTGCTTGGGACATGCTTGATCAACATCGTTTGAATTGCAGGAGAAACAAATGACCTGCGCAGGTTGGAAGTCCACATGGTCACGGGTCCTATGCAGTGCGGCCTGGGTCGCGACCGCGGCCGCATGCTCGGGCCAGGCCACCGTCGGTGCAGGCGGGCTACCGCCGGCAGTAGATGCTGGCCCGTCAGATGGCCAGAGCGGCCCGCGCGACTCAAGCTTCGCGGAACTCTACATTCTCACCATGCCCGAGGTCGGGCAAGAGCGCGATGCGGAGCAACCCAAGGAGCCGCAAGACATCGCAACCATGCGCATCGAACCCGCGGATTCGGTTGTGGTGGTCCAGCGCGGACAGAGCGTCACGGTTCCCTTCCGAGCCTTCGCCACCATGCGGGCGGGCGGCGGCGAGGTCGAGATTACCGCTCGTACGGTTTTTTACGTCCGCGACAACTACCTGGTGGGTGGCTTCCCGCCCGATGGCAGTAACACGTTCACCAGCCGCTTGCCGACCAGCTCGGCTGACCCACCCCAGCGCGGGGGCAAGGTGACCGTCCAGGCCCAGGCGGCCAGCAACAACATTCCCATCACCACCGTTACCACCACCCTGACGGTGAAGATTATCGACTCGGGCCTGGCTGTGGCCGGCTCTCCCGCCGCCACGCCAGCCCTTCCCAGCGATCCCGGGTCTGCGTTCACCGGCGCCAACAGTGCGACTCTGGCCCCCACGCTCGTCTATCCGAACGACGGGGTGCTGCTTCCTCCCAACGTGCAGCAGATCGAAGTCCACTTCATGCCGGGCAGCAAGACCGGCGAGCTCTATGAGATCTCAATCCTGAGCGACTTCTCCGAGTACCGCTACTATACGCGCTGCTACGCCGATCTGAAGAAGTTCCTGCCAGGAACCTGTGCCTTCGAGCTCGATCCCGATACGGTGAACGTGATCGCGGAAAGCAACCGCGGGAGTGCTCCGGCTACCCTGGCGGTGCGTGGAACCGACGAAAAGGGCAGCGTGGGCAGTTCGGCGAGTATCAGCGTGCAGTTCGCCGGCGACCGGGTGGATGGAGCCATCTACTACTGGACCACAACCTCGACCGCAACCCAGCTGCCGAGCATCATGCGTTTCGATTTTGCTTCCCAATCCGCCCTCGCCGTGGCTCTGCAGCCGAGCGACTTGCCCGACGATGGGGGGAATCCCCACGCGAATACGACCTGCGTGGGCTGTCACGCCCTGTCCCGCGACGGAACTCGCATGGTGGCTTCAAAGGGTGCCTCGTGGGCGGGCTATCTCGTCTACGTGAACGATCTCCGCAAGCCAAAGACCGCGGCGGATTGGCTGACGGTCGACGGGCGTTCTGCGGGAACCGCGGCCGCAAACCGAGTGATGACTGCTTCGTTCAATCCGGACGGATCGCAGTTCGTTGCCGACGCACCCCCGGGCGACACGCTGGGGAGCACTAAGTTGGCCTTCCACGATGGAGCCACCGGCGTGAGGACGCAGCCGTTCCTCGATGTGGGTTTCCCTGTGAGCTACCCCGATTGGTCGCCCGATGGTCAGACCATTGCCGTGACTCAGATATACGGGTACAACAGCACGACCATCCAGTTTCAGGAGGGCGGCATCTCCGTGATTCGCAACTCGGCCACCGGATGGACGATTCCCGCCGAGGTGGTGGTGCCGCACACGACCGGCAAGAGTCGCTACACCCCGAATTTCGTACCTGACTCGTCCTTCCTGCTGTACAGCGAAGCGACCCGGCAGACGGGTGATTCAGATTCGTTGGTCGACTCCTACTCTGATCCTTCCGCTACGGTCTGGGCAGTCAAGCCCCAAGCCAACGCAACCCCTGTGCTGCTGGCTCGCGCGAACGCGCCCGGCGTGGCTGACAAGCTCACCTTAGTGGACGGACGCAGTTCCCTCGTGGTCCAGCGGATCTCCAGCGGAATGTTGATGAACACTTTCCCGCGGGCCGCGCCCTTTGAAGCCAAACAGAACGGGCACAAGCTGTTCTGGTTCACGGTGGCATCCCAGCGCCGGGCCGGCTTGCGAGTCTACAAAGCCAACCCCAGTGTTGTGGGTGACGAGCCCACGCAGCTCCTACTGTGGATGTTTGCCATCGACGCCGACCAGGTGCTGGCCGGGAAAGACGGAAGCTATCCCGGCTTCTTTCTTCCCTTCCAGGATCTGACCACCTCGAACCACATGGCAGCCTGGACGCAGAAGTACGTCTCCGACAACCCACCTCCTGCACCCCCAACCCCGCCGCCCGCACCGCCGCTCACCGCGGTGCCACAAATTCCAATTTTGTAGCGCTATTTCACCAGATTCCTTCTTCCCATCCGATCTCTGCGTTCTCCGTGCTCTCTGTGGTGAACTAGCTGACTAACTGATCCGGCTGGCGACGCGATTGCCCAGATCGGCGACCAGGCGCTCGACTAGGGCGTCGTCCACCGAGAGGAGTTGCTTGCCCAGGGATAGAAGTCGCTCGATTTCTCCGGCGTTGACGGGCCCAACGAAGATCCCTTCGCGCTTGGTCAGGGTGTCGGCCAGCAGCACCACGTTGGCCGTGGCGAAGCGATCACCCATATCGTAGTCGGCCGAGTCGCGGATGGCGTGGGTCACCAGGTCGGGCAGTCCCCACTTGCGCGCGATGGCCACGCCCACGCTCCGATGCTTGCCCGAGATGATGGTCAGCCAGGCCGACGGCATGATCCAGCGCTGCACGCGCGTGCCCAGCAGGCGCTGTTCGGCGTCGAGCAGGGTCGCGGCCAGCACGGGGCGACCCACGTCATGCAGAAGGCCACCCAAGTAGGCGGAATCGGGGTGCAAGGCATGAACCGCGCTGGCCAGATCGCGCGACACGATGGCCACTGCCAAGGAATGGCGCCAGAGATCGCGGCACATCTGGGCGATGCAGGGATCGCGCGACTCCAACACGTGGTGAACCGCAGTCTCCACCAAGAAGAGGCGCAACTCCTGAGCGCCTAGCCGCGTGACGCAGGTGAGGACGGAATCGAAACGCGACAAGCTGGCAAAAGCCGCGCTGTGGGAGAGTCGGATGAGGCGCGCGGCCACGATGGGATCAGTCTCGATGAGTGTGGCGATCTGGGGGAAGGAGAAGTCATCACGACCCAGCATGGTCAAGGCCCGCGCTGCAACCATAGGCATGGTGGGCAGTTCCAGGCCGCTGTTCTCGATAGCTGCGAGAACGCTTTCTTCCACCCGCGTGGCCATCTCGCGGGTGAGCGCTACCTCGCCTTGCAAGGCCATGAGGGCAGAGGGACGAAGGACGACGGGCATGGTTCCCCCCAGCAGATACGGTTGTCTAGTCAGGTTGCTCGGTGCCCACGCGCTTGAGTTTGTCGATAAGGGTGGTGCGGTTGAGACCAAGGGCTTCGGCCGCGCGTGTCTTGTTGCCGTTGGCCGCCTTCATCGCGCGCGCGATGAGGGCTGCTTCGATGCGCGACAGGGTGGCGGCGAGATCGATGTGATCGCCCGGTGTGCCAGTGGCCGCGGCTGCGACCGCGGCCAGGCGCGCTGAGGGTGTGCGAACCTGAGTCGGCAGATCGTTGACCCCGATGGTGTCGGTCGCGCTCATGATCACCAGGCGCTCGACCATGTTCTCCAACTCGCGCACGTTGCCGGGCCAGTCGTAGAGTTGCAGCGTCACCAGGGCGGCCTCGGAGAACTTGACGTTCTTTCCTGTGCGCCGGCAGGCCAGGGTGATGAAATGCTCAGCTAGGCGCGGGATGTCCTCGGTTCTCTCGCGCAGCGCGGGCAGGGTGATGGGAACCACGTTGAGCCGGAAGAAGAGATCGGCACGGAACTTCCCCTCACGCACCAGGGCCTCGGGATCTTGGTTGGTGGCGGCCAGCACCCGCGTGTTCACCTGGTGGATGCGGGCGTCGCCCATGGGCTTGACCGCCCGATCCTGGAGTACGCGCAGCAACTTGCCCTGTACCGCAAAGGGCAGGGCGGTCACATCGTCGAGCAGCAGGGTACCCCGGTCAGCCTCGACGAAGCGGCCGGGCTGGGCCTCGGTGTTGCCAGCGAAAGCCCCCTTGGCATGACCGAACAACTCACTCTCGGCCAAAGCTTCCGGCAAGGCCGCACAGTCCACCGCCACGAAAGGACCCGCCGCGCGCGGCGAGAAAGCATGAATCAGACGCGCGACCACTTCCTTGCCGGTGCCACTTTCGCCGAGCAAGAGGACAGTCGCATCGGTGGGCGCGACGTTGTCGACGACATCGAGACAGCGCCGCAAGAGTGGGGAGGCGCCGATGAGCGCCGCCTGCGGCTGTCCGGCGCCCGTGGGCAGATCCTCGGTGGCCTGCGGTCGCGCGGCGGCCAATGCGCTTGACACCACCCTGCGCAGTTCGTCGCGGTTGAGGGGTTTGACCAGGAAATTGAACGCGCCCGCCTGCATGGCCTCGACGCAATCAGAGATGGAGGCGCTGGCGGTGAGCACGACAGTGGGCGTCCGTGCCGGAAGTTCCCGGGCCCGGCGCACCACCGCGAACCCGTCCTGGTTGGGCATGCGCAGATCGGTGACGACCAAGTCGAATGCCTCGGATTGCAGCGCCGCAATCGCCTGCGCCCCGTCGCTGGCTTCCTGGGCCTGGTGGCCCATCTGCTCAATCACCCCGCGCACGGCCTGCAACACCGGCGGCTCGTCGTCGACGATGAGAATGCGTGCCGCGACCTCGGGGGGCGGGGACGCGTGACTTTCAACGTCTGGCTCCATCCTAGACAACCTCTCCTGTACCTATCGACAGGTTTGCGCTCGCTATCCAGCAGATTTCAAAGGCAAGCATCACTGCACAAGACCCTATGCAACCCGCGGTCCACCGCTTCAGGCAGAGAGAACCGCGAAGACTGAGCGGAGGGTGTCGACCGGCCGACACCTAAGCGGATCGCGGCATGTCAGAAAAACTGTCATCGACAACACGGGAACCCTGAAAGGGTTCCCAAACCCTCCCGCGCTCTGGCTCCGGCGGGCAAAGCCCGCCTTCGCCGACGCGATCATGGGAACCCTGGGAGGGTTCCCAAACCCTCCCGCGATGGTACGCGGCGAGCAAAGCTCGCCGGCTCCCCACGCGACTATGTCAAACCCTCGCGGCGCTCTTGGTCGCACTGCAGAGCCACCTCGGCGCAGCGAAGCAGGGTGCTGCCACTGGTTTCTCCGTCGGGGGTGGTGGCACAGCCCAGACTTATGCCCACGGGCAAACCCCAGCGGCCATTGGCATCGGTGACCAACCGTCGTACGCGCGACACCACGTGCCCCGCACCGCGGGCATCGGTGTCCGGCAGCAACAGGGCGAACTCGTCGCTGCCCAGGCGCGCCACCACATCATATTCGCGCACGGCTTCTCGCAGCAGGCAGGCGACTCCCTTGAGACAGCGATCCCCAGCATCACGCCCGTGGATCTCATTGATGGCTGTCATGCCCAGCACGTCCACCACCACAAGCGAAAGGCAACAGCCCGCGCGGTAGCGCGCACGAGACAACTCCTCGAGCAGGCGGGTTTCAAAGACGTGCCGGTTCCACAAATCGGTGAGCGGATCGCGGTAGGCGAGATTGCGCATCTGGCTGCTCGCAGCCAGGACGCGTCGCAGAGTCGCGTTCTCGCGCACAAGCTGTTCGAGGGTGGGCCTCGAGGATTCCACCTCAGGGGTGATCTCGTCGGGCAGGATGTATTCGTCGAGGGAAACGATGGCAGTTGCTGACTTCACTGGTGCCTCCTTGTGGTGGACCGCTCTCGCAAGCTGCGTGCCGACCACCGTCGGAGACCGGGCTCGGCGATTTTTCCGAGCAATCGCCTGGTCTTGCAGTCACGCTCCCTCGTCCAGCAGGGCCCGCTCTCGAGGCCGTCACGATCCTGACCAGGGAAGCCCTGCTGTCACATTTCTGGCCTCTCTGGGGAGGAAGTTGGCTGGTCTAACCACAGAGGGCACAGAGTACACAGAGTCGGAACGGAGAGGAAAGGGTTGGATCCTGCGCGGTCCAAATCCCTTCACATCCGATCTCTGTGTCCTCTGCGCTCTCTGTGGTGAAAAGAGCTAGCCGACACAGAGGGTACTAGTGCCCAATGGACAGGGCGGGGAGGGTACGCTCCGTCTCTAGCACCACCGCGCGCACTTGGTCGGGCGTGAGCTTGAGGTCAGTGAAGAGTGGATCCTCGGCGTCCAGCGGCAGGGTGTGCTCGCGCGGGCTCATGTGCTCGGTGATGCGATCCGCGGCTGCCACCAAGGCGGTGGTGAGATACCGATTTTCACCCTTGTGACAATTGTGGTGGAACAAGGCCGAATCCACCACGCTGGGTGGCAACTTCCAAATGCGGCACACCGCCGCACCCAACTCGGTGTGGAGGCGGGCGATGGTCGCGCGAATGACTGGCCCCTCGTTCTCATCGGCCATCATCTCAGGCGTGACCCCGCCCAGGGTCGCGCAGCGTTCGAGTAGGACCAACTCGCCGATGTCGTGCATGAGACCAGCCAGAAAGGCGTAGTCGGCGGGATCAGAGCGCATCAGGCGCGACATGGCGCGAGCCGCAAGCGCGGCCGCCAGGCCTCGCTCGCGCAACACTTCGACCTCCTTGTCGAAACCCTTGACCCGGTACATGGTCGAGTTGCTCACGATCATCATCACGATGTCGCACACGTTGTCGAGGCCCAGGCGAACCACGGCGTCGCGCACGCCGACGATAGGAACCCGGGGGGCAAACATGGCGGAGTTGGCCACTGACACCAACTGACCACTGATGAAGGGATCTCTGCTGACCGCCTTCTCGACGCGGGCTGCGTCGGTGTAGGCAAGCTGGCACAGCTCGATCACATGGGCCGCCACATCGGGCAGGCTACGCTGGATCGCTTTGTTGTCGGTGACGGCCCGCACGGCGATCTCTTCGATCTTGCGGGTAAGGATACCGGGCTCGAAGGTCTCGATGGACGGTTCTGCAGGATGGTCCTGGTGCGAAGGAGTCAGGTTCATAGACGCACCCACCTGATCTATGTCGGCGCAATAGCATTGAGTCTTTAGCCAGACGCGCGCCTTGTCTGCCCACCCGCCTCGCACGGGGCGACCGCAGGTCGCCGCTACGGTTCGCGCTGGCCGGAATCCCAGTTGCCCCCTCCGCCATCATCCTGACGCCGAGCCCCGGCTGTGTCAGTGGCCTGACACGCGCAAGTCCGCGAGATTGCTTGCGCAAAAGAGGCACGCGGATTGCTGAACCATCCGCTGGAGAATGGCCATGGCACAGAACGAAGAGGCAGCCCCAGCCCCAGCGGAAGCGAAAACCCCGCGTGCGGGCGGAAACAAACTAATTCCCATCATACTGGTGGTCAATGTGGCGATGATGGGCGCGGTGCTGTTGATGGTGATGAGGAAGCCGTCGGCTTCTTCTTCTGCCAGCGTCGAACCCGCAGCGTCCAGCGGACACGGCGAGGCGGCTTCCGGGGAGCATGTCGCAGGAGCCACACCCGGGCCCATTCTCAAGCTGGAGAACTTCGTCATCCAGCTTCGTGGGGTCGACCAGGATCGCTATGTGCGCGTGGCCTTCGACATGGAGGTCGGCGGCGACGCTGACCGGGAGGTCGTGCAGGTGCGTCTGCCGCAGATCCGCGACTCGATCATCACCTACTTTTCCGACCGAACGCTCGACGAGCTGCGCGGCAGTGAGGGCATCGAACGGACCAAGTCCGCCCTTATGAAGCGACTGGACGAGGTGGTGCCAGGCCGTCGCATCCACGCTTTGTACATCACGGACTTCATCATCCAGTAACCAGGTACCCACGAGCTATGGCGTCTCCACTCGATCCCACAGAAGTAGAAGCCTTGATGCAGGCGATTCAGGAGGGCCAGGTCCCTCCCGACGGCGCCGGGGCCGAGGCCAAAGGGCCAGTGGTGCCCTACGACCTCACCAGCCAAGACCGCATCATTCGCGGCCAGATGCCCACCCTGGATTCCATCAATGACCGCATTGCCTCGCTCTTTGGCCGCACCCTTTCCGGACGCACCCGGATGGAACTGCGGGTGACGGCTGCGCCCGCCAGCCTGATGAAGTTCGCCGACATCAACAGCTTGCTCAACGGGCAGAACGCCGTTGGCGTGATGAGCCTGGGCGCCGGGCACGGGTTGGCGCTGGTCATTGTCGAGGCACCGCTGGCCCACTCGCTCTTGGCTGCGTCGCTCGGCGATCGCAAGGCCAAGTCCGAGCCCGGCGAGACCCGTTCCGACCTTACCCACGTAGGCAAGGTGGTGCTCCGGCATGTGCTGAACATGCTGTCGGAAGCCATGGCCACCTCGTGGGAGGGCGTGCTGTCGTTCAAGCCGCAGGTTCTGCGCTTCGAGTCCGATCCGCGCATGGCCGCTATTGCCACCCCCAGCGACGTGGGCATTCTGTGTGCCTTTGAGGTCACCGGTCCTATCGACGGCCGCCTGATGTTGGCCATTCCCTATGCCGCGGTAGAGGCGGCCAAGAAGCTGCTGAGTTCACCGCCCCGCTTGGGTGGGCAGCGCGACGTGCGCTTCGGGCAGGCGCTGGCACGTGAGCTGGAACTGGTCGAGGTCGAGCTGCGGGTCGAGGTGGGGCGCTACCATTTGCGTCTGGCTGACCTGCTCGGTCTGAAGATCGGCGACGTGGTCACTCTCAACACCAGCGAGGGCTCGCCGTTGCCGGTGCTGGTGCAGGAGCGACCCAAGATGACCGGCATGCCCAAAGTGGTCGGAGGCGGAATCGCTGTCGAGGTACTGAAGTCCATCATACATGCCCCTGCCGCCAGCCGGCCCGCGCGACCGGGCCCGCAAAACTTCACCCAGGTGGCCGCGTAGCGAGATCTAGCAAGAGGAAACCATGGCTGAGGAAACCCCGAACCCCCCTGATTCCGGAGCGCAAGGCCGACGCCTCGATCTGTTGCTCGACGTGCCGCTCGATCTCTCAGTGGAGCTGGGGCGGGCGCGCATGTCGATCCAGGACCTGCTCAATCTGAGCCCCGGCTCGGTCATCGAGCTGGACAAGATCGCGGGCGAGGCGCTCGACATCCTTATTAATGGCCGCCTGGTGGCGCGCGGTGAGGCCGTGGTGGTCAATGACAAGTTTGGCATTCGCATCAGCGACATCGTCAGCCCATCGGAGCGAATCGCACGCCTACGCTGAGGAGGACTCCAAGATGTTGACCCAACTGGCCCTGCTTCCGCTTGCCGCCGTCACCGTCACGGGTGTGACCAGCGAAACCCAGGAAGGTGACGTGATCGTCGAGGTCGCCACCTCGGAGCCGGTCCCCGCCCGGGTAGCTCGGCCCATGGTCGGCCATCGCCTGGCCTACATCTTCGTCGACGACGCCACCCCGACGCGCGAGCTATTCGAGAACGGCGACCACCCCGTGGTGGCCCGTGCGCGCGCACGCTACACCAAGCTCGAAGTCCCAATTGACCCCGGCATGCACTGCCACGAGCCTGCCGCGGTCGCGACCCTGCCCTCGGGGCTGCGCGTGCAGTTCCCTTGCGGTTCGAACACGGGCGCGGCCGCAACGATGGAAGGGCAGGGGACGCGTGCCCCGGTCGCGCGCCGCGAGATCAAGCCCCCGGGCCGCAGCGCCTCGCGGGATCTGCTGCAGGCCGCCCTGGCCCTGCCCGACGAGATGCCCTTCGCTGCCAAGACGGGAAGCGAGGAAGACGAGAATCCGGCAGGCAAGCCCCCGGCGGTTGAGAAACCGAGACCAGACCTCGAGGGCGCTGCTCTGCCCGCCGCCAAGACAGCCGCGCCCGCAGCCGCCGGAGCCGCGCTGGCCAAGCCGAGCGAACCCCTCGGGCACGACGGCAAGGCCGCGACGATGCCGTCGGCGAAATCGGCGCTGGCGGCCGCGCCTACCGCCGCGCCCGGCCCGGTAGCCGCAGTTCACAGCGCCCCTGCTTCTCCGACCGTGGCCAGCGCCCGCCGTTCTGGTTTGTCATTGGTCCTAGCTATCCTTGCGCTGGTCGCCGTGGCCGGCGGCGTGCTCGCGCTCACCCGCCGCCGCGCGCGCCGCCAGGGCCTGATCCACATCCTAGAAACTGCGGCCATCGGGCCCAAGCGCGCATTACTCGTGGCACGGGTCAACGGCCAGATCATGGTGTTGGGGGCCAGCGAGGCGGGAATCGCTCTCTTGGCGCCGCTCAAGGGAGCCAGCGAGCCATCCGTTGCGGCCGGGATGGGAAGCCCCCCGGTCTTGCATGAAGCGCCGGATGAACTTGCCCTGGCCAAGGCAGCCGAGGCCGCGCCCGAGCCCGAGGGAGAAATCGGCATGCTCAGTCGACTGTTTCGGCTCCGGCCCCAGGAGTCCTCCGCGCGCGACACCGCCGCTTTCCGTGAGTTGCTTGACGAAAGCTACGAGGATCAGGAGTTGCGCGACAAGCTGGCGCAAGGGCTCGCGGGCAAGGTCTCATGAACGGCCCGAGCACCACGCAGCTTCTTTCCAAAGCCGTGGGCGCCAGCAGCGAGTTGGCCTTGGCCGGCGGCGGTTCCTCGGCGGTCAAGCTTTTCCTCATTCTGACCGCGCTGTCGTTCGGAATGGCTCTGGTTCTGTCGGTCACCTCGTTCACCCGCATCGTGATTGTGCTGTCGTTCTTGCGCCAGGCGTTGGGGACGCCGCAGTTGCCGCCCAACCAGGTGTTGATTGGGTTGTCGCTCTTTCTTTCGCTCTTCATCATGGCGCCCACCGTTCGGCGAGTGCATGAGCAGGCCGTGCAGCCTCTCATGGAGGACAAGATCTCCATGGGCGAGGCCCTGCAGCGGGCGCAAGGGCCACTTTCCGATTGGATGCTGAAGCAGACGCGCGAGGAAGAATTGCGCCTGCTCTTCGAGGTTTCGGCCTCGCCACGGCCGGCGCGGGGCGAAACGGTACCGTTTACCGTGTTGGTGCCCGCCTTCATGGTGTCCGAGCTGGGCACCGCTTTCCGCATGGGTCTCTTCATCTTCGTGCCCATGCTGCTCATTGATCTCCTGGTGGCGGTCATTCTCATGTCTTTGGGCATGATGATGGTGCCGCCGACCATGGTGGCGCTGCCGCTCAAGCTAGGGGTGTTCCTGCTCTCGGGCGGCTGGCATCTGGTGGTCTCCTCGCTGATTCGGAGCTTCTGATGTCGCTGGACTTGCCTTCCGCCTTGCTGCGCGAAGGTTTCGCCATGCTGGCTACGGTAGGGGGGCCTTTCGTGGGCGCGCTGCTGGCGGTGGGCCTAGTGGTCGGGCTGCTGCAGGCCGCGACCCAAATCAATGATCCGGCGGTGGGCTTCTTGCCGCGCGTGCTGGCCGCGGTTCTGGTCGCCTGGTTCGCGGGTGGCTGGGCGGTCGAGCGTATGGCCCAGTTCGTGGCTGGCGCGCTGGAGCGCATGTCGCAGCACCTGTGAGGCAATCGCAGTGTTCACCTTCTTGCCCTTGGCCGCCGCCTTCATCTTGGTGGTGATCCGTTGCGCCGGCCTGTTCGCGGTGGTGCCCCTCTTCGGCCTGCCGGCCATTCCCGCGCGGGTGCGCATGGCCGCGGCCGTGGTGGTGTCGGTGGCGGCTTTCCTGGGCGCCGGCGCGCCGCTCTTTGCTGCCTGGGATCATGCCGACCGTTTCATCATCGCAGCTCTGTCCGAGGCCCTGCTGGGCCTTTGCGCCGGTCTGTCTGCGCGTATGGTCCTCGATGCCGCCACCGCGGCCGGATCGGCGATTGGCATATCCATGGGCCTCAGCGTCGCCGCAACCTATGATCCGGTGCATGGTTCCGAGTCCCCCGCGGTGTCGCAAGTTCTCGCCCTCCTGGCGCTGGGCTTTGCGGTGGCGGGCGGCATCCACCGCGAAGCGGTAGCGTGGCTGTGCCGGTCGGTGATCGAGATGCCGCCCGGCTTACCCATCAGCGCGAGCGAGCTGGCGGCGCGGGTAGTGGGCCAGGCAGTGGGTGCCATTGCCTTGGCCATACGTCTCGCCTTCCCAGTTCTTGCCGCGGTCACCATCGGACATCTGTCGCTCGGTTTGCTCAACCGCACCACGCCGCAACTCGGCCTCTCCAACATCGGTTTCTCGGTGGCGCTGCTGGCAGGTGTCGGGGCGCTCTACCTGGCCGCACCGTCCGCTGCGCTCATGGCGGCCGAGGCCACGCACTCCGCCCTGGCCGGCCATTGAAAGACTTGCGCTATGGCCGACACCCAGAGAGAAGACCAAACCGAACAAGCCAGCCACCGGCGGCTCCAGCAGGCATGGGAAGAGGGTAACATTCCCGTCAGCCGCGACGTGGCCATGTGGGCGGCCCTGCTGGCCGGGCTGGGCGCGCTGACCGCGGTGGGGCCTGCGTTGCGTGACGCCCTGGTGAATCTGGTGTGGGCCTCGGCCGATGGTCTGGCCCAGGCCACCCCCGGACGTCTCATGCCCTTCTTGGCGCGACCCCTGCTCATCACCCTGGCGGTGACGGCTTCCGTCGCCCTGGGCGCCTCCGTCGCCTTGGCGGCGCAGACCCGCTTGGGCACTTGGGCCCACCTGGCCCTGCCCGACATCTCGCGGGTCTTTGGCGGCGGCCGGCTAGGCCGGCTTTTCCGCAAGGAGATGCTGGTCGATCTGCTGCTCACTGGCGTCAAGGTCGTGACCCTGGTGTACGCGGTGTGGAGCGCGTTCCATGACGACTTCCTGACGCTGCCCCGCATGCTGCAGGAGTCAGCGGCCACGCAACTCCAGTCCACCTTTGCACCTCTGGCCCACGGATTCGTCAGGATCCTGGCGGCGCTTGGCCTGCTGGCCGGCCTGGACCTTGCAGTCACCCGCTATCGCTATCACCAGCGCATGAAGATGACCAAGGAAGAGGCCAAGCGTGATTATCGCGACGAAGAGGGCGATCCTATGATCCGCTCGCGTCGCCGTCGGCGCCATCACGAGCTGGCCAAGGGCCACGCTCGGGTCGAGGTGCCGCGCGCCGACGCCCTGGTGGTCAACCCGACCCATGTGGCAGTGGCCATCCGCTACCGGCCGGGCGAGGACGCAGCGCCGCGGGTGACCGCCAAGGGCAAAGGCAGGCTGGCCGACATCATGCGCGAGCTGGCGCGCGAGCACGGCATTCCCGTCATCGAGGACATTCCCCTCGCGCGTTTGCTCTATCGCCGGGTGAAGGTGGGCCGCACGGTGCCGGCGGAAACCTACCGCGCCGTGGCTGCCATCCTCGCCTTTGTCTACCGGGTGCTGGGTCGTAACGGTGCCGCCCAAGTTCGGGCTGCCCGAGGTGCTGCATGAATCCTGCCGCCTCGCCGGCCGCCGCCGCTGCCGGTCCGGCTCCGCGCGGTGACTTTCTCCTCGCGCTGGCCGTGCTGGGTGTGGTTGCCCTTCTAATTCTCCCCTTGCCACCATTCGCGCTCGACGGCCTGCTCGCCACCAGCATCGGCGTGTCGTTGCTGGTGTTGCTGGTCGCTCTCGGCGTGGCCCGTCCCCTCGACTTCTCGGTTTTCCCGACCCTGCTGCTCATCGTGACCCTGTTCCGGCTGGGGCTCAACGTGGCCACCACCCGCCTCATCCTCTTGCAGGGTTCGTCGGGCACCGGCTCTGCCGGCCACATCATCCAGGCCTTTGGTCAGTTCACCGTGGGCGGCAGCCTCATCGTAGGCGCAGTGGTCTTTCTCATCCTCCTGGTGGTGAACTTCGTGGTCATCACCCGCGGTTCTGGCCGGGTGGCCGAGGTCGCCGCTCGTTTCACCTTGGACGCCTTGCCCGGCAAGCAGATGTCGATCGACGCCGACCTGGCCGCCGGGATCATCGATGACCGCGAGGCGCGCGCCCGCCGAGCCAACCTGGAACGAGAGATCGAGTTCTTCGGCGCCATGGACGGCGCCAGCAAGTTCGTGCGCGGCGACGCCATCGCCGGCCTCATCATTACCCTGATCAACATCGTGGGCGGCCTGCTGGCCGGGGTGGCGCGCGACCATATGTCGCTTTCCGCGGCGGTGGAAACCTACACCATCCTGACCATCGGCGACGGCCTAGTCAGCCAAATGCCGGCGTTGCTGGTGTCGACCGCGGCTGGCATCACGGTCACTCGCGCCAGCTCGGGTTCGCACCTGGGCACGGAAATGGGCGCGCAGATCTTCGGTCACCGACGCACGCTCATGCACGCGGCCGGCGTGCTCATGGTGCTGGGGCTGCTGCCCGGCATGCCGCTATTGGCTTTTGGCGCTCTCGCCGGAGCGGCTTTCCTGCTTTCACGTCGTCGCATCGCCCAGCCCATGACCGCAGCGCAAACTGAGCAGGCCGCGGCGCAGGCCAAAGCTGGCGTGGCCGAGAAGCTGGGCGACCTGGTCGGCTTCGACACCTTGGAGCTGGAGGTGGGACACGGGCTGCTACGGCTCATCGACTTGGACAAGGGCGGCGAGCTGCCCGGCCGGGTCACCAACCTGCGCCGGCAGATTGCTGGGGATATCGGAGTGATCATTCCCGCGGTTCATCTGCGGGACAACCTGCGTCTCGACGGCAACGAGTACCGCATCAAGTTGCGCGGCGTGGATCTGGCCAGCGGGGTGGCCTACGCCGACCGACTCATGGTTTTGGACCAGTCAGGCAAGACGCCGCAGTTGCCCGAGCTTGATGGGATAGCGGCTAAGGAGCCGGCCTTCGGCCTGCCCGCCTTGTGGGTTCTGCCCGGCGATCGTCCGCGCGCTGAGGCTGCCGGTCTGACCGTGGTGGATGCGTCCTCGGTCATCACCACGCAGCTCTCCGAGATACTGCGCCACAACGCGCACGAGTTGGTGGGCCGGCAAGAGATCCAAGAACTGCTCGCCCATTGTGGGAAGGAGGCACCCAAGCTGGTCGAAGACGTGGTGCCCAACACCATCACCCTGGGCGAGTTGGTGCGCGTGGTGCGCGGTGTGCTGCGTGAGGGGTTGTCGATTCGCGACTTCCGCAGCGTGCTGGAAGCGGTTGGTGATGCAGCTCCGCGCAGCAAGGACACCGCCTTCCTGGTCGAGCAGGTGCGCCGGCGCTTCGCCCGCCAGATCACTTCGCGCCTGGCCGACCCCAAGGGCACGGTGCACGCCCTGACCTTGGATCGCGCGGTCGAGGACAGCCTGCGCAAAGCGCTGGGCCAGACCGACGGCGAGGCGGCCTTGGCACTGGAACTGGCCACGGCCAAGCGGTTAATCAGCACCCTGGAGGCACATGCCTCGGGCCTGGCCGCGCGCGGCCACCCCACGGTGCTCATCAGTCCGCCCGACCTGCGCCGGCCGCTCCATGAGTTCGCGTCTCGCTTCGTGCCCGACCTGTGGGTCATCACGGCACGCGAACTGGTGCCCGGCACGCAGGTCGAGCCCGTCGGCACCCTAGATCTTTCGCCTTCGCCCTGGAGCAAGGCCGCATGAGGAGGAAAGTGCAATGAACGCTAGTGTCAGGACCTTCCGTGGCCCCGATCCGCGCAGCGCGCTTGATGCCGTCCGCTCGGCGCTGGGCGAGGAGGCCATCATCCTCAAGACCCGCGAAGTGGGCGGCTTCTTCGGCAAGAAGGAGATCGAGATCACCGCCACCGGCTCGGGCAATGGCGATGCCGACTCCCCCGACCGATCGTCCGACTTGGAACGCGAGGTCTCGGCTTTGCGTCGCATTGTCGAGCAACTGCGCGCCGAGGTGCGGTCCAACAAGGCTGAGCCGCGCATCCTGGCCGGGCGGAACGGCAATCCGCTGTCCCCCGCTGCGGTCGCGGTCACCCACCGCCTGGTAGAAAGGGGAGGGGAACCAGCCATCGTCGAGGAGCTGGTGCGCGAAGCGGTACGCGCAGCCGCCGGTCACGGCGAACGCGAGATCACGGAATCACTGCGCGAGGGGCTGCGCCGGCGTCTGACCTCGGCCCTGCCGCCGTGGCGAGGCGAAGGCCGTCGGGTGATCGCTCTGGTGGGCCCACCCGGGGTTGGCAAGACCACCACCATCGCGAAGATCGCGGCGCGTGCGCTGCTGGAAAGCAAGCTCAAGGTCGCCCTGGTGACCGTCGACACCTATCGCATAGGTGCCAGCGAACATATTGGCCGCTACGGCGAGATCATGGGCGTGCCCACCCACATGGCGCGCGATCAGGCGGGGTTGCGCGAAGCGATCGCCGCTGAGCCGGAGGCGCAGCTTGTGCTCATCGATACCGCCGGGCGATCGGATCCCGCGGCGTTGGAAGCGCAAGCCCAGTTGCTGAAAGCGGCGCCCGAAACCGAACAGCATTTGGTGTTGTCGGCGGCGACCGGTGGCCGCGAATTGCGCGCCGCGATCCGCCGCTTCAAGTCGCGCGGGGTGAGCCGCTTCATTCTCACCAAGCTGGACGAGGCCGATGGTCCGGCCAGCGTGCTGTCGGTCGCGACTGATCTCGGCTGCCCAGTTTCCTGCGTGACCAATGGTCAGCGGGTGCCGGACGACTTGCATCCAGCCACCGGACCACTGCTGGTCGAACTGGCGTTGGGCAAAGGAGACTAGCCATGGACCAGGCAGACAACCTTCGCCTGCGCATTGTTGCTCGCAACCCCGCACCCACGCCCACGCCCGCGCCGGTGCCCTCGCGCGAGGCCTTGCGGGTTATCGCGGTCACCAGCGGCAAGGGCGGGGTGGGCAAGACCAACCTGTCGGCCAACTTGGCCGCGCTGGCTGCCCGCGCGGGCAAGCGCGTGTTGATCATCGACGCCGATCTCGGGCTGGCCAACGTCGACATCATCTTCGGCATCAAACCCATGCGCCACATCGGCGATCTGTTGCAGCCAGGCGTGTCGGCCAACGAGGTGCTGGCCCAGGCGGCGCCCAACATCCACATCTTGCCCGCCGGGTCGGGGGTGCAGCGCCTGACTGAGCTGGACCGCAAAGACAAGCTGCGCCTGGTGGCCGCGCTCGATGCACTGGAGGAGCGCTTCGACCTGGTGATCATCGATTCGGGCGCGGGCATCGGGGACAACGTGTTGTTTTTCGTGGGGGCGGCGCAAGAAGTGGTGCTGGTGCTGAGCCCCGAGCCCACCTCGCTGGTGGACGCGTATGCCGTGGTCAAGGTGCTGTCGCAGCAGGCGGGCATTCGCAACTTCGCCGTGGTGATCAACCCGGTGGTCGACGAAATGCCCGCGCGGGACATGTTCCAGAAGCTCTCTACCGTCACCGGCCGGTTTCTCACCGCCAAGCTGCGTCACCTGGGCTACGTGCCCCGTGACGAAAACGTGCATCGCGCGGTGATGGCGCAAAGGCCGGTGGTGGACCTGTTTCCCATGGCGCCCGCCAGCCGCGCCCTGGTGGACGTGGCCGAGCGCCTGTTCAGCGAGCCGGCGCCCCAGATTCTGGAAGGCGGAATGAAGGTCATGTGGCAACGCCTGCTGCGAGAGGCGGAAGGCCCACGCTAAGGACAGCAACCATGCATAGGGCAATCGCTAGCTACGCGAATGGAGCACCTGCGCCGGTCCTCGACGACACGACTGTCCTGGAACAGTACGGGGTCATGGTCGAGCGGATAGCCAGGCGGCTGATCTCCCGTACCGGACTGCGCAGTGCCTACGACGACCTGTGGTCAGCCGGGGCCATTGGCCTAATTGAGGCAGGCCGGCGCTTCGATGCGAGCCGGGGCGCTTCCTTTGCCACCTTTGCCGAGCATCGGGTGCGCGGCGCCATGCTGGACGAGCTGCGTCGGTTGGACCACTTGCCGCGGCGTTTGCGCAACCGCACCGACGATCTGGTCAAGACGCGCAAGCGGCTTGCGGGCAACCTGGGCCGCGAGGCCACCGTGGAGGAGGTAGCGACTGAACTGGGCGTGGACGTGGAAGAGGCAAGCGACATGGCCGCTTTGTTGGAGCCGCCGTTGCCGCTGGAATCCATTTTGCCCACTCTGGCGGGAACTGAGGCCACCGACGCGACTGTGCTGCGCGCCGAGGCCGTGCGCCGCTTGACTGAGGCGCTGGAAAAGATACCCGAACGCCTGCGCATGGTGCTGTCATTGCACTACATCGAGGATCTCACCTATCGCGAAATCGCCGGCATGCTGAAAGTGAGCGAGCCGCGCGTGTGCCAGTTGCACAGTGAGGCCCTGGCCCAATTGCGCAAGTTGCTGGCGGAGACGTGAGGGGTCTATCTCAGCCAGTGGATTCTGATGTCCTTCTCGACCGCCTTTTGAGGAATAGTAGGAATATGGCGACGCGGGCACGGCCGATCGGCTGCTGGCACGGGACCGCCGGTACTACCGCGACTACTTCAAACGTCTCCGGTTGATGGAGCCTTGATGCGTCCGCGCTGGAAGACCGTCACACCAGGCCGCGAACGCTAGCGCAACCCACCTGCTCTTCGGCGCCTTGCTCCGCCAGCACAATGAGTTTTCGATCGGCGGAACCTCCCGTCTCGGGTGCGGGCGACCGCTTGCCGTTGTTCTTCCAGGAACCACTGGGACAATAGAGCGGCACGCGGTTCTCCACCCTGCACGAGTGCCTCCAGGCAAAGCTGGTGGCCAGGTAGATGAAAGGATGATGCCGATTGGTCCAGAAACGGCGAAGGATCTTCGGCGTGCTGTAGAAGTTCACGCCCATGCGGCGCGTGCCCTCCTGCAATTGCTCAGCGGTCATCAGCTTCGGCGAAAACACGGCGGTCGCCCCGTCGTATTTCGACCAGTCGTAGGTCGTGATGCGTGACTGGGCGTGCAGCGTCTCGAACAGTTTGGTCCCCGGGAAAGGCGTCAGGGCAGAGAAAGATCCGTGGCCCACACGATTGTCGAAGAGGAACTCTCGGGTTCGAGCAAATACCTCCGGGTCGTCGTCATCAAACCCGAAGATCACGCCCGCCATGACTATGATGTCGTGATCGTGCAGGACGCGAATGCTCCTCCCGATCTCTTCGGGCGTGCCCACCCGGTTCTTGGCCAGTGAACCGGTGGCTCGCAAATTGGATGCGGTAAGCGACTCGATGCCGACAAACAGGGAGAAACAACCGCTCTCAGCGGCGAGTTCAAGTAGTTCGGGGTTGCTAGCTGTGAGATGCAGCGAAGCCTGCCCGACCCAGATGATGTTCAGCTTCTTCAGCTCGGAAAAGAGCTCGCGGCAGTACCGCTCGCTGGCAAAGATGTTGTCGTCGAGAAAAAAGATGAAACGCCTGCCCAGCGCCTTTATCTCGGCAATGACGTTCTCCACGGGACGGAAGCGATACTTGTGGCCGGTGAACAGCGTGGCTGAACAGAAAGAGCAATCGTAGGGACAGCCCCGCGCCGCCTGCACCGATGCCAGCGCAAAGGACGACCGTTTGGGGAACAGATCGCGCCGGTAGGGCGGAAGCTGGGTGAGATCCGCATATTTCTGCCCGCGATAGAGGCCGTGCAAATGGCCGGCTGCCGCATCGGCGAGGACTTGCGACCAGATGGGTTCGGCCTCGCCCACGACGACCGCGTCGGCGTGCTGCAGAGCCTCGCTCGGCTGCACCGAGGGATGAATTCCGCCCAGCACCACCGTCTTGCCAGCGCTGCGATACCCATCCGCAATCTCATAGGCGCGGCGGGCCTGTATAGTCATGGCAGTGATGCCCACCAAATCGACATGGGCATCGTCGAAACGAACCGTGTCACCCAGATGTTCTTGCACGACGGAGACGTCATGCATGGGCGGCGTGATCGCAGCCAAGAGCTGAAGCGCGGCGCTCTCGACTTTTCGCCCACTCAGGCCAACCCGAGGGTTCGGATCCGGGTAGATGAGTCGGATTCTCACGGTGCCTTCACCGTCGGTCGGCGGCTGCGAAACTGAAACATGCGGAAAATCTATCTTCTCAGTCTCCACCAGCCCTGTCCATCAGTTCTTCTGCGTCAGATGATTTGTGACTTTGTCAGATGATTTGTGACTTTGTCAGATGACTTGTGACTTTCATCACCGTACCACCAGTGCCCTTGGTTTGCTTTCTCCCGGGTATTGGGCGCATGATGACGGTCTGCGGTGTGGTGGGGGCTGACATATTTGCCCCGATCGCGTCGTTTTCGCCAACGGCATGGGGCGGGATCTAGGCCCTTGTTGCGTTGGCGGGGCACTTGCATGAGATGACGAACCATGAAAAACACTTCTGTCCTTCTGATTGGGGTTTCGGTGTTGGCGGGTGCTGCCGGCTTCGTGCTTTTCGCGCGATCCGGGGCCAAGGCGGGCTCGCTTCACGGCACGGCCGCACCGGTCTGCACGGATGAAGACGGCGACGGCTATGGCATCGGGTGTGCGGCTGGGCCTGACTGCAATGACCACGATCCGGCCATGCACCCGGGCGCGGTCGAGGTCTGCAACTTCAAGGACGACGACTGCAACGGCCTAGTCGATGATGGGCCCAACTGCGCAGCGCCGGCCTTGGATCCCAGCCCCGTACATGTGCCCGCGGGATCCTTCTTGATGGGCAGCGAGGCTGGGGCAGCGGACGAGAAGCCGGTTCACCAGGTGAGCGGATCGGCCTTTGTCATGGACCGCTACGAGGTCACCAACGCTCGCTATCGGGCCTGCGTGAACTCGGCTGCTTGTACCGCGCCTGCGCTCTTCAGTTCGAATGCACGGCCGCATTACTTCGACAACCCAGCCTTTGTCGACTATCCCGTCATTCACGTGTCCTGGAAGCAGGCCAGCCAGTTCTGCGCCTTTGCCGGTGGCCGGCTGCCCAGCGAGGCGGAATGGGAGCGTGCCGCAGCCGGGAGCGATGCCCCGCGCATCTATCCCTGGGGCGCGAGCCCGCCGGATTGCACGAAAGCCAACTTCGCCGGTTGCGTAGGTGACACGGATCGCGTGGGCCGCCGTGTGGCGGGCCAAAGCCCGTACGGCGCGTTTGATATGGCGGGAAACGTCTGGGAATGGACCGCGGATTGGTACGATGCGGGCTACTACAGCCGCAGTCCCAACCAGGATCCCATCGGCCCTGACAGTGGCACATTGAAGGTCATGCGCGGCGGTTGCTGGGTGAGTGGGGAGAACTCTTTGCGCACCACCTGCCGCAAGGCTGAACTGCCTGGTCTATGGGCACCCAACGTTGGATTCCGTTGTGTCTATTCCGAAGGCGCGAACGGCGGGAAAGGAGACCAACCATGAAAACCCATCTTGCACTCGCCGCCGGCTTCGCATGCCTGCTTGCTGCCCGCTCGGTTTTTCCCTGTGGCGCGCCCTTTGGCACAGGAATCGAGGCGAAACCGCAACAGGACATAATCGTGGCCTACAAGAACGGGGTGGAGACCTACGTGTTTCAGCCCACCTTCTGCGGCACCGCCAGCAATTTCGGACTGATCCTTCCTGTCCCTTCGACTCTCACCGCGGCCCCGGCCTTGTCCGACCAGCAAGCCTTCACCACGGTCGACAACTTGTCACAGCCGACCTATGTCACGGTGACCGCCTGCTACTCGAGATCCAACGGCACTGGTGGTGCGGCAGGGGGCACAACGAGTGGAGTGGACGCCAGCACTTCTGTGGTCGCGAGCGGGCGCGTGGGTTTTCTCGATTGGGTTCAGCTAAAGGCCGATACCGAGCAGTCGTTCACCGATTGGCTGACCGCCAATGGGTTCCCCTACTCCACGGCGGCATCGAGCGTGTTTTCCTACTATGTGCAAAAGGGCTGGTACTTCGTAGCTTTCAAGATCAGCCAGGGGGCAGGGCCGGACGGCGGCACCGGCGGCAAAACATGCAACGCCCTGGGTCCGGTCAAGCTATCGTTCGCCTCCGCAGTCCCGGTCGTGCCCTCGCGCATGGCGAGTGCTGGCACCAGTTCGACGGGTATCTATGCGAGCGGCTTTTCCTGGCGCATTTTTGGACTGACCACGGGCGACCAGCAACTGGCGTTTTCCGATGGCGCGGGCTACAACCGAGTTCTCGGATACTCGGGAGCGCTGACCGCGGCCAATGTTCCGTCCCTGGCGGGGTTGGCCCAGGAAGGCGACCGTCTGACCAAGTTGACCCTGACCTTCTCCTACGGAACGATGGAGCCGGATGTTGGCCTGTCTTTGGCCAGCGCCAGTGACTATCGGGAGATCAAGTACATCACCCAGTACGTTACGTGCAACGACGCCGGCACAGACGCCACCGTCGATGCGACTCCTGACTCCTCCGGCGATGGGCGGCTCGCGCGCGACGCTGTGTCGGAACCAGTCCGAGATGCAAGCGGTGAACTTGATGTCCTGCCCATCCCTGGCTCCGAGGCCGGAGTCAAACTGGACACAGGCGTCCCAGTCGTCGCCGACGCTGGCCCCAGCCTTGTCCCCGATGCCGGCCTCAAACTCGACACCGGCGTTCAGGTCGTTGCCGACGCTAGCGCCAGCCCGGACACAGGGCCTCAGGTGGTCCCCGACGCAGGAGCCAAGCCCGATGCTCCGCTGGCACTGGCAAGTGCCGATGCTGCGGGCAACCCCGACGTCCCAGGCACGCCAACCCCTGAACTTGCTGCCGGGGGCAGTGGCTGCTCCATGGCGGGAGCCTCCACCTCGGGCGGCTTCTTCGCCTTGGCCTTGCTTGTACTGGCAGGCCGACTGCGCAGGCGGCGAGGGAGCTAGCTATTCCACACAGAGAGCGCTGAGGACTCAGAGATCGGAGGAGAAGAAAGGGTTCGGACAGGCTCAGTCCCTTTCTTTCCGGTCCAACTCGGTGTCCTCTGTACTACTAGGATGCAGTTTCTTCGCGGGACGCGAAGATTCTCCACAGCGCCGCGATGGCCACAAGACGTCGTGGACCGTGGCCGGAGTGATCCCTTTGGTTGCGGCCGCAAGGCGGCCTTGTGTCCTCCGTGGTGAAATAACTAACTCTGATCCAAGGGTCCATGCGATGCTGCTTGGTGCTCGAAAGTTCTTTGCCCAAAACGTGAGGAGACCATGAAAGTTCTCTTTATCGGCGGTTCGGGGAACATCTCGACGGCGTGCTCGCGCCTCGCGGCCGAGCGCCGCATCGAGCTCGTCCACTTCAACCGTGGCCTGCGCCGGGTCGAGCTGCCGCCCCGCGTGCGCACCATTCACGGCGACCTCAACGACCGGCGCGCTATGGCGCAAGCGCTGGCCTCCGAAGCATTCGACGTTGTGGTCAACTGGATTGTGTTTGACCCGGCTCAGGCGGCGGCCGACGTGGAGATGTTCGCCGGCAAGGTCAATCAGTACGTGTTCATCAGCACGGCCACGGTCTACCAGAAGCCGCCACGGCACTACATCGTCACCGAGGAGACACCGCTTGGCAATCCGTTTTGGGAGTACTCGCAGAAGAAGATTGCCACGGAGCAATTCCTCACCGAGGCCCACCGGCGGCACGGGTTCCCGGTGACCATTGTGCGGCCCTCGTTCACCTACGGCGACACCTGGATTCCCACGGCTTTTGGCATCGACTTCACCCCGGTGCATCGGCTGCGCCACGGGCTGCCCCTCCCGGTTCATGGCGACGGCACTTCCCTGTGGGTGATGACCCATGCCAGCGACTTTGCCAAGGGGTTGCTCGGCCTATGCGGCCGGCGCGACGCCGTGGGCGAGGCATTTCACATCACCTCCGACGAAGTTATGACCTGGAACCAAGTCTATGAGTGCATCGCCGTCGCGGTTGGAGCCCAGCCTCGCTTGCTCCACATTCCCTCGGATTTCATCGCCAAGGTGGATCCTGCCATCGGCGCCGGACTCTTGGGCGACAAGGCGCACTCGCTGGTCTTCGACAACTCCAAGATCAAACGCTTCGTGCCCGACTTCCGCTGCACGGTCCCCTTGGCAGAGGGCATCCGCCGCGCCCTCGCATTCCTCGACGCCCATCCCGCAGAGCAGCGCCTAGAGAGCAACGTTGCCGTCGAGAAGATACTCGCGGCCTGGGATGCGTCGCGGAACGTTCCGCTCGGGAAGCCGAATCAGTAGGAAGTGTAGATAATCTTCTTGCACTCGGTCGAGCAGGCGCCAGTCGGGCCGTTCTTGGGGCCGTCGTCGCATTCCTCGGGTCCATTCTTGATGCTGTCGCCGCAGTGGGGACCCAACTTGCATTGCGGGGTGCAGCCGCCGTACGAGCTGTCATTGATGCCGTCGTCGCATTCCTCAGGTCCGTTCTTCATGCCGTCGCCGCAGTGGGGAGCCGGGATACAGCTTGGGGCGCAGCCACCGTAGTCGCCGTTGTTGAAGAGCTCGCCGTCGTCGCATAGCTCGGGCGGCTCGATCTTGCCGTCGCCGCACCCACCGGGCTTGCGGCACGCATCCGTGCAATTGGGATCGTTCGCCATGACGGGCTCGCATTCTTCCCCGTAGTCCGCCTGAACCTTGCCGTCGCCGCACCTGGCAGCGAGCGTGCAGTCAGGATTGCAGGTTGCGTAGGTGCCGTCGTTGGCGCCATCGTCACATTCCTCGGTGCCATTCTTGGCGCCGTCGCCACAGTAACCGCCGCGTAGGCAGTTTGCCAGGCAGCCGTTGTAGCCGTCGTTGGCGTCGGTGGTGGTTAGGTTGCCGGAACCATCATCGCATTCCTCGTCGAACTGAGTCTGCACGATGCTGTCACCGCAGCGGGCCGGCAGCTTGCAATCAGGACCGCAGCCGGAGGTGGCTCCGTAGTCGTCGTTGTTCGTGCCGTTGTCGCACTCTTCCTTGCCAGCCTCAACCTTCCCGTCGCCGCAATAGGGACCGAGCAGACAATCCGAGCCACACTGATTGTAGCCGCCCAGGTTGTCCTTGCCATTGTCGCACTGTTCACCGGGCGACACCACACCGTCGCCGCAAATGGGCCCGCAGGCACTTGGCAGATCGTTGAAGCCGCTCAGAGTGAGTTTGTAGGTCGACCCGTTCCACGCTCGTTCCGCCTGGAACACGACGATCTCGTACACCCCGTTGTTCACCATGCCCAGATCGACCTTGCTCTGGACGCCGGTGCAAGTCGAGAGAACGCCCTCGGTCTTGCAGGCAGCGCCCGCGCTCGCGGTCACAGTGACATTCCCGCCGCCAGTCGCGTTGAGCACGATCTCTCCCTCGACCGGGGTATGAATGCCCCCCATGTCCACCGCCAGTTTGCGATTGACGAAGACCCAGACATCATCGTCACCGGTGAAATTGAGAGTGTATTGCTTGCTCGTCGAATAGCTGAACCAGTAGCGGACCTCGCTGGTGAAGCTGAAGTTGTGCTGGGGCGGCGGCGTGCCTGTTTCAAAGGTCCAGGTGCCGCTATACATAGGCGGGGTTTCGCCGGGCGCATAGGCGGAGGTCGGCGTGATCATGCCCG
>PMBS01000355.1 GCA_003153015.1 Myxococcales bacterium
TACGGCCGCTTCGACGAAGCCGCCAAGACGATCAACCCCCGGCACCAGTAAGCGAGAAGGAGACACAGATCATGGCTCTGTTTGAATCATATGAACGCAGGATCGGCCAGATCACCCCGGTGTTGGCCAAGTACGGCATCGCTTCCCTGGAAGAAGCGAAGAAGCTCACTGATGCCAAGGGCGTTGACGTTTACAACATCGTGAAGGGCATCCAGCCCATCTGTTTCGAGAACGTCTGCTGGGCGTACATCCTCGGTGGCGCTATCGCCATCAAGAAGGGCCAGAAAAAGGCCGTCAACATCGCCTGCTCGCTGGGCGAAGGCATGCAGGCTTTCTGCATTCCCGGCTCGGTCGCGGACGATCGCAAGGTGGGCATCGGCCACGGCAACCTGGCCTCCATGTTGCTGAAGGAGGAGACCAAGTGCTTCGCCTTTATAGCGGGCCACGAATCCTTTGCCGCTGCCGAGGGCGCCATTGGCCTCGCCCGCAGCGCCAACAAGGCCCGCAAGCAACCCCTGCGCGTGATCCTCAACGGCCTGGGCAAGGACGCGGCCCAGATCATCAGCCGGGTGAACGGCTTCACCTACGTGCAGACCAAGTTCGACTACGCGAGCGGCAAGCTGAACATCGTGCGCGAGATTGCCTACTCCAAGGGCGAGAAGGCCAAGGTGCGCTGCTACGGCGCCGACGACGTGCGCGAGGGCGTGGCCATCAATCACCACGAGGGAGTGGACGTGTCCATAACCGGCAATTCCACCAACCCGACCCGCTTTCAGCATCCGGTGGCCGGCACCTACAAGAAGGAATGCGTGGAGCAGGGCAAGAAGTACTTCTCGGTGGCCAGCGGCGGGGGCACGGGCCGCACCCTGCATCCGGATAACATGGCCGCCGGTCCGGCATCCTACGGCATGACCGACACCATGGGCCGCATGCACAGCGATGCCCAGTTCGCCGGTTCCTCCTCGGTGCCCGCGCACGTGGAGATGATGGGCTTCCTCGGCATGGGCAACAACCCGATGGTCGGCGCCTCCGTGGCAGTGGCCGTGGCGCTGGAGCAGGCGCTGGCGAAGTAGTCCGGCAAGCGGATGATGATGCGGCAGTCTGCCGTGGCTGCGCGATGGCCGACCAGGGTGCCCCGATCCTCGGCAGCGTCGCGCCATTGCCTTCGATTTGAAGGAGATGGTCATTCATTTTGATTGTGTGCTTCGCAGGGCAGGGAGGTCGGGCGGCGCAGGTGGCTGGAAGGCCGGCGTCAGTGGCCCGAAAGCTGCTAGAAGCCCTTTTGTTCCAAGGCGTTGAAGGACCGGGCGGATGGGCTGGCATGTCTGGTTCGGAGTTTGCAAGAGATGGCGGCGATGAGTAGGGCGGTCGGGGCAACCTTACTTCGGTGGCTGACCCGCCTACGCGGGAGCAGCCTTGCGGACAGCACCGTCGCCGATGATCCCCCGCTGCGCTCCGAGTTGCTCAGCGCCGACCAGATGAAGCAGCACGGGCGGTCCTTGGCTGGAGCGCACGAACTGGCGCGACGATGGGCACCTGATCGCTTGCTCGCACGACTTGCCGACAACGAACGAATCCTGATCGAAGCCTGCAAGCTCCTCACCGAGGCTCTGGCGGCCGACCGTCGCATCGTCCCGGCGGGGGAATGGCTGCTCGACAACTTCTACTTGATCGAGGAACAGATCCGTACGGCCAGGCGGCACCTGCCCGAGGGCTACAGCCGCCAGTTGCCCCGCCTGCGCAGCGGCCCGTCGGCAGGCCTGCCGCGCGTGTACGACATCGCGCTGGAAGCGATCTCGCACGGGGACGGACGGGTGGATCCAGAGGGCCTGGCTGGCTTCGTGGCGGCCTACCAGGAGGTGACGGCGCTGAAGCTGGGCGAATTGTGGGCCATTCCCATCATGTTGCGCCTTGCCCTCATCGAGAACCTCCGGCGCGTGGGTGCGCGGGTCGCCGCCGCGCGGATCGAGCGCGACCGGGCCGCCGCCTGGGCCGAGCAGATGGCGGCGGTGGCCAAGAAAGATCCCAAGAGCCTGATCCTGGTGACCGCGGACATGGCGCGGGCCAACCCGCCCATGGCCAGTCCGTTCGTCGCCGAGCTTGCCCTCCGACTGCAGGGACTGAGCCTGACTTTGCCGCTCACCTGGATCGAGCAGCGACTCTCTGAGTCCGGCCTGACCATCGAGCAGGTGGTCCACGCGGAGAACCAGCAACAGGCGGCCGACCAGGTTTCCATCAGCAATAGCATCGGCAGCCTGCGCATCCTCGGGGCCACGGACTGGCGCAAGTTCGTGGAGAGCACGAGCACGGTCGAGCAGGCTCTGCGCGAGGACCCGGCCGGCGTCTACCGAGGGATGGACTTCGCCACACGGGACCAATACCGCCGCACGGTGGAGGCCATCGCCAGGCGCAGCCCGCTGGCGGAGAGCGAAGTGGCGCGCCAGGCGATCGAGCTTGCCCGGGCGGGCAGCGGCACGGGCGACGAACGCACGCAGCACGTCGGCTTCTACTTGATCGACCAGGGCTTGCCGCAACTGGAACGGGCGGCGCAGGTAAAGGGTTCCATCGTGGGGGCCTTGCGTGGGCCGAACGGCCGATTTTCCCTGCTGGTCTACCTGGGCGGCATCGGCCTGCTGACCGCGATCGGCACCGCCGGCCTGGTGGCCCGAGTGAAGGCCGATGGGGGACCAGACTGGATCCTTGCTGCGGTCGGAATCCTCGCGGCGCTGTGTGCGAGTCAACTGGCCGTGGCGCTGGTGAACTGGCTGGCGACTGTGCTAGCGACGCCGCACCTTCTGCCCCGCATGGACTACTCGGCTGGAATTCCGTCGCAGTCGCGCACCCTGGTCGCGGTCCCGACCATGCTCGCCAGCGCCGCAGATATTGCGGACCTGGTCGAGGCGTTGGAAGTGCGCTTCTTGGCCAATCGGGACGAGAATCTGCGCTTCGGCCTGCTCACCGACCTGCCGGACGCCAGCGAAGAGACACTGCCCAAGGATGAGGCGCTGGTGTCGCTGGCCAAGACCAAGATCGAAGAGCTGAACGCGAAGTACCGCAGCCCGAACCACGACCCATTCCTTCTCTTCCATCGCCCGCGCCGCTTCAACTCGCGCGACCGGATATGGATGGGCTACGAGCGCAAGCGCGGCAAACTCGCGGCGTTGAACGCCCTGCTACGTGGGCGTGGCCCGCAAGCCGACTTCTCGCTCGTGGTCGGCAACACCGCGGGCCTGCAGGAGGTTAAGTACGTCATCACCCTGGACACCGATACGCAGCTGCCGCGCGACTCCGCTAGGCAACTGATCGGGGCCCTGGCCCATCCCCTCAATCGCGCGCGTTTCGACGCCCGTACGCAACGAGTCTGTGCGGGCTACGGGATCCTCCAGCCGCGCATAGCCGAGAGCCTGTCGAGCCAGAATCGGTCGCCCTACGCGCAGCTCTGGGGGAGCGAGCCGGGACTCGACCCGTACACCCGCGCCGTCTCGGACGTCTACCAGGACCTCTTCCAGGAGGGCTCGTTCAGCGGCAAAGGTATTTACGACGTCGACGCCTTCGAGCGCGCCTTGGCTGGCCGTTTTCCCGAGAACCGGATCCTGAGCCACGATTTGGTCGAAGGTTGCTACGCGCGCTCTGGGCTGCTCACCGACGTGCAGCTCTACGAGGAGTACCCGCCGCGCTATCGAGCGGACGTGAGTCGCCGTCACCGGTGGATCCGCGGCGATTGGCAGATTGCGCGCTGGCTGCTGCCGTGGGTTCCCGTGAGCAACCCCGCTACGCACTGGCAGAGGAACCCGCTCTCTCTACTCGCGCGCTGGAAGATCTTCGACAATCTCAGGCGCAGCCTGGTGCCCGTGGCCGCGACTCTCTGGTTGCTGCTCGGCTGGACGTATCTACTCCGGCCCTGGTTCTGGAGCCTCACGCTGCTCGGGGTCATACTGATTCCTCCCGCCGCCGCTTCGCTCCTGGATCTCCTGCGCAAGCCCAAGGATGTGCTGCTCGTGCAGCACTTGACCGGGTCAGGCCGTTCGGCCGTCAGGCGGTTCGCTCAGGCGGGCTTTGCCTTCGCCTGTCTGCCCTACGAGGCCTTGTTCAGCCTCGATGCAATCGTGCGTACCGCCTTCCGGGTGCTGGTCAGCCACCGGCGACTCTTGGAATGGAGTCTGTCGGGCGATGCGAAGAGCACAGATAGCAGCCATGTCGCGTGGGGAGCCCGCCAGCTTCGCCGGCGGCGCACCGTCGCGGGAGGGCATGGCGAGGCCGAGCGAAGCGAGCGGGGTGGGGGCGGGCGTGGGGGGCCGAAGGGCGGAGCGAACCCTTCCAGGGTTCCCATTTCAACTGGTCTCGCCAGGTCCTTTCGCAACATGGGAATCGCCCCTGTGCTGTCCGCAGCGGCGGCGCTTTTTCTCGCTCACTTTCGCCCGAGCGTGCTCGCCATCGCCGCGCCCATTCTGGCCCTTTGGTTCGCCAGCCCGGCCCTTGCCTGGTGGTCGAGTCAGCCGCTACCGCGCCGAGCCGCCCGGCTGACGGCGGCCGAGATCCGCTTCCTCCGCGCCTTGGCCCGAAAGACCTGGGCCTTCTTCGCGACTTTCGTCGGTCCGAAGGACCACTGGCTGCCGCCTGACAACGTACAAGAGCATCCGGCGGCGGCCATCGCCCATCGGACTTCCCCGACCAACATGGGTCTATCGCTGCTCGCCAATCTGGCCGCTCACGACTTCGGCTACCTCTCGACTGGGCGGTTGGTCGAACGCACGGCCAATGCCATCCACACCATGCAATCCATGGAGCGTCATCGCGGCCATTTCTACAACTGGTACGACACGCAGTCGCTCACCCCACTGCGGCCCCACTATGTCTCCAGCGTGGACAGCGGCAATCTCGCCGGGCACCTGCTGACCCTGCGCCAGGGACTGCTCGGCCTGCTCGACGAGAAGATCGTAGGACCGAGTCTTTTCGCCGGAATTGCCGACTCGCTCCAGATGGTGGTCGATGCTACGGAAGACGCGGTCTCTGGCGAGCTGGCCCGGGTCGAGAGTGCCGTGATCTCCGCCGCGGACGATCCGCCGCGCACTCTCACAACCGTCCGCCATCGTCTCGAATCGATCGCGAAGGCTGCCGAATTGCTAGTGGATCGTCTGGCGGCAGGCCCGGAAGGCCAAGCTAGGGTGTGGGCGCGAGCCCTGGCCCAGCAATGTCAAGATGCCCTGGCGGATCTGGCGTTCATCGCCCCCTGGACTTCGCTGCCCGAGGCTCCCAGCAGCCCGGACGGATTTCCAGGCCTCGATGGGATCCCGACCCTGCGCGAGCTGGCCCAGGCCGCGTCGCGACTCCTCCCGGCCATCGAGGCGCGGCTTTGGCCGGGCGCCGCGGACCCAGACTGGTGGGCCGAACTGCAGCGGCTGGTCGCCGAATGTAGCCAGCGCGCGCAAAAGAGAATCGCTGTGTTGCAAAGGCTTGCGTTTCACGCTGGCGAGCTCGCGCGCATGGAGTACGACTTTCTCTTCGATGAGACACGCCACCTGTTGGCCGTCGGGTACAACGTAGACGACCGCCGGCGCGACTCAAGCTATTACGACCTGTTGGCTTCCGAGGCCAGGCTGTGCACCTTTGTGGCCATCGCGCAGGGGCAACTGCCGCAGGAGAGCTGGTTTGCCCTGGGACGCCGGCTCACCAGCGCGGGCGGCAGACCCATCCTGCTCTCGTGGAGCGGATCGATGTTCGAATACCTGATGCCGCTCTTGGTGATGCCGACCTACGACGGCACGCTGCTCGACCAGACCTGCCGGACCGCGGTCGAGCGGCAGATCGAGTACGGAGACCAGCGCGGGGTGCCGTGGGGCATGTCGGAATGCGGCTACAACACCGTAGACGCTCATCTCAATTACCAGTACCGGGCGTTCGGCGTGCCCGGTCTGGGACTGAAGCGCGGGCTTGCCGAAGATCTGGTGGTGGCGCCCTATGCCTCGGCGCTGGCCCTGATGGTGGCGCCCGCGCAGGCGTGCAAGAATCTGCAGCGACTTGCGGCCGAGGAGTATGAGGGCAATTTCGGTTTCTACGAGGCGATCGACTACACGCCCTCCCGCCTGCCGCGCGGGCAAACCCGCGCCGTGGTCAGATCCTTCATGGCCCATCACCAGGGCATGAGCTTGCTGTCGCTGGCCCATGTGCTGCTGGACCGTCCGATGCAAAAGCGCTTCGAGTCGGACCCGGCGTTCCAGGCCACAACCCTGCTGCTGCAGGAGCGAATCCCCAAGGCGGTCGCGCCCTACGTGCACACTGCGGAGCTGGCGCAGTCGCAGACGGCTGCCAGCGGCCCCGAGACGCCGGTACGGGTGTTCGACACCCCGCACACCATCGCGCCCGAAGTGCAGTTGCTGTCGAATGGCCGGTACCACGTGATGATCACCAACGCCGGCGGCGGCTACAGCCGCTGGAACGACATCGCCGTCACGCGCTGGCGCGAAGACAGTACCCGCGACCATTGGGGAACGTTCTGCTATCTGCGCGATGTGGCCAGCGGCAAGTTCTGGTCGACCGCCTATCAGCCGGCCCTCAAGCGCCAGGACAGCTACCAGGCGATCTTCTCGGAATCCCGGGCAGAGTTCCGCTGCCGAAAGCACGATCTGGACGCCTATACGGAGATCGCGGTCTCGCCCGAGGATGACGTCGAGCTGCGCCGGATCACGATCACCAACCGCGGCCGCCGGCGCAGGACCATCGACCTGACCAGCTACGCCGAGGTCGTTCTGACCTTGCCTGCGGCGGACGCGGAACATCCGGGGTTCAGCAACCTGTTCGTGCAGAGCGAGATCCTGCGCGACCGACAGGCCATCCTGGCTACCCGCCGGCCGCGTTCGGTGAGCGAGCCGGCGCCCTGGATGTTCCATCTCATGGCTGTGCACGGGGCCGAGGCCGGAACAATCTCGTACGAAACCGACCGCGGCCGCTTCATCGGACGCGGCCATACCGTTGCGGATCCGCAAGCGATGCAGAGCGACGCGAGGCTCTCGGACAGCCAGGGCTCCGTGCTCGATCCAATCGTTGCGATCCGGAAGCGGATCACCCTTGCTGCGGACGCGTCTGCGACCATCAATATTGTCTCCGGTGTAGCCCAGACGCGCGACGGTTGCCTGGGGCTGGTCGACAAGTACCAGGACCGGCGGCTGGCGGATCGTGTCTTCGATCTGGCCTGGACACACAGCCAGGTGGCGTTGCGACAGATCAACGCCAGCGACGCCGATGCGCAATTGTATGGACGTCTGGCCGGGGCCATCCTCTACGCCAACGCCTCGCTGCGCGCCGATCCCAACGTGGTCAAGAAAAACCGACGCGGGCAGTCCGGCTTGTGGGGCTATTCCATTTCCGGCGATCTGCCCATCGTGTTGCTCAAGATCGGGGATCCGGCGAACATCGAACTGGTCCGCCAGTTGGTGCAGGCTCACGCGTACTGGCGCCGGCGGGGATTGAAAGTGGATCTGGTGATCTGGAACGAGGATCACTCCGGCTACCGGCAGGTCTTGCACGACCAGATCATGGGACTCATCGCCGCGGGCGGTGAGACCAACGTGACCGATCGACCGGGCGGCATCTTCGTACGGCCGGCCGACCAGATTGCCGACGAAGATCGCATCCTGGTGCAGACCGTGGCGCGCGTGGTTCTGACCGACGCACGCGGAGATCTGGCTAGCCAGATCGACCAGCGTGGCCAAGCCGAGCGCGCCTACCCGCCGCCGCTGGCGGTCCGCCCTTTGCGAATCGAATCCCCCGCGCCTTCCGCCCACACAGTGGGGCCGCGTCCCGATCTGATCTTTTTCAACGGGCTGGGTGGCTTCACTCCGGATGGGCGCGAGTACGTCATCACCACCGCACCCGGGCGGGCGACGCCCGCACCCTGGGTGAACGTGCTGGCCAACTCGCAATTCGGGACCGTGCTGTCGGAGAGCGGCGCCGCCTACACCTGGGCCGAGAACGCGCACGAATTCCGCCTGACCCCCTGGGAGAACGACCCGGTCGGCGACACCAGCGGGGAAGCCCTGTACCTGCGCGACGAGGAGAGCGGGCAATTCTGGTCCCCGACGCCGCTGCCTAGTCCAGGCTCACCGGAGCATCCCACCGTCACCCGGCATGGCTTCGGTTACAGCGTCTTCGAGCACAGCGAGGGCGGCATTCACACGGAGCTGTGGATCTACGTGGACGTGAACGCGCCGGTGAAGTTCCTCGTACTCAAGCTGCGCAACGATTCGGGCCGCCCCCGCCGACTGTCAGCCACGGCCTACGTGGAATGGGTCCTAGGAGATCAGCGGGCGAAATCGGCCCCGCATGTGGTCACCAACGCCGACCCCGGCACCGGCGCGCTCTTCGCGCGCAACCCTTACAGCACGGAGTTCGCCGACCGGGTCGCGTTTCTCGACGCTGACGACATGAGCGGGACCGTGACCGGCGACCGCAGCGAGTTTCTCGGTCGCAACGGCACGCCGCGAAGCCCGGCCGCGCTCACCCGCGCGCGACTCTCCGGCAAGCTGGGGGCCACCCTCGATCCCTGCGCTGCAATCCAAGTTCCCTTCGAGCTTTGGCAGGGGCAGGAGCGCGAGATCATCTTCCGGCTGGGCGTGGGGCGAAGCATTGAAGACGCCGCCGACCTGGTACACCGTCACCGTGGCTCTGCCGCGGCTCGCAGCGCGCTAGAGGCGATTTGGCAATACTGGAATCACACCCTCGGTGCCGTGCAGGTGGAAACCCCCGAGCGCGCGCTGGACGTCCTGGCCAACGGCTGGCTGCTTTACCAAACCCTGGCGTGCCGGCTGTGGGCGCGCAGCGGATCCTATCAGTCGGGCGGCGCCTTCGGTTTTCGCGACCAATTGCAGGACACGATGGCGCTCATTCACTGCGAGCCCCGCCTGCTGCGCGAGCAGTTGCTCCTGTGCGCGGCCCATCAGTTCCGCGAGGGCGATGTCCAGCACTGGTGGCACCCGCCCTCGGGCCGCGGGGTGCGCACTCACTGCTCCGACGACTACCTCTGGCTGCCGCTCGCCACCTGTCGCTATACCCTCGGCACCGGAGACACCGGGGTGCTGGACGAGGTCGTGCCCTTCCTCGACGGCCGCCCGGTCCACGCGGAGGAGGACTCGTACTACGACCTGCCCCGGCGCTCCGCAGAAGCGGACACCCTATACGCGCATTGCACCCGCGCCATCCTGCACGGGCTCCGCTGCGGTAGCCACGGCCTGCCGCTGATTGGCTCGGGCGACTGGAACGACGGCATGAATTGCGTGGGCGCGGCCGGCAAGGGCGAAAGCGTCTGGCTGGGCTTCTTCTTGTTTGAGGTGCTCGATCGCTTCACCGAACTGGCGCGGCGGCGCAGCGACCTGGTTTTCGCCGAACGCTGCCAGAGTGAGGCGGCCGAGCTGCGGCGGAACATCGAAGCGAGCGGCTGGGATGGACAATGGTACCGGCGCGCCTTTTTCGACGACGGTTCGCCGCTGGGGTCAGCTAGCAGCCCGGAGTGCCAGATCGATTCCATCGCGCAGAGCTGGTCCGTGCTGTCCAGGGCCGGCGATCCGGAGCGGTCGCGCCTGGCCATGAATGCGGTGGACAGGCGGCTGGTTCGCCGCGAGTACTCGCTGATTCAATTGCTGGATCCACCCTTTGACAAGTCGAACCTGGATCCCGGCTACATCAAGGGCTNNCGCGAGAACGGCGGCCAGTACACCCATGCCGCGGTCTGGGCGACCATGGCCTTCGCGGCCCTGGGCGACGCCCGGCGAATGTGGGAGTTGCTGGCCATGATCAACCCCGTCAACCACGCCAAGTCCCCGGAGGCGATGCAAATCTACAAAGTGGAACCCTATGTGGTCGCAGCTGACGTCTACGCCGTGACGCCGCACATTGGCCGCGGCGGATGGACTTGGTACACCGGCTCGGCCGGCTGGCTGTACCGGCTGATCGTCGAATCACTGCTGGGACTGAGACTGGACGTCGACAAACTGCACCTCGCCCCTTGCCTGCCGGCAGACTGGCAAGGATTCACAGTCCACTACCGGCACCGCGAGACCGTATACCACATCAAGGCCGCACGCGCGGCCGCAGTCAGTGGTGGAATGACGGTGACTGTGGATGGTGTCGAACAACAGGACCCGGTGATTCCGTTGGCCGACGATCGGAGGGAGCACCTGGTCGAGGTGCGCATGGGGTAGCGGAGGCAGAGTCTGCTCGACCGACGGATAACTACTTCTTTGCCTGGCCCGGTGGCAGCTTGACCTTGATCAGCCGGCCCGGAGCGCTATCGCTGTTGCCCGGACCATCGACCTCGGCAGCGGCGCTGGACGAGCCCTTGCCGTTGTCCTTACGCCGCTCGTCCTCGCCCGCACGGCGATAGGCGCCCTGCAGGGAATCGGCCATGGCCAGCCCGCGCGCCAGGGCGTCGACCGCCTCGGCCGGGCTCAGCGCATGGTCGCGCCGGATGGTCTCGAGCAGGGAGGGCACTCGGTCAAGCGCGGCCGGCTCACGCACCTCAACCCGCTCGACCACCGTCAGCGCGCGCTGGACGGGATAGCCGCGCAGGGACAGATCGGTCAGGACCTCAACCGCGCGGCGGGCTGGTTGCTCGGGCCGGTCGGCGGCTACCAGCGATTGCAGCCCCGCCAAATCGAGCCCCGCCGTCCTGGCCTCTGCCAGGGACCGCACCAGTCCGGGTGCCGCAGGACCTGGCCGCCGTGCAGTCACGAAGCGCTGGGCAGCCTCGAGATTGTCGGCCAGGTACATGACCGCGGACGCGATCCTGTGGGCATCCACGCCCTTGGCCAGGCCCTCGCGCACCTTGCTAACCAAGGCATCCACGGGCAATCCCGCGGTCGCGGCCGAATCGATGCGTCCCTGCAACCCGGCCCGCACCGGCGCCAGCCGCGCATCGTCGGGCAGACTGGCCGCACCGGACGCCGCGAGGGCGGTGCCGGACAGCATCAGCAGCAAGACAACCACACGCAACATCGAATACTCCCTACCAAGAGTACGAGCAGCTTGCCCGTTGGATACGCGGCCGGCCATGTGAATAGGCGCGTGGGGAGCCCGCCGGCTTGGCCGGCGGCGCACCATCGCGGGAGGGTATGGGAACCCTCTGAGGGTTCCCATGTGAATTGTCTCATTCATGGCGTCCCTTGCCCTTCGGTCACGTCAATCACGGCATCCCGTCCCCCGAAGTCGTCGGGAACGGTACGCGCGGCTTCGGACGGCGTGACCGGCCGGCCGTCCACCAGAAAACGGTAGCGATGGGTGCCGATGGGTAGGTCCAACCACACCTCCCACAGGCCAGGCTGCCCCGTGGCATGCAGGGGTGTGGACGCTGCCCAGCCGTCCCACGAGCCGATCACGCGTACCTCGCCTGCCTGCTCGATGCGCGCCCGCAGCCGCACCCGCCCTGCCTGGAACAAGGGGGATAGCTCGGCCGCAGGCGAGGAAGCTGGGGTGAACTTGCCGCTGATGTGGCCGACCACCCCGGCGAGCAACACGTGACGCGCGTAGCGGTCCGTGGCCAGGCCCGTCGACGTCACGCTAGCCGCCCAGTCGAAACCGGCAAACCCATCTAGGTTGCCCGTGATCCGCGCCAGCAGCCCGGCCGAGACGCCGGCCTGGGCATCGCGCACGCCGGCCGCCGGATCGACGAGGCGGCCACCCCAAACCCCGAGCCGAGCCTGCAGCCGCCCCCACTGGACCTCCACATCGGGCCCGGCCCGAAACACGCTGAGGTCGCCGCCGCCGCTGGCAGGCGTCGAGTCCATGCGCAGGAAGTTCGACGCGAGCCCCACGGCAATGAAGGCGCTGGGCTGGTAGGCTAGTCGGCCGTCGGCTTGGTGCAGCCACCCCGTCGACGCCAGAGTGCCGGCGCCATCGGTGGCGCTGCGCCGGTCGAGGCGATAAGCGGCGGAGATTCGCAGGGCGCTCGTGATCTCGGCCCGCAGTCCCAGGTTGCCGCCCGCCAGCCAGAAGCCCTCCTCGGGAAAGCGATAGGCGTCGAAGCGGCTGAGGCTGAAGCCGAGCCGAGGGCGCACCGGTCCCAGGGCTGGGCCAGCCAGAGACAGCTCGCCCTCATGCTGCAGCATCGAGCCGGCCGCCGCCGATCCGCGGTAGTCGAGCTTGTAGGCTAGGCCCAAGCGCCAGTCCGGCCAAGCCAACGCCCCGTCTAGCAGCGGTGCCACCCGAACGAACCAGCCCGAGACCAGCGGCGCGGCCGTGGTCGGGTCGGGCGTGACTTGCAGGAACATGTTGCTGTCGTGGCCGCCGCCGGCCAGCACCTCGGCCGATCCGATGACTGCAGGCTGCGCGTGCGCCGGCGGGCCGGCCAAGCACGGCACGGCGAACAGGGTCGCGAGGATCGGAAGGGACCGCGGCGGGTGCAACGCCCGTGAGTCTACAGCCGCAGCAGGGAGTTGGTGTGCCCGAAACCGTCGGGGATGCGGGCTGGCGCGGCCGGGTCAGGCATCCACTGCCCATCGACCACGAACATGTACTCGTGCGCACCGCGCGGCAGCCACAGATTGGCCGCGAAGGTGCCGCGTCCATCGGCGTTCTCGAGCAGGGTGTGGACCGGGTCCCAGCCATTGAAGTCACCGGCCAGCGCCACCCGCTGCGCGCCCGAGGTGACCAGCACGAAACGCACCAACACGACCTCGGCCTCGTGCTCGGCCGGCTTGACCGGCAGAGCTGCGTTCGGCCGCCCCGAGACCACCGGACCAGGGCGCCGATCGCGCGCCAGCAGCGCGACCAACAGCAGCCCGGCCATGGCCAGCCCGCCCAGCGCCAAGGGCGACATGCGGAATTCGAAGCGGCGCGGCCGGCGCAGCCAGGCCCACAGCGAGATCGGTGCAGGCTCGGCGATCCGCTGCATCACAGCCGGCACTAGCGAGGGGGGCGGCGTGACCTCGCGCAACCCCGCCAGCCGGGCGGTGAGCTCGTCGTCCTGCCGGGCCTGCCGATCGCACTCGCTCATCGGCGCACCTCCCCCAGCGCGGCACGCATGCGGGCACGCGCGCGCACCACGCGGATCTTCAGCGTGGTCACGGGCAGGCGGAGGATGGGGCCGATTTCCTCATAGGCCAGCCCTTCCACGTCCTTCAACACCAGCACCTCACGGTACTTCGGCGGCAAGGTCAGCAGGGCGGCCTGCAGCCGGCGTCGGTCTTCGGCCTGCCCGGCATGGGCCTCAGGACTGCCCGGATCATGCGCGAACAGGGCCTGGCCTGCATCGGCCTCGGCCAGGAGCGGCTCCTCGGTCCGCTTCTTCGACTTCAGCATGTCCTTGGCGCGATTGATCGCGATGCGCAGCAACCAGGTATAGAAGGCCCGGCTGCGGCCCTCGCCGTGGAAGTGTTCGAGCGCGGCGTAGGCGTCGGCGAATGCCTGCTGGGCCACATCCTCGGCATCGGCCCGGCTGCCCAGCATGCGCAGGGCCACCGAGAAGGTCACCCGCTGGTAGCGCTGCACCAGCGGCCGGAATGCCTCCGGATCGCCGGCTAGACAGCGGTCGATGAGCGCCTGCTCTTCGTCAGGACGGATAGCACCAGAGCAAAGCGTCGCGCTCTCGATGGGCATGGCCACGCTGGCGTCGCCAGTCATCTTGGAGGTACTACGACCTTGGCCGCGCCCAGGATGCACCCTTTGAGCATAAACCCTCTTTCGCCACTCGTGCATCCCTTCTTCTTCTCGCTCGTAGTATCGCCGACGCCCGCCTGGCGTTCTGGAGGAGCCTATGACCCGTCCACAGCAGAGCAGCAGAATCGGCCTTGTTGCGACAGGATGCGCCACCATCATGATTCTTGGCTGCAGCTCAGACTTGTCCGGGTCCTCGTACGGCGGCGCTCTGGCGGGTGGCGTTGGCGGGGGTCTGCTGGGCGGCGCCGGCGGGGGACCGCTAGGTGGCGTCGCGGGCGGTGGCAACGGCGGACGGGACGGAGGCGACGATGCCACGTCGGCAGGTTGTCTGGGCGCCGGGCTTTCGTGTACCGGTGGACAAGTCTGCTGCTCCGGGATCTGTGACACCAGCACGGGCACTTGCAGCTCGTCGGTCGCGCTGTGTTTGGATCCAGGCCTGCCGTGCCAGTACGCCACTGACTGCTGCAACCTTTCCTGCGTGGCCGGTTTCTGCTCGTCCAACGTGTCGACCTGCGTGGCGGACAATGCGGCCTGTACCTCGTCCGCAACCTGCTGCAGCGGCAACTGTTCCGCCGGGTTCTGCAGCCCTCTCAACACCGCATGCAAGACTGCGGGCAACCCGTGCGCGGCCAGCACTGAGTGCTGCTCCCATCTCTGCCACAACGGCACCTGCTCGCTGTCGGCCTCGTACTGCATTCAAACCGGCGACGTCTGTTACAACGGCAGCGACTGCTGTTCGGGCCTGTGCAACACCAGCACCGCCGGAACCGCGGGCGTGTGCGGGGAACTGTCGACCACAGGCGCTGGTAGCTGCGCCAAGGACGGTACCGTGTGCGAGGACTGCACCAACTGTTGCAGCGCCCT
>PMBS01000333.1 GCA_003153015.1 Myxococcales bacterium
GTTTAGTCCGTGTCCAGTCCTACAGAGCCCACGACCAGAGTTGAACTGGTGACCTCGTCCTTACCAAGGACGCGCTCTAACCAACTGAGCTACGTGGGCAGCATGGACCCGGTTGTCTACCCTAGTTCTGTTATCCGATCCTCTTTCTTCTTGGTGATTCGCCACGACCATCAGCGGGTCACCCCTAGAGCGGGAGACGGGGTTCGAACCCGCGACGTCCAGCTTGGAAGGCTGGAGCTCTACCAACTGAGCTACTCCCGCGTGTCGCGATGCTTCCACACTTCCCCTCGCTGATTCGATCCATTCTCACTTTCTGTGGAGGGGGAAGGATTCGAACCTTCGAAGCCAGTGGCGACAGATTTACAGTCTGTTCCCTTTGACCGCTCGGGAACCCCTCCGTGATGAAGATGCCGCACGCGTTGATCGATCCACACGCGCGCATCGAACCTGCTTTGCTCACGCCTCGTGTCGCTGGAATGGCAGAGCTGGCGATGGGAATCGAACCCGCAACCTGCTGATTACAAATCAGCTGCTCTGCCATTGAGCTACGCCAGCGCCGGGTTTTCATCAGATATCCTGTGATTTCGCCTAGTTAAGTGTCATCTGCCACGGGGTACAACTATCTTGCCCGCGGTCAGAGGGGCGAACGTATATTTCGGGATCGGAGGCGTGTCAAGCAGAATCCGGGCCGATCTCAATAGCGCTGCGTTATGGGGAACAATGCCGCGGTGAGCGGCCGGGGGCATGGCGGCGGAGCCAGCGGCCGGAACCGGCTCCGTGGCCGGCGCCGTCCACCGGCCATCCGGCCCCGGCCTCCGGCTCCGCCACCGTCCAGGACGCCCTACAGCACCTGTCGCCCCGCCGCGTCGGAATCCACGGGTCGCGTTCGGTCCGGCGCCTCCCCACGATGCGGGGGCGCCGATGGGGTGGGTGGAGGAACCGCCGCGGGTGATTTTTGGGGCGCCGCAGCAGGCTCAGGGACATCCCCTGGGGCACCTGGGAGCTTCGGCTCCAACAACTTGAGCAGCTTGGCATAGGCCAGCTTGCTCTTCTCAGCCCAGTCCGTGTTGACTCCCAAACGCTCAATCATGAGTAGATTCTCGCGTTGCCAGCGCATGGACTTCTCGAGCAGCACGCGGATCTTCTTGTGCAACTCCTCTTGGTACACCTGCCGCGCTTCTCCGCGAAGCTCCGGCGGAACCGGGGCACGCATGAAAGCATCGTAGAGCTCCTCGTAGAGCGAGCCGACCTGGAAGCCAGCAGCGGATGCCCAGGCCGGGTTGCCGTACTTGATGGTTTCGATGTACGAACGCTGAGCCTGGAGGAGCAGGCTGGCCTTCTGGTCGAGATCCTTGTCCATCTGTGCCTCAGGCAGGCGCAGCTCGACCGCCTGGAAGCGCTGGTGCGAGATCTGCGCCAGATGATACTGCGAGAACGCCAGGTAGAAGTCCGTGGCCAGACGCTCCTCATTCTCGATCTTTTTCCGGTAGGTCAGGACGGCACGAAAGGTCTTCTCGGCGGTGTCGAGGTCCCCCAGGTTGAATTGCGCAAAACCCCGCCGCGCAAGAGCCTCGATGCGATCGTCGGCCGACAGATCCGTCCGCTCGAGGATGCGCGCAAACACCTCGGCCGATGCGGGCCAGTTTGCCTGCTCGGCATAGCACGCGCCCAGCTGAAACAATGCATCCTTGGCGTCGGCGTGGGTCGGGTACCTGTCGATGAGTCCCTTGAAGGCGTCGATGGCCTCCGCCCAGTTCTTGCTGCCAATGTCAGCCAATCCCAGGTTGTACAGCGACGGCCGCGCGTAGGCAGAATCGGGAAAGCCCTTGAGCAGCTTGGAGTAGAGCTTGGCCGCCGCTTCGAATCGCTTGTCGGACAGCGCCACCCCAGCTTGCTCGAAGAGCTCCGGCGCGTCGTAGGCATCGATCTGCATCCCCCCAGGCCCCTTGCTGGCATCGATGCGGATGGGGTCCATCTCGTACTTGACCACCGGACCTGATTGGGGACCGGCTCCCGGCGCGCCCGATGTCGCGCAGGCCCCTAGACTCATCGCGCAAATCGCTGCGCAGCCGAGGTTCCACCAAGGACGCAAATAGATTGGAGGGTGCATGACTTTCCTTACCGATCGACAACTCATCCTACGCCTCGGTTCCCACAGCCCGTCGATAGGCATGATAATAGTCTTCGCAGGGCAGCCGTGCAGCCACGACCACTCATCTCAGCCCAAGACATCGCCGCACGCGTGGCGGCCCTGGGCAACGAAATCGCCGTTCGACTTCCCGAGGGCTCCTTCGCCGCGGTAGGCATTCTGCGCGGCGCCTTCGTCTTCATGGCAGACCTGGTGCGAGCGATCCCGCGCGATGTTCGTTGTGACTTCCTTGGTGTGCGCAGCTACGGCGCTGCCACCGAAACCTCCGGTGTCGTCCAGATCACAAGCGATCTCCGCTTGCCCATTTCCGGGAAGCACGTCCTTCTGGTGGAGGACATCGTGGACACGGGACTCACCCTGCGCTACCTGCTCGACCTCTTGCAGGCCCAGGGGCCCGCCAGCCTGCAGGTCTGCACTTTGCTCAACAAGCCGTCGCGGCGCCGAGTCGAAGTCCCCCTTGATTTTGTGGGTTTCGAGATTCCCGATCGCTTCGTGGTGGGCTACGGGCTGGACGCTGCCCAGAAGTATCGCAACTTGCCGTATGTCGCCGTTGTCGACGAGTAGCCACCGCCTACTTCTTTTCGTTGAGCGCCTCGAGTTGCTGCTGAAGACGATGGCAACGCTGTAGAATCTCCAGATACTGGGTCTGGAAGATCTTGACGTGGCGTCGCTCGCGGGCCTTCCTGTGCAAGGCATCGCGCACCTCGGAAAGCTGAGCCACCAGGTCGGCTGCGCTCCGAAAGCGCGGGATCAAGGTGTGCAGCCGACTCTGGTCGACCATCTTGATCTCGCCTTCCTGCCTATCCGTGGGGGGCACGAACAGCAAAGCGACCAAGCTGGGCACGCTCGCCTTGATGGTCTTGACCACCATGCTTCCCGTGAGATCGGGTAGGGAGTCTTTGGACACAAGAACTTGTGGAGGGGTTTGGGTCGCGATGTCGAGCGCCTCGCCCCCGCTTTGCGCGTGCTGCAAGCGCCAGCCCTTGTCCGCGGGCAGGGCCTTCTCCAGCGCTGCGAACAGGTCGGGTTGGTCATCAACCACCAAGAGGTGAAGCTCGCCCAGCCGACTGGCCGCCGACGACGGTTCTCCGTCACTGGCCAAGAGCTTGTCCTCCAGCTCCGTCGCCCGCCCGGACAGCTCCATCAGCTTGCGCACGAGATCGTCGTTGGCCTCAGCAAGCTCGAGCAAGAGCTGATCACGTCCCAACGCCGTCTGGACGTCCCGTGCAGCCCTCCCCACCCGGTCGCGCAGGGAGAGAACCGAGTCGCGATTCTCCGGTATGACGTCTGCCGCGCCCGCGCGAAACGCCGGCGCCACCACGTCAAAACTGGTCCGCCGGCTCATGGCGATCACCACGGTCAAGGGTGACTTGTCGCGGACAAATCGTATGAAGGTGATTGCCCCGTCAAGCGACGGCGTATCGAGATCGCAAAGCACGACAGAAAAGAACCGATTGAGGACTTGGTCATAGGCGCGCTCAGGCGAAGCCAGGGCGGTGACGCTGAGGCCGGTCTCCAGCAACACGCTCTCGACGGCTCTCAGCACATTGACCTCGGCGTCTAGCACCAGGACCTCCTGGGTCGAGGATGACTTAGCCTCCTGAACAGTCACGCTTATGACCCTAGGTGAGACGTGGGCAAAGGTCAAAAACTGCGTGTCGCGTGGGGAGCCCGCCAGCTTTGCTGGCGGCGGACCATCGCGGGAGGGTTTGGGAACCCTTTGAGGGTTCCCATGTATCGAAGCACCAGACGACGTGGTACTCTGGGGGCGCGTCGATTGATCGGCAAGAACCATGGTGAGTGTACTCGACAGGGTACTGCAAGCGGCCCGACAACTGGGCGCGTCCGACGTCCATCTGAAGGTGGGTTTGCCGCCCATCTTTCGCGTCAAGGGAGACCTGCGCACGGTAGCCAACGTGCCTCCCCTGACCAAGGAGGCGGTGGAGGAATTCGGGCAGATCATGATGAATGCGCGACAGCGCGACCTCTTCGAGAAGAACTGGGACGTCGACCTCGCCTATGCCACGGCCGACGGCTTCCGCTACCGGGTAAACATCCTACAGCAGCGGGGATTCATGGGCGTGGTGATGCGTCTCATCCCGCCCAATGTGCCGCCCTTCGAACGCTTGAATCTGCCACACAAGATTCTGGAGCTGGCCGATGAAGAGCGTGGTCTCATCTTGGTGACTGGAATTACCGGATCAGGAAAGTCCACCACCCTGGCCGCGATGGTCGACTACATCAATGCAAGCCGAGCGGTCCACATCGTGACCATAGAAGATCCGATTGAATACGCGTTCAAGGACCGGCGCAGCGTCATCAACCAGCGCGAGGTGGGGTTCGACACAGCGTCGTTCGCGCGGGCCCTGCGCGCGTCGTTGCGCCAGGACCCGGACGTCATCCTGGTGGGCGAGATGCGAGATCTGGAGACCACCGAGATCGCGTTGACCGCCGCCGAGACCGGGCACCTGGTGCTCTCGACTCTGCACACGGTGGACGCCGTCGAGACCATCAACCGCATCGTGTCCATCTATCCACCTCATCAACAAACCCAGGCCCGTCTGCAGCTTTGTTCGGTCATCAAGGGCGTGATCTCACAGCGTCTGGTATCCCGGGCCGACGGCATGGGCATGGTGCCGGCGGTGGAGATCCTGGTCAACACGGCCCGCGTGCGCGAGCTGATCGCCGATGTGGAGCGCACACGCGAGATCCACGAGGCCATCGCCACCGGCCGCGACCCCTACGGTATGATCAGCTTCGACCAGTCGCTGACTGAGCTGGTCAAGAACCGTTTCGTGACCTACGAAGACGCGGTTGCCGCATCGACCAACCCCGACGACTTCGCGCTTTACTTCCGTGGGGTCAGCAAAGGCGGCCAAGTGGGCCAAGATTTCAACGCCATGACCAGTCAGTCCGAAGGCGGCGCCACGATACCGCCGGGGCAGAATGGCGCCGATCGCTTCAACAAGGAGTAGCGAGACAGTCGACGGACGAGGTCACTCACGCTAGTCTGCACGGCCCATGCCAGACTGGATCTCGCACAAAGTTCGCCGCAAGTTTCTCGACACCTTCGTGGCCCATGGCCATGAGGAGGTCCCCAGCTCGTCGCTGGTGCCGGCCAACGACCCGACCCTGCTCTTCGCCAACGCTGGGATGAACCAGTTCAAGGACATCTTTACCGGCAAGACGCAGAGGCCGCGCTCGCGCGCCTGCAGCTCGCAGAAGTGTGTGCGCGCCGGGGGCAAGCACAACGANNACCTTCTTCGAGATGCTGGGCAACTTTTCCTTCGGCGACTACTTCAAGGCCGATGCGGTCCATTTCGCCTACGAACTCCTGGTCAAGGACTACGCCATCGACCCCAAGCGCCTGGTGTACACCGTGCATCACAGCGACGAGGAAGCGCGCCTGCTGTGGAAGAAAGTGGCCAGCGTGGGCGACGATCGAGTCCTGGGCTTGGGCGACAAGGACAACTTCTGGGCCATGGGCGAAGTCGGCCCCTGCGGCCCGTGTAGCGAAATCCATTACCACCAGGCTGACGACATTCCCTGCCCCGAGGCGGCAGCCGGCCGCGCCTGTCTGGGGCCCGCCTGCGACTGCGACCGCTGGGTCGAGATCTGGAACCTGGTGTTCATGCAGTTCGAGCAACTTCCTGATCGCACGCGCCGGCCGTTGCCCAAACCCTCGGTCGACACCGGCATGGGGCTCGAGCGTCTGTGTGCTGTGCTGGGCGGCTTCCATTCCAACTACGAGACCGACCTGCTGCGGCCGCTGATTGGGCAAGTCGAGCGGATGACAGGAAAGGCTTTCGTACCGGACGACTACAGCGCCGGCTCAGTCGCGGTTTCCATGCGTGCCATCGCGGACCACGCGCGCGCCGCCGCGTTCCTCATCGCCGACGGTGTGTTCCCCGAAAAAACCGGCCGCGAATACGTTCTGCGCCGGATCATGAGACGCGCCATCTACCACGGCTGGTTGCTCGGACTGCGCAGCGACAGCCACTTCCCTAAGCTCGCGTGTCTTGTCGTGGACATGATGGGGGAAGTCTACCCCGAGCTGCGTGATCGCCGCAGCGTCATCGAGGCCATCACGCGTGAGGAGGAGAACGGCTTCCGCGACGTGCTGACTCGTGGCATGCGCATGCTCGACGAAGAGATGGGCAAGCGTCCGGATCGCATGATTCCCGGCGAGGTCGCCTTTCGGCTCTACGACACCTACGGCTTTCCCTTTGACTTGACCCGCGTAATTGCCGGAAGCAATCGATTCACCGTCGACGAGGCCGGATTCGAGGTGAGCATGGCCGAACAGCGCCGCCGAGCCGAATTCGTGGGCTCGGGCGAATTGGCAGTGGAGGGCGTGTTCCAGAGCATCCTCGACCGGGTCGGCCCGACGAAGTTTCTCGGTTATGAAGCGACGACCGGCAAGAGCCAAATCGTGGCCATCGTGGCCGAGGGCAAGGAAGTGCCCAGCCTGGCGGCCCCCCACCAGGGTCCCGTGGCTGTCATCTGTCATGAAACCCCGTTCTACGGCGAGCAGGGTGGCCAGATCGGCGACACGGGCACCGCGACGGGACCGCAGGGCGCCCTTCGGGTGATCGATAGCAAGCGGCCACTTTCGCCCCTCTACGTTCATCTATGCGAAATCGAGAGCGGGCGCATCCAGGTGGGCGACACCCTGGAGCTGGCCGTGGACGTCGAGCGCCGCAACGCCGTTCGGCGCAACCACTCGGCGACCCATCTTCTGCACTGGGCTCTGCGCACGGTGCTGGGCGAACACGTGGCGCAGAAAGGCTCGCTGGTGGCGCCGGATCGCTTGCGGTTCGACTTCTCTCACCTCGCGCCACTTTCGCCCGAGGAGAAGCACAAGGTCGAGGACCTGGCCAATCTCCGCGTGCTACGCAACCTGCCGGTCACCACCGAGGTGCTGCCCATCGCCCTGGCCAGGCAGGCCGGGGCGGTTGCGTTTTTCGGCGAGAAGTACGGCGACACGGTTCGGGTCATGACCATGGGCGAGTCCAAGGAGTTCTGCGGCGGCACGCATGTGCGCCAGACCGGTGACATCGGGCTCATCAAGATCGTCGAGGAAAGCGGCGTGGCCCAGGGAGTACGGCGCCTGGAAGCCGTGACCGGCCTGGGCGCGCTGGCGCTCGTGCGACGCATGGAGAACGAACTCGGCGAGGCCGCCGCGATCCTGCGCGCCGGTCCCTTCGAAGTTGCCGCGCGGGTGGACAGGCAGCAGATCGAGTTGCGCGACCGCGACAAGGAGATCAGCAAGCTCAAAGCCCAGATTGCCTCAGGCGGTGCGCGCGATCCCTTGACCAACCGCCAGTTGGTGAGCAAGTACTGGCTGCTCGTGCATGACGTGGGCGTGGGCGATGCGAAGATTCTGCGTGAAACCGCGGACAAGCTGAAACCGCGCATGGATCCCGGCGTGCTGGTGCTGGTGGGCGCAGCGGAGGGCAAGCTCGCAATGGTGTGCGCTGTCACGCCGGCCGCGCTCGACAAGCTCAACGCAGGGAAGATCGTGAACTTGTTGTTGCAGGATCTGGGCGGCAAGGGCGGTGGCCGGCCGGACATGGCGCAAGGCGGGGCGGTGCTGCCTGGGGAGCCAAGCTTGAGCGAGATCCTGCAGCGCTGGACCGAAAAGCTGCGGACTCTCATCGAACCGTGAGAACGCGGCCTGCGCTAGACGATGATGGACCCGGCGATCAAAGACGCACTCAAAGCAATCGTCGAGGCCATGCGCCAGACCATGCCCGACCCCGCAAGCCTGCCCGACTTCGGCTTCGACCCTGCTTTTCTCGAACGCACGGCCCCTGCCCTAGAATTCCTCTGGTCGCGCTACTTCCGGGTACGGCTGCTCGGCCTGGAGAATGTACCCACTGCCGGAGCCGCGCTGCTGGTCGCCAACCACTCGGGCGGCCTGCCCTACGACGGGGCCATGCTCATCCATGCCTGCCACGCGCTTCATCCCGCGCACCGGCCCCTGCGGCCGCTGGTCGCAACCTTCGCCCTTCGGTCTTCTTGGATGCGGCCGGTGGTGGCGCGCATTGGAGGTGTCCGTGCGTCGATGAAAAACGCCCTCGACCTGTGCGAACGCGGTCACCTGGTAGGCGTCTTCCCCGAGGGCCTGCGCGGCGTCGGCAAGCCGTACCGCGAGCGCTACCGTCTGACCAATTTCGGACGCGGCGGCTTCGTTCGTCTAGCGCGCACGGCCAAGGTACCCATCATCCCGGTCGCCATCGTGGGCGCTGAGGAGGCCCATCCCGTGGTAGCCAAACTAACGCGCATAGCTAAGCCTTTCGGCTTGCCGTACATCCCAATAACACCCACCTTTCCCCTTCTCGGACTGGTCGGCTTGCTTCCGGTGCCAGCCAAATGGAGCATACAGATTGGCGCACCGATCTCGCCTATGGCGCAATCAGACGACGACACGCTCGAAGTCGCAGAGCAGGTGCGAAGTGTTGTCGACCGCATGATTGCGGACCTGCTGCTTGAGCGGCGGTCGATTTTTTTTGGCTAGTTTCGGCCTTCATAACTTGGCGGAAACACGACCACATTCCAAAGGTTCAACTACCTAGACCTTGACTGAAGTCTGGAAATCGCCGAAGGTAGAAGATACGCTGGCATAGGACTTTTAGCGTGGCTTCGCTTGCATCATCACCCATGATCGCGGTCGGTCAGACGATCGGCAACTACACGATCACGGCCAAGCTCGGCGAGGGAGGGATGGGCGTAGTTTTTCTGGCCGAGCACCCGGTCATCGGGCGCAAGGTCGCCATGAAGGCGATCCACCCTGAGCTGTCGCGCAATCCGGAGGTGGTGTCTCGCTTCGTCACCGAGGCGAAAGCAGTCAACCAGATCGGCAACGAGCATATCGTCGACATCCACGATTTCGGAACCACGACTGACGGCGACTTCTACTTCATCATGGAGTTTTTGCAGGGCGAGGCCCTGGCGGATCGCCTGAGGCGCGAGTCACCCATCGATCCTGCTCGTGCTCTCGGCATCGCGGCTCAGGTCGCGGACGCCCTTGCTGCCTCGCATGCGCACGGCATTATCCACCGTGACCTCAAGCCCGAGAACATCTTCCTCATCCATAGGGGCGGCACAAGCGACTTCGTGAAGGTGCTCGACTTCGGCCTGGCGAAGCTGACGTTGGGCGACGACAAGGTTTCTCACAAGACGCGTACTGGCTCGGTGATGGGTACGCCCTATTACATGTCGCCCGAGCAATGCGAAGGCAGGCCCAACATCGACCATCGGGCCGATGTCTATTCTTTGGGCGTCATCCTGTTCGAGATGGTGACGGGCAAGGTGCCATTCGGTGGCGAAGGCTATGGCGAGATCATCGTCAAGCACATCACCGCGCCGGTTCCTTCGCCGCGTGCCATCAACCCGCGCATCTCTCCTGCGTGCGAGGCGATCCTGCTGCGTGCCTTGGCCAAGAACCGCGACGAGCGGTTCCGCGGCATGGATGACTTCCGCGTGGCGATGCTCGATCCAGAGCGCTATGCGCTGGCGCCCTCGATCGTGCCGACGCCTGGCCCGCTGGCCGGGTACGGTTCGGAGAAGGGGGCATCCCCATCGCGGCTGGCCGACAGCCATGTCAGCGACTTGGTCATGCTCGGTGGTGACCCGGAGCTGGGCGCTCGCGTGGCACCTATGCCGTCGACCTTCCGCGAGTCTGCGGTTGCGGTCGAAGCTGACGAGGTGATTCCAAAATCGCGCACGGGATTGCTGGCGGGCATCTTGGTAGCCGCGTTGGCTGCTGGTGGCGTAGCGGCGTTCCTGGTGGTGCGTGCCGGATCAAGTGAGCGGACTGTGCAACCGGCAGTGACCAACCCGGCACCCGTGCCCGTGCCCGTGCCCACGCCCGCGCCTGTGCCTGCGCCTCCAGTTGCCCCTCCCCTGCCATCCAAGGTGACCATCAAGTTCCGCTCTGAGCCGGTCGGCGCCGCGGTCGCCCGCAAGGACACAGGAGAGCAACTGGGCGTGACGCCATTTGAGATCGAAGTGCCCCAGGGCAAGTCTCCCTTGGCCGTGGTCTTCAAGAAGGCGAACTTCAAGGACTTCTCGCGTTCCATCGTTCCCGAGGAGTCCAGTTCGCTGGATGCGACGCTGGAAGCCACGCCAACCACCGGCCGCCCTCGCCCGCCACGGCCAGAAAAACCTGCCCCCCACGGAAAGGGCCGCAGACCTATGGACGAGGATGGCGTGCTGGCACCATCCTTCTAGGTTGACAGTCGGCTCGTTTGCTACTATTTGCAGGGAACTATCGGGCGTTTAACTCAGCGGAAGAGTGTCACCTTCACACGGTGGAAGCCGCAGGTTCAAATCCTGCAACGCCCACAAGGATTTCCAGTTAGACGCCTGGGGATCCCCCTGGCTCTGCCGGTGACTCGGCGCGAGGCCGAGCGAAGCGAGCGGGGAGGAGGAGGCGGGTGGTGGCCGAACGGTATGCAAGCCCTTTCAGGGTTCTCTGCTCGACCAAAGACTCCACCAGGATGCGTAACCGCTCACCCTTTGCAGAAGGTACCAAAGCTATGCTCAAGCGATTCATGGCGCGGGTGATGACACGGGTTGTGACTCATCCTTCAATCAACGCCAGAGCCATCAGCCTACTCAGCCGCCATCCAAATCTAGGAACCCGACTGCGAGGGCTCGCCGCCGCATCGGGACTTGCGCATTTCGCGCCAGGAACCGCCGGGGTTCCCACCCTGACACTCCCGGATGGCCCACAAAGCCTCTCTCCGCGAGCCCAACACATCTACGCTAACCTACTCAAGGCCATCGAGCAGAACCGGGCCAGCCGATAAGCCATGCGTGTTGTCGTCGACCTTCAGTTGTGCCAGTCAGAAAGCAGCTTCTCTAGGACTGGCCGCTATTCAATGTCTCTTGCCAAGGCAATCGCGCGCCAAGCCGGCGACCACGAGCTCTGGCTTGTCCTGAGCGATCGTTTTCCCGACACGATCCCCACTATTCGTAGTGAATTCGAGGGACTAGTGCCCAGAGACCGCATTGCGGTCTTCGCCATGAATGGCCCGGTCGCTGAAAATGATCCCAACAACCTATGGCGCGCACGTGCCGCCGAGAAGATACGTGAGTATTTCCTGGCCGGGCTCAAGCCAGACATTGTCCACGTGCCCTGCCTGTTCCGCGGCTGGCACGACGATGTCGTCAGCTCGATAGGCGCATTCGATCAGAGTGGTCACACCACCACCATTCTACCCGGTCTCGCCTCGCTTCTTCCTCAGCAGTCCCATCAGCCAGATCCCCACCTCAGAGAGTATCGCCTTAGGAAGCTCCAGTCACTGAGAAACGCCGACTTTCTCCTGGCAGTCTCGGACTCTTCCAGACAGGAGGCATCGGCGACTCTCGGATTCGATAGCGCATCTATCATCACTGTTTCGGAAGGCCTTGACCAGGATCGCTTCAAACCGCGCAAGATCTCCCGCCAACAGAAAGATGCGCTACTTCGCCGCCATCAAATCACTAGGCCATTCATCATGTCCGTTCCCGGCGATCCTGACACCAGAATCAATCTTCCGGGCCTCCTCACTGCCTACTCTCACCTCGATTCCAAACTGCGCAGCACGCATCAACTACTCATCCTCGGCGAATCCCATCATCAATCATATGAACACATCCGTCAACACGCCAGGAGTGCAGGACTCCAAGATGTCGAGCTGGTTTTCGCCGCTCGCGTCCCGGACGACGAACTGATCGCACTCTACAACCTGTGCAAGTTGTTTGTCTTTCCCGCCCTCTACGGAGTATCTGCACTACCCGTGCTCGAGCCAATGGCTTGCGGCGCGCCCGTGATCGCCTCCAACACCACCAGCACGCCTGAGGCCATTACAAGGCCAGATGCACTATTCGTCCCTACTCGTCCTGAGGCCATCGCCAAGACCATGCAGGATGCGCTGGCCGATGACGGATTCAGACGAAGCCTGCGCCAACATGCGCTGTCGCGGGCGAAGGAGTTCTCCTTCGACAGAGTAGCGCGCAGAACCTGGGCGGCATTTGAGTCCCAGCACAAGCCCCATTCGCAGCGGATACCGGCGTCAGTGGCCGCTCCACAAAGGAAACCACGCTTGGCATTTGTTTCCCCGCTCCCCCCTGAGAGAACGGGCATCGCGGACTACAGCGCCGAATTGGTCCCCGAGCTGGCGCGCTTCTATGACATCACCTTGATTATTGACCAGCCGAATGTCGACGACGCCTCACTTACTGCGAATTTCCCCACCAGGAGCGTCTCCTGGCTTCAGACCAACGGCGACAGGTTCGACCGCGTTCTGTACCAGCTAGGCAATTCCCAGTTTCACAAGCACATGTTTGCCCTGCTCAAGCAGCATCCCGGCGTGGTGGTGCTACATGATTTCTTCTTGGGTCACGCCATTCATTGGATGGAGGCGACCGGCTACCTGCCGACATTTTTCCGGCAATCGCTGTATCTCTCCCATGGCTACCCAGGCTTGTTGGCGTTGGAACATCAGGGGGCCGAAGCAGCACAATGGAGCTACCCGTGCAACAAGCTTGCTCTTGATGAGGCGGACGGCGCAATCGTCCATTCACAATACGCCGTTGATGCAGCTCGGCGTTGGTATGGCGACGAAGTCGCGACGCAAGTTGTGCGCATTCCACAACTACGTTCTTTGCCTCTGGGCGTCAATCGCGATCAGGCCAGGGCGCTATTGGGCATCAGGGCAGATGATTTTCTCGTTTGCTCATTTGGCATTCTAAACCAGACGAAACTCAATCACCGTTTGATCGAGGCATGGCTGGGATCGTCGCTTCTGCGGGATAGGCGTTGCCACCTTGTGTTTGTTGGAGAGAACGGCCGCGACAAGTACGGGAAGGCTCTCCTGGAGAGGATCTGCAAGAGTGGATCGGCAGACAAGATACAGATGACGGGCCACATCGGCTTCGACCGCTATCAGCAGTATCTCGAAGCCGCGGACCTTGTGGTCCAACTTCGCACGGCGAGCCGCGGAGAGACATCACGGAGTGTGCTCGATGCACTCGCCCACGGACTGGCTCTCCTTGTGAATGCTCATGGTCCGGTGACTGAATATCCGGATGATATCCTAGTCAAGCTGCCGGACGACTTTACCGACACGGCGTTGATCGCGGCGTTGGAGGACCTTCGAAATGACTCGACCCTTCGAAGGCAACTTGGCATGGCAGCGCGGCGCTATACGGCCGAGTTCCACAACCCGAGAAAGGTCGCCGAGGAGTATCGAAGGGCAATCGAGCACTTTGCCAGGCTGGGCGCGAAGGCGCGCTGTCGAGATCTGCTGGATTCCGTAGCTAGGCTTGCGGCTCCGCTCGGACCCAGCCAAGCCGACCTAGTGGCAGCAGCGGAGAGTATCGCGAGCAACACACCGCAGGCAGGGCAGAGGCAGTTGTTGGTGGATGTGTCAGTCTTGGCCAGGCACGATTTGAAGACGGGCATAGAGCGAGTGGCCCGCAGCTTGCTCCTCCAGCTGCTGAATAGCCCACCCGCTGGTTGTCGCGTTGAGCCGATTCGTTGCGAGCGGGGCATCTACCACTACGCAAGACGGCTGACTCTGGACATGCTGGGGATCGGCAAGGCCGGGCTTCGGGACGACAAAATCGATGTCCAACGGAACGACATCTTCCTTGGATTGGACAGCGACCCTGGCGATGTGGCCCGCAGCCGCGAGTTGTTCAAGCGATACGCTGCCCGCGGTCTTGAGGTATTCTTTGTGGTTCACGATACGTTGCCCGCGTCGCATCCGGAGTTCTTTCCACCTGATTGCTCCGCCGGCTTCGAGAGATGGCTTGAGACCGTCGTGGAGGTTTCCAATGGCCTGGCCTGTGTCTCGCAGTGTACCGTCGAAACTCTGCGAACATGGCTGGACGCACGTCCACCCAGACGCGCGGAGCCTTTGCACTTGGGGCATTTTTGCCCGGGTGCTGACATTGCAAGCAGCGCCCCCACGAGTGGGTTGCCTGAAGGGTTTTCCGCTGTGTTGCACGCGTTGAACCGGGCGGCGAGTTTCCTGATGGTGGGTACCATCGAGCCCCGCAAGGGATATTCGCAGGCACTGTCCGCCTTTGAGCAGCTATGGTCTGAGAAAATGGAGGTCAATCTCGTTATTGTTGGAAGAGAAGGCTGGAAGAATGTAGAGCCTCGTCTGCGGCAACATATAGTCGGAATCACACGTAGAATTCGTGGTCACACTGAGTTTGGAAAGCGGCTCCTCTGGCTTGAGGGCATCAGTGACGAGTATCTCGAAAAGGTGTATGCGGCGAGTGCGTGTTTGATTGCGGCATCCGAGGCAGAGGGCTTTGGCCTTCCTCTGATCGAAGCGGCGCAGCAGAAGTTGCCGATCATTGCCCGCGATATTCCCGTATTCCGGGAGGTCGCAGGCAAGTACGCCTTCTACTTTGACGGCCTAGAACCCAAGGCACTGGCAGAGGCCGTGAAGGCGTGGATGGCGTTGCGCAAGAGGCAGCGGGTCCCGTTGTCTGCAGAGATGCCAAGGTTGACCTGGGATGAGAGCGCGCGGAGACTGTCCGAGATGATAGTCAACGGTCGGTGGGACCGGGCATGGAAGCCGGCCTCAAGGGATCAATTTGCTTGAAACACGCAAAAGCCAGCCGTGAAGTCGCTATGTACGCGGTGGTGGGGCTGGTTCTGGGAGCTGTCTCCTTCCGGCAGGTAATCCTCTCGCGCTTTGACCCACTGCTCGGCGATGTGGGTGACGCCCGTTTCATTGGAGTCATCCTGGAACACTGGTGGCAGGTGTTCCGCGGAGCCGCTCACTGGCTGTCGCCGCCTTTCTTCTATCCGGTGCAACGTGTCCTCGGGTACAGCGAGGCGGCCTTTCTGTTTGCGCTACCCTACAGCGCTTTGCGCTTTGCGGGCGTGGGCCCTCTTGTATCCTACCAAATCGTGCTGTTTGCCTTGGTCGCGGCTGGGTGGATTGGGACAATCCTGTTCCTTCGCCTTTGCCTGAAACTGAGCATGCTCCCCACGGCTGCAGGTGCTGCCCTTTTCGTCTTCCCAAATTCTATAAACATCGCAGCCGTGTCCCATGTCCAGCTGTTCGCGATCTACTACATTCCCTATCTGGCCATCGGCATCTATCTGTTTCTGCGGGACTTTCCAAAGGCCACATCGGTTGGGAGGTTCGGTGGAATACTCGCAGCAGCTATCCTCCCAGCCATCTTCTACACGAGCTACTACGTCGGTTGGTTCTCCCTCTTCTTCCTCTTGCTATTCTCGGGCGTCAGCTATGTCTGGGCTGTCCTGCATTCAGATGGGCCGGCTTTCGGGCGACACACCATATGGAACCGCGGCAACTGGAAGAGGCTCTTGCCGTATTTCGCGTTCAGCGCCGTCTGCTTTGTCCCATTCGTGATAACCTATCTTCCTGCCTTGAGGCAGTTTGGCGGCCGACGCTATCCAGAGATTGCCAGCATGCTGCCCTCGCTCGTTGACTACGTCAATGTCGGCCCCACGAATTGGTTGTGGGGTAGGCTGCTCTACGCCACTTTCCCAGGACTGGGTGCGCGACCGATGGCGCATGAGCTCATCAAGGGTTTGCCGATCTGCCTGCTGTTGGTCTTCCTGGCGTCCTTGGTCTATTTCATCGACAGAATACGACGCCATCGCGTGAGCGCGTCGCAAGCGGACAGCCCGGGTGCCCTGGAGGACGGAAACGCCAGCAACGATCATCTCAAACTCGCAACTCTAGCCGCAGGACTTAGCGCAGCGATACTGCTGGCGTGGCTGCTGATGCTGAAGATCCAGGACTTGTCACTATGGTGGCTGGTTTCGAAGGTCATTCCCGGAGCAAGCGCCATTCGCGCGGTGTATCGCTTTCAGCATGTCCTGGCCTTTCCGCTTGCCGTGGTGGTTGCGATTGCGCTGCAGCAATTCGCTGGGGACGTTGCGCGTGGGGTGCATTCGCGCAGGGCACGGCACGGCCGGCTAGTTGCTCTGGCGGTTTGTTGCCTACTGCTGGTCGCAGAGCAGTTCAATACGGGCAGTGTTTCCGGCTACGGCAAGCAACAGCAACGCAACATGCTGAGTCGCATTGAGCCTCCCCCGCGGCCGGCCCGAGTATTCGCATTGCTGCCGGCCGCAGGGTTCTGGCAAGGTCCCTACGAAGCTGCGATTGACTCCATGATCATCGCTCAGCAATACGGTTTGTATACTGTTAATGGATACAGTGGACAGCTTCCTCGTGGCGGTGAGGATATCGACAAGCCGGCGTATCTGCCGAACCTGGTCCGCTGGATTCGACACTACAACTTGGAGAATGAGCACCTCTATTTCTTGGACGAGAGGACGGGAGTCTGGTCGTCGGCAATGGGGTCACATTCCCCGATGAATCAACGTCAGGATTTGATGGGAGCGCCTTTGGGAGACGCGGATTTTGCCTTGAGTCTGTCGGCGGAGGAAGTGCCTGCCCGTTGGCAGAAGAACGAAGTGAGGCGGTGTGCAGTGCGGGTGAAGAACAATAGTGGTACCACCCTGTCTGGGGTGGGCAGTGATTTCGACGAACCCGGCAAGTATGCTATCCGCCTATCCTACCGGTGGGTCGAGGCTGGCAGTCTGGCACAGCCTCTATCGGGATTTGACAACCGGACCGGGTTGCCCGAGGCGGTAAAACCCAAGGCTGAAATCACCGTGGAGATGGAGGCAGCAGCTCCTTCAAGGCCAGGGAAGTATTGGCTGGAGATCGAAGCGGTACAGGAACTGGTCGCTTGGTTCAAGGACAAGGGGTCCGCGGGCGTGCGAATTGAGGTAGAGGTGCAGTGAGTTGCCAGGGGCGGTAGTACGTGTCTGACGGCGCGATGAACCGAGGAGCCCAGCCCCGCCTGTGACCAGGATGCGTGCGTGTCACCGGGACGCCTCCTGGCAGTTCTTTCGGGGTTCAAGAATCGCGATGAAGGACAGGGGCGGAAACGGCAGGTGCTCGTCGATGCGGCGAAACATCGGCGTGAGAGCGTTCAGCGCGACAATCTGCCCGAGGCCGAAACTTCGTCGCTTGAGCACCTTGCCGTTCAGCCACCAGGCCGGCCAACCGGTGCGATTGAAGAGGATCGTCTGCTGCACCCTGAACCCCGCCTGCTCCGCGAGTTGCTGAAGCGACGCGGCCGTGTAGCGACGCCGGTGACCCAGAACCTCGTCGAGCGTGCCCTGGATCTGCGGGCCATGCGGAACCAGCACGACGGCCCGACCATCGGTCGCGAGGACCCGTCGAATGTTCTGCAACGTAACCGCCCGACGGAGCGGTGGCA
>PMBS01000001.1 GCA_003153015.1 Myxococcales bacterium
GCCACCGCTCCGTCGGGCGGTTACGGAGGGACCACTGACACCATCGGAAACACGGGGGGAGGAGGCGCGACCAGCTTCCCCGGCGGCGCGACTAGTGCAGGCGGGACAGTCGAGAGCGGTGGAACTACCAGTGCGGGTGGGATCACGACAGCAGGCGGGACAGTCGCGAGCGGTGGGAGGACCGGTGCCGGTGGGATCACGACAACCGGCGGAAGAACTGCGAGCGGGGGAACTACCAGCGCCGGCGGAACAACAGCGAGCGGAGGCAGCAGCGGTGGCGGCGGTACCAACGGCAAGGGCGGCACTTGGGGCGGGACGGCACCAAGCTGTAGCGGTCTGGCCGCGACCTGCGGGCCATCGGGGAACGATGATTGCTGCAGGAGCTTGTTGGTTCCCGGTGGGACATTCTACCGGAGCTACGACGGCGTGGACTGGACGTCCAATGGCTACCCGGCGACGGTGGCTGACTTCTATCTCGACAAGTACGAGATTACGGTGGGCCGGTTTCGGCAATTCGTGGAGGCGGGAATGGGGACCCAGGCCAATCCGCCAGCGGCTGGGGCAGGGGCACATCCTTTGATCACGGGCTCTGGCTGGGACTCAACGTGGAACACGAACCTGCACGCGAACGCGGCTGACCTGGAGGCCGCTGTGAAGTGCGATGCCGGCTATCAGACCTGGACGGACACGCCGGGCGGCAACAAGAGCCAGCCGATCAACTGCATGGACTGGTACACGGCGTTCGCATTTTGCGCGTGGGACGGTGGCCGGCTGCCGACGGAGGCAGAGTGGAATTACGCGGCCAGCGGAGGAAGCGAGCAGCGGTACTATCCGTGGTCGAGCCCGCCAACATCTACGACAATCAATGACAGTTACGCGGTCTACTGCGGCGGCTCGTGTCGCACACAGAACGTTGGTTCGAAGTCTCCGAAAGGCGACGGAAAGTGGGGCCAGTCCGACCTCGCTGGGAACGTGGATGAGTGGACGCTGGACTGGTATGAGATCTCATACCCAACCCCGTGCAATAACTGCGCCGAACTAGCAAGCGCCTACTACCGGGTGGTCCGGGGCGGCAACTTCTACTACGGCGCTCCGTTCCTCCTGTCGGCCTACCGCTACAACTTCAGCGACCCCGAGACCCCCAACCTCACCATTGGCGCGCGTTGCGCCAGGACCAGCTTGTGATCATGGCACGAAGTTCGCGTGCCAGACGACTGCCGTAACCCTTGAACCTTGAACCCTTGACCTCCGTCAACGAAGTCCCGACAAACGGGAAGGTGAGCACGAAGGGCTTCTCAAGCCGCCCCGGAAGGACACGACCATCAATGAGGGTGTGCAAATTCTGAAGCGCGTCGACCTTGGCCTCGCGACAGAGTTCGAGGATGGGATTTTGAGACTCAAGAATATGAGGGAGCTGATCTCCTACTTTGCTCCGTCCAGCGGAGACAATTCCAAACGGCACAATGTGGATGTTTTCGAGAGCAGCAGATTTCTCCTTGAAGTTGCGCAGCTACAGTCGGAGCTGGTTGAGGCTTCGGTACTCAAGAATGCCACGGGCGCCTATGCACTTGAGTACAAGTGGATACAGCATGCCTTCTACCACTTTGTCCAGGGTAATAAGACCGCGCTGGACAGCGAGGACCGCTATCGAATGGACTACCTTTGTCGCAAGTACCCCAAACCCACGAACATTTACCAGATTATCTCTGAAGGACACATGCAAGACTTCTTTGGGGCCTGGTGTGCGGCTGAGGAGCACGATGGAGAAGATGTCTTCGATCCCGACGAGGATTGGGGGATTCTCTTTGATGTCCCGTAGGCTGACTCCAGGTGCAACAACCCTGACGACCCAGATGTGGTCCTACGATCTGCGGACCAACCAGCCCTTGGCCCGCAAGTAGAGCCGCTTGGGCCAAGACCACCTTCTAGCCAAATCTACAAGGGTCGCCCCTGCTGCCATTCTCCTAGCTTGGGACTTGGAAGCCTCGGGGCAAATCACAGCATGAGACGGATCACCAGGTTTCACATCCATCATCACATTTAGCTTCAGACTCCGTGGAATTCTCGCTTGGAGTTGTGCCAATCGGTCGTCAGGTCTTCCTTGAAGGACTCTTCGAGGAGTAGTCAGCGATGCCACATTCACTGACAATTCACCATTACCATCCTTGAAGGCGGCTGACGATATTCGTTTGGTACCGTCCTCATTTGCGACGAACCACTTGGGAATGATCCGTCGGTATAGGAACGCATCATCAGGAATACATGGATCGTTCCGGCACGAAAGCATCTGTAGACTGAGGACTATGCATCAATCCAGGTAATGAGATGCTCCAGAGCACCGCCATCCAACGGCAACTCACCCTCCTGCGTTCTGTCCCCTGCAGCTGCCAGATATTCGACTGAACCGTCAAATCCAATTTCGATCTCAAGGTCCTTGTCGCCGACATGCCACTCCAATTGAATCCCACCGCCACCAACGGGGCAAACATGCGCTGGGTTCCGAAGGTTCTCTTTGATTTCAGAGATCAATCGAAAGGCGATGGCTGCTGCTCTTTCACTCGGAGGTGGACTTCCATAGCCGTCCCAATTGGGCTGCAGATTGATGAGAGTCTGGACCGAACGAATGGTGTCCTCGGCTGCCGATGCCACTTGGCCAAGGGAGACCACTTTGATCCATTGGCTCGCATCCAAAGACGTCATGCCGGTTGGACAAGACCCACTATCGGGGCGTGACTGGCTCGGATTCCTCTCGATGATAGGCGGAGACGCTCGTCCCAAAGACTTTCCTCCCCACTCAGACGTCACTCCGTCCAAATATGCACTGAATGCATGGGGTGTGCTCGCAATCACGCCTTGCGTCTCCATTGTTTGTGCATTTCTGCAGTGGTCAATTCAACAAACCTGCGGACGACCCATTCTCTTCCCAAATCAAGCCATCGACAAATATCTTCTTGGCTTGAAGAAGCTGGCGCTCCACGAGCAGTCAGAGACATCTGGATGATATCCTTCCCATCGGCGAATCTTATACCCTGTCCAACGGAAACGTGAAGGCGTCCAGCCTGGTTCGGCATGGTGAAGCGCAAGTTGATTGTCCCACTGTCCAATTCTGGCAGGGGCCCGTCAGATCCTTTCCCTGTCCAAGGAGCAATGACCCTAGCCAAGTCCGAAAAGGTCGACCATTCGCGACCCTGCAAAAGGTGGTTGACGTATGTGACCTCGCATTGAACAACTTGAGGCAGGGACAACCCTTCTCGGCGGACATGGGCACAAAAACGATTCCACTCCAGGACAAGCTGGTTACGACAGGCGGGATACCTTGGGTAGGGATCGGAGGCTTCGGCCTTTCGCCAGTTAACAATTAGCCGAGAGTCTTGGACCTGCAGAAGCCTTCGCTGGGCGCTATCCACGAACCAGTAGCGCAACCGTGCAGGAGGACCTATCTCGATGAACTGCGGGGGCAGACCGGCTCCGGCTGGGTCAAACCTCTCGATCTGAGAACCTAGTGGCGGGCAGGTCTCCGCGGAGGGGTATTCGTTTCGAATCTCGTTCCAGAAGAGCCCGGCATGAAGTGCGGTCCAACCCTTGAGAGGTGCGAACTCTACACCCAGGGCAGTCTCGACCACGGGCGGATTGTCGAAGTCAGGGAATGGTCGAGAGGACTCAGCCATGTCGACTTTTCCTTGGTTGGTGATTCACATCGGGCCTTATACGGCAGCCCTCAAGCTCGGGCAAGCTCTGTCTCTGCTCAAGAGGCTACCACTGGTTCCCCCCGGAAGTCGAGCCGTGACATCGAGCGGCAACCTGTTGGGACAAGGAAGGTACTGCCCAGATGATGCCCTTCATGTCGTGTTCATCACCAAGGCCAGCGGAAGTTGTCAACGTGAATGAGACAGTGGGTTTCATAAATTAGTGAGAAAGCTCAATGAGTGAGCCCCAGGCGGGAGCGGCGAGGACGGTCAGCTTGC
>PMBS01000129.1:0-1298 GCA_003153015.1 Myxococcales bacterium
TCGCCCGATCTCAACATCCTCACCATAGAGGATCCGGTCGAATACCAGCTCGACGGCATCTCGCAGGTGGCGGTGAATGAGAAGATTGATCTCACCTTCGCCAACGGCCTGCGTTCGTTCTTGCGCCACGATCCGGACGTGATCATGGTCGGCGAAATCCGTGACCTCCCGACCGCCGAGATCGCTATCCAGGCCTCGCTCACCGGCCACCTGGTGCTGTCCACCATCCACACCAACGATGCGGCCGGCGGGATTACCCGCCTGGTGGATCTGGGTGTGCAGCCGTTCCTGGTAGCCTCGTCGCTGATGGCCCTGCTGGCCCAGCGCCTGGTGCGCAGGCTGTGTCGCGATTGCTGCGAGGCCTACCGGCCCAGTGAGGAGGACTTGATCAGCCTGAGTCTCGACCCGGCGAAGTTCTTTGCCGGCCAGGCGCGCCGTGCGCGCTTCAAGGGTGAGGGTCTGCCGCTCCCGCCCGGCATGCTCTACCGGGCACGTGAGGGAGGCTGTCCGAATTGCCTGAACGCCGGCTACAAGGGCCGAACCGCGATCTACGAGCTTCTCATGGTGGATGAGCAAACCCGCCAGCTCGCCATCAAGAACGCCGACGCCGGCACCATCAAGCGCGCGGCCATCGAGAGCGGCGGCATGCGCACCTTGCGCGAGGACGGCGCGCAAAAGGTGCTGGCCGGCATGACCAGCCCAGCCGAGGTGCTCATGATCACCACCGGGGACGAGAACTAGTGCCGCTTGCCATAAGCTACGAAAGGGTTCCAGCCGATGCACACCACAACTCGGGACACTAGAACACGAAGCGAGGCGGCACTAGTCTCGATTTACGGAGGGGTGAGCCCCTCCCCCCGGCGGGCAAAGCCCGCCGGGTCCCCCCTTCCCCCGCTCGGCCTTGCGGCCTCGCGGCTCGCGCTTTGCGCTCGCGTGCTGCCCGAGGTGAACTTCGCCATCCCTCGTACAGCTCTTGGCGGGCAGCACTAGGAGCACGCGAACGTGCCGCTCTACGCATGGAAAGGCATCAGCGCAGCGGGCAAGCCGGCCGCCGGCAACCGCGAGGCGGACGGCCCCAAGGCACTGCGCCAGACCCTGCGCAAAGAGAGCGTCTTCATCACCGAGTTGCACGAGGTGGTGGCGGGCCAGCAGGCCAAGCAAGCGGTGGCCGCGTCCGCCAGCGGAGGCAAGGGTCTGCGGCGCGAGGTCGACATCAAAGGTTGGTTCGAGCGCGTGCGGCCGCAGGATGTGGCGATTTTCACCCGTCAGCTTGCGACCTTGTTGCACGCGGGGATTCC
>PMBS01000129.1:1327-31941 GCA_003153015.1 Myxococcales bacterium
CTGGACGCCGTGCTGGCGCGCATGGCCGACTTCCTCGATGCGCAACACGAGCTACGCTCGAAAGTGTCGAGCGCCATGGCCTATCCCATCCTGATGGCCATCGTCGGCACTGGCGTCATGACCGTGCTCATGGTTGTGGTGGTGCCGCCCATCGCGGGCATCTTCGCCGATTCGGGCAAAGCCCTGCCCTGGAACACGCAGTTCCTCATCGCGGTGGCGGCGATTGCAGGAGGCTACTGGTGGCTGGTGCTGCCCTTGTTGATCGGCGCAATCCTTTTGTTGCGGCGTTGGGCGCGCAAGCCCAAAGGCCGCGCCTTGATGGACCGGATAAAGTTGCGCATCCTCATCGTCGGGCGCCTCATCCGGCTGCTGGCCGTGGCCCGCTTTGCGCGCACCCTGGCCACCATGCTGTCCTCGGGCGTGCCAGTGCTGACCGCGCTGGACATTGTCAAGCGCGTGCTCAACAACACAGTTCTGGAGAAGGTCATCGAAGATGCGCGCGTGGCCATCCGCGAGGGCGAGTCGATTGCGGCGACTTTGAAAAAGTCGGGCCAGTTTCCCTCGATGATGTGCCACATGGTGGCGGTGGGCGAACGCTCTGGGCAACTGGAGGCCATGTTGGAGAACGTGGCCGGCGCCTATGAGCGCGACGTGGAGATGGAGGTAAGCCGGCTGACCTCGCTGCTGGCCCCGATCATGATCCTCATGATGGCGGTGGGCGTCGGTTTTATCATTTTCTCGATCTTGGTCCCCATCATGGACATGGGCCAGATGGTTCAATAGTGATGATTTGCACCAACAAGGAGAGAGGCATGAAGAACACATGGGAAGATCACACCGAGGCACCAGTTGCCAGGCGCGCATCCCCGGCGCGCAAACGTTCCAGTGACTTGGGCATGACCCTCATGGAGATCATGATCGTGTTCGCGCTCATCGCCCTCATCATGGGGGCCGTGGGTGTGGGCGCGTTCAATTACTTCAAGAAGGGCCAAGTGAAGACCGCCCGCATCCAGGTCAACGAGATCATGCAGAAGGCGCAGCAGTACATGATGGACAACAACAACGAGTGTCCCAAGAGCATGGATGATCTGGTGGCGCAAAAGTACATGCCACGCAGACAGAAGGACCCGTGGAACAAGGACTTCATCATGCGCTGCCCGGGGCAAATCAACACCGACGGCATCGACGTGATCTCGGTGGGGCCTGATGGCACCGAGGGCACGGCCGACGACATCAAGGCCATGGAGTAGTGACGGGAACACGAACATATGCGGCCCCGGCGCCGGCTCGTCCTGCCGACGCCGGCATGACCTTGATCGAGTTGATGGTGGTGATGGTCCTCATCGCCTTGTTCGTCGGCTCGGCCACGGCAGGTATTCGCTCTCTGGCCAAGACCGACCTCCGCCACTCGGCTGCCAAGATGGCGGGCGCCGTCCGCTATCTTTTCGACCGCGCCTCGACCACGGGGAAGGTCCATCGGTTGGTGTTGGACATGGACAAGGGCAGTTACTGGGCCGAGGTGTCGGACGACCGCTTCATCATGGCGGGCGGCCGCGAGACCGAGGAGTCACGCCAGAAGGAGGCTGCCAAGCTCGCCAAGGAGGCCGAGGACGCGAAAAAGCGCGCGGATGAGAAGGTGGGTCTGGAGGCCATGCAGGCGCGCTACAAGCCGGAGGAGTTCCGCCCCAGACGCGCGCGCTTTGGCGCTTTCAAGGAAATGGCAATAAGGCCGGTAGACCTCAACGGTGCGCGCATCGCCGACGTCTTTACCCCGCGACTGGCCGAGCCGCTCGATGTTGGGCAGGGCTACATCTACTTCTTCCCTCTTGGGATGACCGAGGCCGCCATCGTGCATCTCACCGACAAGAAGCGCGAGGTCTTCTACTCCCTGGTGGTGCATCCCTTGACCGGCCGTGTGCAGATCAAGAACTCCTACGTCGAGCCGCCCTTGCAGAAGCAGTTCGACGACGAAGACAAGGAGATCATCCCATGAGCCGGGATGGTGGCTGCGGTCGCGTGGGGAGCCGGCGAGCTCCCCCTTCGGGGGCTTCGGGACCGACGGCCACCCTGCCCACCCCGCGCGCTTCGCGCGCGCCCTCGTTGCTCGCCGCGCACTATCGCGGGAGGGTTGGCGAGGCCGAGCGCAGCGAGCGGGGAGGGGGTGGCGGGTGGGGGGCCGAAGGGCGTAGCGAACCCTCCCAGGGTTCCCATGTCAATGAATCGGGCTTCTCCCTGCTCGAGGTGATGATCTCCATCGCCATCCTGGCCATCGCCCTGGTCATTCTTACCCGCACGGTGACCGGTGACGTGCGATCCACCCACCACTCCCGCATGTTGACCGCCGCCACCTTCCTGGCCCGGACCAAGATCTCGTCGATTGAGCAGAACATTCTGGAAATTGGGTTCAGCGAAATGGAGGGCGAGGACACGGGCGACTTCACCGAGGAGGGTTTTCCTCGCTTCAAGTGGTACGCCGCCGTCGAGCGCGTCAAGCTGCCCACTGGTGCGACCCAGCAGGTGGAACAGGCGGCGCAGAAGAAGACCCAGTCCACCAATCCCATGGAAGTGCTGGCCGGTTTCATGGGCAGTTTCATGACCACGCTGATGGAACCGATCCGCGTCGGACTGGAGGAGTCGGTCCGTCGCCTGACGGTCAAGGTCAAGTGGAACGAGCCCGGGCGACCAGAACAGGTTTTCGCGATCGTGAACTTCCTCACTGACCCGTCGAAGCTCGACATGGCACTGCAGCCAGGCTCGACCGCCACTGCGACGGCGACGGCGACGGGGACGGGGACGGGCACCAAGAAGCTGCCCGGGGGCTCGAACCCGTCAGGATCGCAGGGGGGGAGCGGATGAGACCGTGCGGGCTTGCGCGACCACCGGGAAGCCGGTCGAGCGGCTTCACCCTGATCGAGGTGATGCTGGCGCTTGCCATCATGACCTTCGTGACCGCGCTCATGTGGGGCTCTTTCAGCCAGACCGCGCGGGTGAAGAAGCGCATGGAGGACGCGCAGGAGCGAACCCACACCATCCGCGTGGCGCTCATGCGCATGACCCGGGAAGTGGAAATGGCCTTTCTTTCGGAAGCCGAAAAGAGTGGTGTGGAAGAAAAACGCGCCATGTTTGTCGGCACGACCCACGCCGACTTCGATGAGTTGCGCTTTGCGTGGTTCGGCCACCAGCGGATGCGCGCGGACCGGCCCGAGGCCGATACCGCGGTGGTCAGCTACTTTTCTGAGCCCGACCCTGAAGACCGCATGGTCACCAACCTGATGCGCCGGGAAACCCGCCGTTTGGAAACCAAGGACCCCACCAAAATTCCCGGTGAGACCTACGTGCTGTGCCCGGCAGTGGCCAGCGTGAAGTTCAGCTACTACGAATACAAGAAGAAGGAGTGGAAGGAGGAGTGGAACACCATGGGGGCGGACGGCCTCACGTACCTGCCCACCCAGGTGCGCATTTCCCTGACCGTCATTGATGAGCGCGGCCAGGCCCAGACCTTCACCAGTACCGCTCGCCTGCAGGTCACTGAGCGGGTCGGCTACCGCCCGGGGTAAGGACACGCCATGGATGCACTCAAACAAGGCTTGTCCACCGCACCCCCGGCAGGGCTACCCGGGACACTGCGCGCGCGCTTTCGCGCACGCCACGAACGTGACCGGCAGAGCGGCGTGGCTTTTCTCATCACCATTGCATCGCTTTCCTTACTGATTGCCTTGGTATCTCAGTTCACCTACGGGACGACGGTGGACTCGGCCCAGGCGGCCAATGCGCGCGACGAGGTGCGCGCGCACTATTTGGCCCGTTCCGCGCTGTCGCTGTCGCGCCTGCTCATAAAGATTCAACTCCGCTTCGTCGAGCCCATAATGCAGACGGCGCAGAAAATGCTCAACGACCAGGCGGGCCAGGACCTCGGCATCAGCCTGCGCGTGACTGACTACGCCACGCCGATTCTGGGCTTCTTTGCCGGTTCCAAGATGGAGACCGCGCTTCTGGCTGGGCTGATCGGGATTGATACCAGCGAGGCCACCGGCCTGGGCATTCCCGCGGGGCACATGGACGCAGCAATCACCAACGAGGACGGCAAGATCAACATCAACTGCGGCGGCGGCCCGGCCCCCGACCGTTCGAAGCAGATCATGGTGTTCCGTCTCTTGCAGGCACTGATGGCCTCGCCCCGCTACAATTGGCTGTTCGAGCAGCGCAACGCCGAAGGCCAGTTCGTCGACCGCGTTGATCTCGCGCGCGCCCTCATCGACTGGGCCGATAGCGACGAACAAGCGTTTGCCATCGACGCCAATGCGGCGGGGCCGGAAGACTACCGCTACGACCAACGCGAGGATCCCTACAAGGCTCACAACGACTACTACGACACGGTAGAAGAAACCAACCTGGTTCGCGGCATGGACCCTGACTACGCCGAGGCCTTTGCCTCGAATTTCACCGTCTATGCCGGCAAACAGGAGTGCAAAGTCAACCTGGCTTCGGTCAAGGGCGACTGTACGCCGCTCATCGTGGGTCTGGTGCGCGCGGCGCTCTTCCCTGACCCGAGCAAGCCACCCCTTGACCTGAGCATCCTCGATGACAACCGTCTCTATCCGTTGGCCAGCATCCTGTGCGAGCGCAGCCAGGCGGTCGGGTTCGACTCGCTGAACACCCTGGTGGCCGTGCTGTCCAATCCTGCCGGTTCTATCGCCCGCGATGACCCGCGCTACCAACTCATGCAGAACTTGACCGGGATCGCCATCACCAAGAAGCAACTCGAAGCGGTGGCGTACGTGGACGCGCCGCGCGTGTACCGAGTGGTGGCCACGGGCGAGTCGGGCAAGGTCAAGAAGAGTATCACCGTCATCCTGGACAGCGCGCGCATGCCGGCCAACCCCGTCACCAACAACATCGAGTCCGAACGGGCCGCGGGCGTGGTTCAGTACTGGCGAGAAGAGTAGGAGCGAGGCGAAAGACTCATGGCTCACACCATCACCGGAATCGACCTGGGATCGCGGTCGGTCAAGTTCGCAGTTTTGGACGTGGGATTCCGCCGTGTGCAGGTCAACACGGCCTTCGAGGAGCCAGTGCCGCTGGGAGAGGCTCCGCTGGCGGAACGACAAGCCGAGGCATTGCGCGCGGGTGTGGCGCGTCTGCCCTCTGAGTCGACCATTCACATGGCTCTGCCCGGTGAGATGCTCGCCTTGCGTGTGCTCGACCTGCCTTTCTCAGATGCGCGCAAAGTCGAGCAGGTGGTGGGCTACGAACTAGAGGGTCAAATCATGCACGACCTGTCCGAGGTCGTCATGGACCACGTCATCCTGTCGGCGGCCAGCACAAATGAGAGCGAAGCTAGCGGCTCGCGTGCCTTGGCAGTCGCGGCGCGCACCGAAGAGATCGCGGCCTTTCTCGCTTCGCTCAAGCAAAGCGGCGTGGACCCGCGCACCCTCTACGCCACCCCGGTCATCTATCAAGCCCTGCTGGCCGAAGAACGCGCCGAAGAAGCGCCGGCCGGCTGCCGCCTGTTCATCGACGTCGGCCATCGGCACAGCAAGCTTTGTTTTCTGCGCGGCAATGAAGCGGTGTTCGGCCGGACCAGCAGCCACGCGGGCGAGGAGTTGACCGTTGCCCTGGTGCGGGCCTCGCGGGAAAAGTGGACCTTTGCCCAGGCCGAGCAGGCCAAACACACCTATGGGTTCGTGCCCAGCCGGGCGCAGCCGCCGGAAACCGCCGCGCAACGCCATCTCGGCCCAGTGTGCAGGGATGCGCTGGCGCCCTTCTTGCGTGACCTGCGCCAGACCTTGGCCAGCTTCCGCGCCCAGGACAAGACCCCGGTGGAGGCCATCCTGCTGGCCGGCGGCGGCTCGCGCTTGCAGGGGCTGGCCGAGTTTCTGCAGGAGGAGTTGGGCATCCCCACCAGCCTCTGGCCGGCCCCGCCCATTGCAGAAGCGCCAGGGAGCGAAGAGGTCGATGAGGTCTCCGTGGTCGACGAGGAGGGGTCCGCAGGCCGCGCGCGTCTGGCTTTGGCCTTTGCCCTGGCCTGGGCCGGAGTGCGGGGCCACAAGCAACTGGACCTGCGGCGCGGACCGTTTCAGTACCGCGTCAGTTTCTCGGTGGTGCGCCAGAAGGCCGCCCACCTGGCCCTGCTGGCCGGGGCTGTGCTGGCGTGTGCCGCGGTGGACGGAACCATCGCGCTCCGGCGTCTATCCGGTGAACAGCAACAACTCAGAGAGAAACTGAAACTGGCCACCAAGGAACTCTTTGGGGAAGCGCGCTCCGATGCGACTGAGGTGACTGCGGCACTGAGGCGCTCCTTCCGCGACGAAATGGCGCCATTGCCCCGGGTCACCGCCTACGATCTGCTTGACCAGATCTCGCGCAAGATGCCCGCTGCCGACCAGGTGGCCATCGACGTGCAGGACCTGGAAATCAAAGCCAAGAAGACCACGGTCAAGGGCACGGTAGATTCCGCCGCGGCGCTTGACGACGTGGTGGCCAAGCTCAAGGAGATCGATTGCTTCGAAGAGATCAGCAAGGGCCCCCTCACCGAGGTCAGCGGTGGCGGAAAGCAGTTCAGCCTGACCATCAACTCGAAGTGCCCGTAGGGAAGCCATGGGATTTCTCAAACGCCTGATGGGAATGATCGCGAGCCGGCTGCGACGACCTATGGCCTACGCGACCGCCCAGTGGAACCGGATGGCGCCGCGCGAACGCAAGCTCATCTCGATACTGGCCAGCGCCGTCCTCACCCTTGCCCTTCTCCTCACCGGCTACCTCATCGTCGATTCGCTGCAGGAGATCAGCACCAGCAACCAAGACACGCGTGAGGCGCTCGCTGCCATCTCCCGACATCGCGACGACTACTTGGACGCCAAGTCACGCATGGTTGCACTGGAGACGCGCATCGGCGTCGAGCCGCCGCAATTGGCCGCCGACCTCGAAGCCGCCGGCAAGGAGGCCGGCATCGAGATTCCGGAAACCGTGGATCGTCCGCCCGCTCCCGCAGGCAAGCGCTACCTGGAGCACAGCCTGGACGTGAAGCTGCGCAAGGTTGGCCTCAAGGAACTGGCCACCTTCCTCGCCAAGGTGGAAACCAACCCTCGGCTGATCGTGGTCACGCGGTTGCAGATCCGGCGCAGCTTCGGCGAAGGCGACAAGCTGGATGTGGAGATGACCGCCACGGCCTACGAGCGCTTGAAGGAAGAGCGGCGCAAAAAGCCCCCAGGGAAGGGGAAGGACTAGAACCATGATGAGCGATCGCGCGCGCCGCCTTTGGAAGATCGGAGCCACCACGGCGTTTGGTTGGTTCGTGTTCTTCTTGGTCTTCGTTCTGACGCTGCCCTATGGCCGACTGAAGGACTACCTGGTGGTCTTGGCCGAGCAGCAAGGCTACAACGTCGAGGTCAAGTCGGCGGGTCCCGCCTTGGGTCTGGGCATCCGACTCAAAGACATGACCATCTCCTCGCGTCCGTCCGGCGGGGGCAAGCCCACGCGCATAGTGGTCCCAGTGGCCAAGGTGCGCTGGTCGCTCCTGGGAGCGCTGGCTGGCCGCAAGACCTACCAGGTTTCCGCCAGCGTATTCGGCGGCGACCTGGACGTAGAAACCACGCGCAGCAAGACCGAAAGCGGCCTGCACGTGTCAGCGACGGCAATCGATCTGTCCAGTATCCCTTGGGTCAAAGCTGCCATCAATCTGCCCCTGTCCGGCACGCTGGAACTGCGGCTCGATGAAAAGATGCCCGGCCTGCGCGCCTCCGCGACGGTAGGTTCACTGACCTGGACCTGCAGCGCCTGCACGGTGGGCGATGGCAAAGCCAAGCTAATCATCCCAGGCAACCCCCTTCTCAACGAGGGTCTGGGACTTCCCAAAATCCGTCTGGGCAATTTCGTAGGGCGGGTGTCCATCGACAAGGGGGTGGGCCGCTTGCAGGGCGCGCAGGCCAAGTCGCCTGACGGCGAAATCTATTTGGAGGGGGAGATCAGGCTGAGTGACAACTTCGCCTTGTCGTGGCTGGATATCTACGTCCGCTTCAAACTCAGCGACGCTCTGCTCAAAAGCTCGCAGAAGCTTAGTACCATCATGCAATTTGCTGCCTCGGCAGGCAAACGCGCGGACGGGTTCTACGGTTTTCGCGTGAGCGGGCTGCTCAACCACCTGGGAGCGCCGCTGTGGACCAAGACTTCGCCGTTCGGTGCCCCGGCGTCAGGCCCGAAGCCCATTGCGGCCAAGGCAGGCGCGCCGCCGTCGGCGTTCGCCAACCTTCCCCACTCAGCCCAAATGCTCGGCACAGCGCCCGCTTCTCCCCAGCCTGGGAGCACCACGGAATCTGCGACAGCAACCGATACCTCGTCGGCGCCGGCCGCCGAGCCTGCCCCGCCTGCACCCCCTCCCTCGCCCGTTCCCCCCTTCCCGGGATATGATCCGCGGATAGACAATCCGCCACCCGAACGAGTGCCGCCTCCGGAACCGACGCCGCCCCCGCCCCCGCCATCACCGCCGGCTGCCGAGCCGGCCCCGCCTCCCGCGCCTGGACCGGCGCCTCCCGCAGCGAGCGATGCTGCTCCTGCTGTGGCCCAGCCACCGAGCTAGGATCGATCTACGGAGGGGAGAGCCCCTCCCCCCGGCGGGCAAAGCCCGCCGGCGAGGGCGAGGGCGAAGCCCGAGGGGTGGGCAGGGCGGGTGGCAGGTCCCGAGTGCCGGAGGCTTCCCCCCTTCCCCCGCTCGGCCTTGCGGCCTCGCGGCTCGCGCCTTGCGCTCGCGTGCTGCCGACAACACGCTTGCGATCCCTTCAAGTTCTTCTGGCGGGCAGCACTAGTGAGCCCACTCTCTCACTGGCTTGCGGGCGAGGGACAGGCGCCTGGGGCAAGGCCTAGCCTTCTGACCCGGTCGCAAAAGGTTGAGCGCGAAATGCCCAGCGCCGCAGCAGCGCGGCGGCGGCTATTGCCGTTGCGTCGAAGGGCCCAGACGAAGACGTCCATCTGGATCTGCTCGAAGGACTTGTTGCGCAAAGGCAGAAGGTCACTGTCGACCAGGGACGCCGCTGGGGACCGGACAGGGTCGACCGCTGCTGCCCCCGGCCCGGTGCCGTCAGCCGCACGCGACATTCTGGCTGAGCCGTCGCCCGTCGCTTCGATCTCTACGTTGGGGGCGTCGATCACGACACTGGTCAAGAGCGCGGCTCGGCGAACCACGTGACGCAATTCGCGCACATTGCCCGGCCAGTCATGCGCAAGCAGCTTGGTGGCCGCCTCTGCCGTGATGACGTGCGGACCAATGTCGGGCCTGAACTCGTCCAGGAAATGCTGGGCCAGACGAAGGATGTCCCCCGGCCGCTCGCGTAAGGCCGGCAACCTCAGCTCGAAACCGGCCAGGCGGTGGAAGAGATCCAGACGGAATGAGCCACGCTGCGTGTCCCGTCGCAAGTCGCGCAGGGTGGTGGCCAGAAGGCGCACTTCCACCGCGGTCTCGCCGCTGCCGCCCACCCGCCGGATGCGCCCGGTTTCCAGTGCCCGCAAGAGCTTGGGCTGCAAGTCTATGGGCAGCTCGCCGATCTCGTCCAACACCAGGGTGCCCCCAGCGGCCTCCTCGAACCAGCCCGTGCGGCGCGATCCGGCGCCCGTGAAAGCGCCGCGCTCGTGCCCGAAGAGTTGGCTTTCTGCCAGTTCGCGGGCCAGGGTGCCACAGTTGACGGCGACAAAGGGCCCCTTCGGCTGGGGCCCCAGCTCGTGCAAAACGCGGGCGAGCAGCTCCTTGCCGGTCCCGCTCTCGCCTGTCACCAGCACGGGGATGCGAGTGGGTGCAACCCGCGCCGCACGCGCCAGCACCAGGCGTAGCGCTGGGTCGTCGCCGACGATGGCTGCAAGGGTTGGACTGGTTGGGATCTCGCTCATGCATGCTTGTCGGCGTGGCCCGGCCAAAGTTGCGTGAAAATCCTGCGGGACGAATCCGCCAGCGCCAGACCTGCAAATCGCCATGCCGCAGTGAGCTAGACGACATGAACTTGACACGGGACATATGTTCCGTACCATACGTTTGTTCAGTTACCCTGCAGAGGAGCGCTCATGGGCCACTTGACGATCGTACGCGACGATGATCCCGCCAGCGACCTGACCGATCGCCAGCGCGAGGTTCTGGATTTCATTTCCGGATCGATCAGCAGGTGCGGCTATCCGCCCACCTTGCGAGAGATCGGCAGCCACTTCGGCATCCGGTCCACCAACGGGGTAAACGATCACCTGCGGGCCCTAGAAAAGAAGGGCTACCTGCAGCGTGAGGACCTCAAATCGCGCGCTCTGCGCCCCCTGCTTTCGACCGGCCAAACCATCGACGTGCCAATCCTCGGCAAGGTCGCGGCCGGGCAACCGCTGTTGGCGGTGCGGAACTACGAGGACACGGTCAAGGTGGATCGGTTCTTCATAGGTCAGAACCGCGAGGTCTTCGCCCTGCGGGTCAAGGGCGAGTCCATGATTGACGACGGCATCCTCGATGGGGACTACGTGTTCGTACGCAAGCAGCTCCAGGCCAACTCGGGCGAGGTGGTGGTGGTCATGATCGGCGAAGAAACCACGGTCAAGCGCTACTACCCGGAGGGCGACTCCATCCGCTTCCAGCCCGCCAACCCCAGCATGGAACCCATCATGGTGCGCAAGCGGGATTTTCGCAGCGTGAATCTGCTGGGGGTGGTGATTGGGGTGTATCGGAAACTGCACTGATTGACTTCGCCCGCTGCCAGGAGTAGCAATCTGACCGCCGAATCCGGTCTCGCCGGAACGGGGGAACCGAATCGTTCTGGGGCGAAGTGCCAGCCAGCACCGGGGAACCGCCTCCTCCCGAGCCCGTCAGCTAACCTCGTAGGCAGAAGAGGCCCCGAAGGACGGGGGGCCGGTCAAGAAAGCTGAATGAGTAGTCACGAGACGACCCGGCCGGAAGACAAAGCGTCCCTGCTGGAGACCGGCTGGCGGGTCATGGTGGGTCGCCCGCGGGATTTCAAGGATCCTGGTGTCTTCCACAAGATCTCGCTGATTGCATTCTTGGCCTGGGTTGGCATGGGCGCCGACGGATTGTCATCCTCGGCATACGGCCCTGACGAATCTTTCCGCTCCTTGCTCGAACACGGCAACACCACCTATCTGGCGGTGTTCATGGCGCTGGCTACCGCGCTGACCGTGTTCGTGATCTCCTACGCGTATAGCCGCATCATCGAACACTTCCCCGCCGGCGGCGGTGGCTACGTGGTGGCCAGCAAACTGCTCGGCGAGAAGGCCGGGCTCCTCTCAGGCTCGGCGCTGCTCGTCGACTACATCCTGACGATCACTGTGTCCATCGCCTCGGGCGGTGATGCCGTCTTCAACATGCTACCGCTGAGCTACCACACCTGGAAATTGCCCCTGGAGTTTGTCGTCATCACGCTTCTCATCGTCCTCAACATACGCGGCGTGAAGGAGTCGGTCACGCCGCTAGTGCCCGTCTTCATGGTCTTCGTTATCACTCACCTCGTGCTGATTCTGGGCGGCCTCGGCTCGCACATCGGTCACACACCGGAGGTGGCCACCAACCTCACGCGTGAGTTCTCGCAGAGCATCCGGAGCTACGGCGTATTCGGCGTGTTTATCATCTTCATGACCGCTTATTCCCGAGGTGCCGGCACGTACACCGGCATCGAAGCGGTGTCGAACGGGCTGCAAATAATGCGTGAGCCGCGGGTGGCCACCGGCAAACGCACCATGGTCTATCTTTCCGTATCGCTGGCCTTCACCGCAGGCGGCATCCTGCTCTGCTACCTCCTCTTTGGCATCCGTCCCCAAGAGGGCAAGACATTGAACGGCGTGCTGGTGGAGGCCTTCGCCACGAACTGGCACGTGCTCGGCTTGCCGGTTGGCAAAGCTTTCGTCGTCCTCACCCTGGTGTCCGAGGGCGCGCTGCTCTTCGTGGCGGCGCAGACCGGTTTCATCGACGGGCCGCGGGTCATGTCCAACATGGCGATCGATTCATGGCTGCCCCGGCGTTTCGCATCCCTGTCCGATCGCTTGACCACCAAAGACGGCGTCGTGATGCTCGGAGTGGCCGCCATCGCCTTGCTGTTGTTCACCCACGGCAACGTGGACGCCCTGGTGACCATGTACGCCATCAACGTGTTCATCACGTTCTCTCTCTCTCAGCTTGGCATGTGCCGCTTCTGGCTGCGCGAGCGGTCCCGCGATGCCAAGTGGGGACGTCACATCCTGGTTCACGTCGTCGGACTGGTCATGTGCCTATCGATCCTGACCTTCACCATCGTCCTCAAGTTCTCGCAGGGCGCCTGGCTGACCCTGTTGGTGACCACCGCCCTCATCGTGGTGTGCCTGTTGGTAAAGTCCCACTACCGCGAGGTTGCCCGGCAACTGGCCCTACTCGATGCTGACCTGGACAACCTGGTGGGGCTCGACGGACACGGGGGTGAGCCGGATCCTAGCAAGCCCACCGCGGTCCTCCTGGTGGCAAAGTACGGCGGTCTGGGCGTGCACTCCATGCTCTCCATCCAGCGCACCTACCCCGGCTACTTTGCCAATCTGGTGTTCGTCTCAGCGGCAGTGCACGACACCGGCACGTTCAAGGGCGCCGCCGAGGTAGCTTCGCTGCGCCTCCGGGTTGAAGAAACCCTGCAGAAATATGTGACTCTCGCCAAGAGCCTGGGCTGGAACTCCAGCTACCGAATGGCCGAAGGGCTGGACGCGGTGTACGAGGCCAGCCGCCTGTGCATCAAGATTGCGGACGAGTTTCCCCGCGTCGTGTTCTTTGCCGGCAAGCTAATCTGGAAGCGTGAGACCTGGCTACAGCGAATCCTGCACAACGAGACCGCCTACCAGGTCGAACGCCGCCTGCACTGGAAAGGCCTGGCCATGGCCGTGCTGCCAGTCCGGGTAGGCGACGACGCTCGCAGCGCGCCACTGATGCCGCGACCGAAGTCCAAGGCTGAGTGAGGCCTAGCCGCGTGGGGAGCCCGCTTCCCATGTAGGTGGACGGCCGCGACAGATGGAGTAACCTCCGACTGCGCCATGGGCACCCGACGAAACCAGCGACCTAGCGGCTACCTCGGCCGTGGTCTGCTCGCGTCGGTACTCCTGCACGCGCAAGTCATTCTGCCTCTGGTGGTCCTAGCCCTCATTTATGGCAAGCGCGAGTCGAACGAAGTCGACTTGAGCTTCGAGTCGGTCAAAGAGAGCGAGTTGCCGGCCGGGCTCCCCGCCGTCGAGGAGCCCGCGCCGCCCGAGAAACAGCCGCGTGACAAGAAGACGCAGAAGCTCGCCCAATTGCAGAAGCAGCCCGAGACCGAAATCGAGTTGCCTCCTCCGGAGAAACTGCCGCCCATCCCCAAGCCACCGGAGAAGCCGCTCGCGCAGCTTCCGCCCCCCAAGTCAGAAGAGCCGCCCCCGCCGCCGCCCGAGCGACCGCACCAGAAAATCGTCGAGCTCGACATGGGCAAGGATGTGGAAGCGCCGGAGCATGCCAAGTATTTGGCCGAGAAGAACAACCGAACCGAGAACGAAACCCGTGCCCGCGAGACCAACCTGGAACGGGAGCAGGTTGGCCTGCAAGCGCATCCCTCGGACCAAGAAGACAAGATCGCTTCTCTGGAAGACCGCGCAGCACGGCCGGAAAAGCGGGCGGGCGAAGGCGGCGAGCATCCCTTGCCCGAGTCATTCCGACCCGAGGCGCCGGGCAAGGCCACCCTGGCCATGCGCGGCCCGCGCAAGGCTGAAAGCGTGGAACGTGAGGCCGTCTCACCCGACGGGATGCGTTTTCAGCCCGATGAGGAGCAATCGAGCTCGCGCGGCGGAGGCGGCGGTCCCGGCGCACGACTGCGCCTGACCCGCAGACAGTACGAATCCGTATTCGGCACCGACGCCGAGGCGGCGGCAGCGCTGGCCAAAGCCGAACGCTCCAAGCGCAAGGGCAAATTCGCCGAGCGGCGCGAACGGGTGCGCTCCGCCCTCGAGAACTTCATCGCCGAGGTCAAGCCTGGCAACCAGACCGCGCTCAATACACGCGCCGCGCCCTTTGCCCAGTTCATCACGCGCATGCATCGGAAGATCCATGAGCTGTGGGCCTTCGGTTTCATGGCCGGCCTGGACAGCAAATCCGCCAGCTTGCCGCTCAACAATCCCAGCCTGGTAGCCAAGCTGGAAATCGTTCTCGACGGCCAAGGGAATGTGGATCGCGTGGGTGTGGTGCGGTCCTCGGGGCTGACCATCTACGACAGCGCGGCCATCGACGTGGTCTTCAGCGCAGCTCCCTACCCCACCCCGCCACCGACCATCCTGTCTGGCAATGGCAAGGTCTACATCCACTGGACCTTCCACCGCAACGAGGAGGCCTGCGGCACCGCCGGCGTTGACTACTTCATCCTCAACAACGGCCCCAAGTCCCCCGAGAAGGCCGCGCCACCGTCGGGAAAGAATGCTGGTTGAACCACAGAGAGCACAGAGGTCACAGAGCCGGACCGGAAAAGGAAGGGTTGGTTTTTGTCCGGTCCGAACCCCTTCTTCCTCTCCGACCTCTGTGTCCTCTGTGTCCTCTGTGGTGAAAAAGCTAACTACCAAAGTTTCCGCAATACGGTGTTCGGGTAGTAATGGCGCAGGATCTCTTGATAGCTCTTGCCGGCTTCTCCCATTCCCACGGCGCCGGTCTGGCACATGCCCACGCCGTGGCCAAAACCAGCGCCGCGAAAGATCGCGTCGCCGTTCTTGAACTCCACGACGAACAGCGAACTGCGCAGCCCGCCGAAGGTCTGGCGGATGCGCAACTCGCCGCGGATGGTTTCGCTGCGGGCCGAGCCCACCGCGCGTACCGCGAGTGCGCGCCCTGATACCCCTCGCTGCGGCACCTCGATAGCCCGTATCTTGCCCAGATGGTATTGGTCAAGCAGCTTGTCCAGCTCGGCAGCGGTCCGCTTTACCGTCCAGCGAAAGCGATCACCCGCCCCAAGGTGGGCCTGACCACAATAGGCAGCCGGCGGCTGGTCAATGAAGCGCGTCACGTTCTCTGCGCTCACGCCCGCTGCATAGATGTCCTGCTTCCCAGCAGCGGGCGCATCGCGATGGCCGCGCAGAGCCGGCAGGGCGGGCATTTCGGGCCAGACGTTCTCGTTGTTCTCGGTGTGGCCGCCGCAACTGGCTGAATACACGGTGTCAGCCAAGTCCTTGCCGTCGGCGGTGAACAGCACCTCGCCGCGGGTCGCGGCGACCGCCGCCGTGGTCCGCGGGGTCTCCCGGCCCGCACCCGAGTAGACCTGACAATGCGTCTGCGAGCACAACCGGAAAGGATCACCGATGTGTCGCGTGCCGATCTTGGTCAGCAGCTCGCCTCGCGCTGCCACCGCCTGCGCCTTGAGCGCTTCCCCCGGGGCATTGGGAAAGATCTCGGCCGGAAGCAGGCCGGCCAACAGACGATCCTCGGGCAAAGCATTGACCACAGCCAGGCTGCCATTGCGATCCAAGGTCACGTACAGCTTGCCGAAGTAGGCGCCCGACACCCTAGTCAATGCCTTCCCCGCCGTGCCCTCGGCCTCCACCTGCAGCGGGCTGTCCCCGCCCGCCACGAACCACAGCACACCCTCGTTGCGCACACTCATCCCGGTTCTGCTGCCGACCGCTTCCAATTGCCCGTGCGGGCGATCAACCAACTCGGTGAACACGCCCGGGTTTGCCAGGGTGGCCTTGCGGGCCAATGCCTCAAGGGCATGCTCGGCCCCTTCCGGCTTGCCAAATGGCCCCACCCCCACCAAGACCTCGCGCCGGTCGAGCACCTCGCCACCCACGCCAAACACGGTGCCCTGCTCGAATCGGCGTGGCTTTTCACCGAGGTCTTTCCACCGCTCGATCTGCGCGTCGGCTTCGTTCCCTTGTCCCGGTTTCCCGCGCCACACTACCGCCCAATGGCTCAACTTGGCCGGCACCGTCGCTGATGCGCGAACTTGCCAAGCCTCCTCGCCGCGCACCTCGGAGCTACCCTCGCCTTCGGGAAAGAGGCGCAAACCGCCCGAAGCACCGGCGCTGATGGTCACCCGTGCGAGTCCCTCGGCGATGGCCACCGGCACCACGGGGAACCCTTGCCTGGTGAAACGAAACTCGGCCGAGTAGATCGCGCGCAGCTTGTCCGCGCCCGAGAATTCGTCAGCCGCACGCCCCTGGGTTGGCCAGGCGAGCAGGACCCATCCCAACATGATCCGTTGCAGGTGACTTCCGCTCATCGCATCTCGTGTGCAGAAAGAAAGCGAAAGTTGAGGAAGTTCACCGTGAAATGCGCCACCACCGGTCCGGTTAGATCACCCGACCAGATGAAGAGTTGCCCGAACACCAAGCCTGCTACGAATGAGGAAATGGTCCACGGCAAGAACCGGAGCTTCGGCCCCACGTGAAGCAGGGCGAATATCAGGCTCGACCCGAGCAGGCCGACGGCGGGCAAGAGGGCTCCCCGGAAGAAGATCTCCTCGCCCAGGGCCGAGGCGACTGCCAACACCACTGCCTCGGCGTTTGGCAACGGCCCGAGAATGGCGCGCATGTCTCGATGAAGCGCGCGCGCCCATTCGAACCTGTGTACCGCAAGCCGCGACGCGAACACGTAACCAAGCCCGATCAGGACTCCGGCGATGGCCCCGAGCAGGGTCTGGCTGTCTTCGCGCCCCGCCAGACGCCATGTGCTGCCGTCTCCGCGCGAGGTCGACCAAGCCACGCCAACCGAGGCCAGTGCGAGATAGAGTGTCNNCCCGCCACCGCCTCCCCGCTCGCTTCGCTCGGCCTCGCCAGACCCTTCGGCCCCCCACCTGCCACCCCCACCCCGCTCGCTTCCCCCTTCGGGGACTTCGGGACCTGCACCTTCCCTACCACACCCGCTCGCTACGCTCGCGCCCTCGCGCTCGGCCTCGCGCTATGGTGCGCGGCCGCCAGAGCCGGCCGGCTCCCCGTGCGACAATTCCAGATCAGCAGGGCTAGCGACGCCCGAAGTCCCTTAGCGTTATAGCACGAGGGGTCATCGAAAGTGCAGAATAACCGTGTGTTTTCAAGGCGATATCTGATTCTTCCATGCGTCACAGATGACTAAAGACGCGTTGCGGATCGGTTCATTTCCGCCGTTGGTTCCGCGCCGCCATGGTAAATGTTCTTCGTCAATGTCGCTCCCGGCACTCAAGACGAAGCGCAGCGTCGCTCACTTGGCGACAGACGATCCGGTTGAACGCGAGGTCGGGCTGCAGAAGCTGCTCTCCACCCGCATCTGCGATCTTCAGCTTGAGCCGCAGGATGTGTTGGCCGAGTGTCTGGCCCAGGTCGGCGCAGAATTGCGCGCCAAGGGAATAGTTTTCGTTCCGCAGTACTACCTGGGCGACGACGACTTCTGGACCACGGATCGCGCCATCAGCGTCAACATCCCCTGGTACCTCGCCAACTCCGTCCTGTGGCAGATGGTCAACAACCACCTGTTCGAATACACGCGCGAAGAAGTCTTGATGTATCTGCGCCACGAGACCGGGCATGCCGTCAACTACGCCTTCGAGCTGTGGAAGCGCAAAGACTGGACGCAAACCTTCGGCGATTTTCGCCGCTCGTACCGCGACGTCTACAACGCGAACCCTTGGAGTCACGACTACGTAAGACACCTGCACCGTGCGGGCATGTACCACTACGCGCAGAAACACCCTGACGAGGATTTTGCCGAGAGCTTCGCCGTCTGGCTCGATCCGGCGTCGCGCTGGCGGCGCCGTTACCGCGACTGGCAGGTCGCGCTGACCAAGTTGGAGTATGTGGACCGCATCATCGACCTGGAAGGCGCATGCCGGGGCTCCCCCGAGAATCAACGACCTGGCTCGCAAGCGCCATATCTGGAGGTACGGGAAACCGTCGCCGAGTACTTCGANNTCATCCAGCAACACCAGCGCCTGCTGGTAAGCAAGCTGGGCGGCTGGATTGGCGATTCCGACCGGCGCGTGATCGGCAAGTTTCTGCGCGAGCTCCAGGCCCTGTGTACCTACGAGCACCTAGTCGTGCCGGAGAATCGCCGGAACGAGAAACTGGTCGACCTGACCATCGTGGCAACTTGGCATGTGGTGGACGGGATTCACAGGCTGAGTGGCTAGCTAGAGCTTGTCGGGAAAATCGGGGCCGCCGGGGCAGGCTGGGCCGCGCCACGCGAGTCGCTCGCGCTACCGCTCACGGGCACGCTGGCCGAGCAGAACTGTCCCAAACCGTGGCTCGCCCATGTGGGCCAGCCACCTGAGCGTAGCGCGTAGGCGCTCCTGATTCTCCGACGGGGAGATGCCTACTCGACCTTCAAGCCGTGCTGGATGATGCGGCGAAGGCCCTCGGGACCGAGGCGCGAGTTGCGCTTCTCTTCCTCGAAGATGATCTGCGCCAGGGTCGCTGACGTGAGGTCCGCGCCGCTGACGTGATCAGTGACCTTCACTTCGTCGCCACCGCGCACGAACCCGGCCACATCAGCCAGCGTCACGTAGTGCTTGTCAAAGGTGTCGTAGAGTTTTCGGTTGGAGTAGCGCTTGATTGTTCGCATGGTGTCACGAGACAATGACACATCTTGCGAGCAAATGACACGATTGTAACGAAGAAGATGCCGCGAGCAGCCAAGGGCGGCGGAGCGTGCCGTGAGATTCGGCGGCCGCTGCAACCGCCGAGAAATGCCAGCGGAAGACACGCAAGCACCACGCGCAGGCTCGTCACCATGTGGACCATGGTCGCTCAGTCCGCGCCCTCACGCAAGAACCGCGGCTACTTGAGCAACTGCGCTCGCGCTACCCTCGAGTTCAACTTCCCGTCCGGTGATCTACACGCCGGACTCACCGCCGCCGGCGCTGGCATCAAGCCCAGCGTCAGCAGGGTCAGCCTAGCCCTAGCCCGGCTCCACGCCCGAGATTAGCTTGCCGTTCCCGTAGAGGGTGATCTTGGTGTCGTACCCAGTTGCTCCCGCGTAGCTGTAATCGTTGGTTGGGTCGAATGCGCCCCCGTTGAGCAGCCCGATGTCTATGTTGAACTTGTCGTTACCGGACGAGTCATTCTTTGCTGTCAACGTTCCGCCGAATGAAAGCTCAAAATAGTGGTCAGCGCCTGTGGCAGCCGGCGAAACTGCCACGACCTTGTCGAACACCACGCTACCTGTGTTCGAGTGACCAATGCTCACGTAATAGGCTGAGACCTTCAGAGCCGTGCCCAACCCTTCGTCCTTGTACCAGTAGCGAAGTGTCACGGTCGACAGGTCAGTGCTCTGCGATGTCATGTTGTCAATTCGGATATTAAACGTGACTTGACCTGTGCTGCCAGTAATCCCCACGACCCACACCTGCAAGGCGCCAGTTGCCACGGTTGACGTCGCACCGCCAGAACCGCCCGCTCCGCCGGAATCCCCGCCTCCGCCCGATGACCCGCCTGTCGTGGCGCCGCCAGCGCCGTTGCCACCCCCGCTCACGCCGCCAGTGCGCGTGCCGCCAGCGCCTCCGTTTGTACTTCCGCCATTCCCGAAGGGATTGCGGCCCCCGGCCCCGCTCGCGCCGCCAACTCCACCGTCCGCTCCGCCTGCGCTCGTGCCGCCACTGCCCAAGCCGCCTGTGGCGCTGATCCCACCAGTTCCGCCCGCGCCACCCGTGGCGCTGGTCCCGCCAGTTGCGCTCCTGCCGCCCGTAGCGCTGATCCCGCCAGTTGCGGTCCTGCCGCCCGTGGCGCTGATCCCGCCGGTTGCGGTCCTGCCTCCTGTCGCGCTCGTGCCGCCTGAACGCACAGTCCCGCCCGCGCTGGACTTGCCACCCGTGCCTACCGTGCCGCCAGAATCGCTGACGCCACCCTGGCTGGGCAGGCCGCCGCTTGGTTCAGCGGTGGAGCCAGCGTTGCCTCCGGTTCCCACAGCGCTCGAACTGGATGCTCCGCCACCGCCACCGGTCGGCGCCGGGCTTGCGTGCCTCACCACCTCATCGGGTGCGCCGCATGTGGCCCCTAACATCAGGCAAGCAACTACGACTGGGAGGAGCAGGCTAAGGGAGACTTCGCCGAGTCCATTTGCCCTGGAGCACCGAACGCTATGCCTAGTTTCGCTCATCACATATAGAGTACCCTCGAAAGGGCTCGAAACGGAAATGTGAAGCGCACGAGACGCCAGATTGGTGTGTGCCTGACCACATTGTCCTACTCATTCGTCGCGCAACCCGGAGCGCTAGTCGCGTGGGGAGCCCGCCGGCTTTGCCGGCGGCGCACCATCGCGGGAGGGTTTGGGAACCCTTTGAGGGTTCCCATGTATTAGAAAGCCAGCAGTCCGCCCAGCGATACGCCACCGACCAACCGCTGCACGCGCTGGTCGTTCAAGCGGAAGAACTCGCCGCCTCCCTGCGCTGAGAGCACAAGCCATGTGCTGCGATAGGTACGCAACATAGCTGACGCCACACCGCCATAGGCCAGTCCGACGGAGTATGTGCCGTCGTACCGAGTATCGTGTTGGCGCACGATGGGCATGCCGACGGTCGGACCCAGCAGCAGCGCGAACCTGTCTGTCCAAAAGAGCGGCCAGAGTGCGTCGAGCGAGAGCCCGAAGCGCAGGAACGACGATTGCGAGTCCTGGGACGTGGCATCGAAGGAGGAAAACTCGGCGCGCGCACGCAACGCGAGCCTGCCGACCCTGCGCATGTAAGAAAGCGCAGCCGTCCCAACCACGGATCCAGTTCCAGGCACCGGACTGCTCTGCAGACCGACATTGATGCCCAAAGAATTGGGCTGCCAGAGCCCGCCCTTCTCGCGATGATTGTCAGCATCGGCCAGGACCGGGGCCATAGCCGCTGTCTCGATGACCGTCGAGCTGCCCGCCGCGAGAGAAAAAGTCGTCTCGCTCACGCCGGCCAGGACCCGCCGCACGACCCGATACTCGCCAGCAGGCAGGGCCAAGTACACGTCCTCGCCCGAGGTCGAGCTCAATTCCGCAATCACCTCGCCGCGTCCCTTGTGTACAACCGTATAGGTGACGCCGGTTTCGCGCGGAAAGACCAGGCGAGCGTCATTGGGCCGCGTGCGGGCCAGGATCACATCACCCGCACCGGACATGCGATAGTCGTAGGTCGGGTGCTGGCCGCCCACCAGGCTGGCTGCTGTGCTGGCCAGGGTGCGCCTGAACGCGAATTGATAGACCTCACCCAAGGTCACCTGCCCGTCATGTGACGAGTCGGCAGCGCCACGCAGCCCGGCCATGATGTTGTGGGTGAAGAAGGAGCCTTCGAGGTCGTCTGACTCTTGCGACAGCTCGTTAGCCGTCGAGGAGGTCACGATCGCCATGCCCTTGACGCTCCCAGGATCGGCCAGATGGATCTCGTAACCCGGCGCGCGTCGGCCACCCTTGACGCCAGTGAGCGCGCCCGACTGGCAGGCGTCGACAAACGCCACGCGCACATCTGCCCCAGCAAGCTGCTCGAGATACGAACGCAGATCACGCAGGGGCAAGCGCGACGAGCCCAGCTCAAGCGCCTCCTGGTCACCGTGGCCCGAGTAGTAGAAAAGGAATAGGGTCCGTTTGCCCTCGGCGTGAGCGCGATCGAGTTGTGCCCGCGCCACGGCCAGCGCCTCTTCCACCTCCTGGCGCCGCGCACCCTTGATCGTGACGACGCTATCAAATCCACCCGCACTGCGAAGCAAGCTGGCCAGCTTGCCGGCTTCTGCCTCGGCAAAACGCAAGGTCCGCGCTGGGTCGTGCCCTAGATTGTTGCCGACCACGACAGCCACGCGGGCCTGCTGGGCCTGCGCGTGGGCGGCTCCCTGCCACAGCGCCAGGATCAGGCAAACGCCTAACAAGCGAAGGGCCATGCTTCTAGCGTACCTCATTCTTTCACGGCCGTGACACCGATTGTGACAAGCCCATGCAGCATTGGTGACCATGGTCACGGCCGCCTGAGCAAGAAAGACACTTGCTCAGCCTCCACTGGCAGACTTGCCGCCTGCCGGATGTCACCCTTGCCGGCGGCCAGCGCCTCGGCCACGGCCGTGCGAACCATGTCATCTGCAAGAGCGGCGGGCGTCCAGAGGGCAAAAACCCTTTCCCAACCGTGGTGGTCATCCAATTCCACGGACTCGGGCAGCATGACCTCGGCACCAGGGGGAGCACTCACCCCGGCCAATGCGTCATCGCGGTAGTAGGGGAAAACCCGGCCGGTATCGTCGACCCCGAACACCAGCAACACCCCGGGTTGATCCTTGGTGTAAGCGAAACGCAAGCGGTCGCCCTTCACGAAATCGTCGCCATCCTTGATCGGAAACACGCTCTCACCGCGCTTGCAAAACGCCTCGACCAACAGGGCACCCTTGCTGCGCACGGCACCCGCAACATACATGGCGGCACCAGAGATCTTGTCCCGCGCCGGTGGCGCTGGAGACAGACCACTGCGTGTCATCACGAGGAGGACCATTGTCGCGGCCGCAACCGGGGTGAGAGTCAGGGGCACCACCAGGCGCCACCAGTTCCTGCGACGCCGTTCGGCCACCCTCGCCAGGATCGCGCGAGCTGCCGCGAGGCTTTGGGCCGCGGGATCGCTTCCGAGCAGTTCCTCGCGGGCCGAAACCAGCTCCGCCAGCGCGGCCGCACACCGATCGCAGGTTCGCAGGTGGGCGCCTACGTCCGGGGATCGCCGTGCCTCTGGATTCGCCTCCCATTGCACCAGCTCCAGGCGCATCACGCAATCAGTCATGAGTCTCCCTCCCTCCTCGGTTCCCTCGCCTCAGGCTCCGCGACCCCGAGCAAGTCCCGAGCGATTCTGGCAATCTTGCGCAGTCGATTGAACACCGTTCGCCTTGTGATCCCCAGGGTTTCGGCGATCTCGACCTGCGACATGCCATCCACGTAGCGCATGACCGCCACCCTCGCGGCGGCCTCACCACAGCGGTCAAGAACGGCAGCCACGAATTCGCGGTCCACGTGCCGCCCCTCCATCGATCCCGACGATGAGGGCCGCAGCCGCAGCGACGCCGCGGCACGAGTGTGAACCTTGACCTCACGTATCTGATTCAAGCAAACGTTCGTCGATACGCGGTACAGATAGCGAAGGGCATCCTCGTCGTTGGGAAACCGCGGCCCGCGCGTAAGCACGCGAACAAACGCCTCCTGGGTCGCGTCCCGAGCGGCAGCCTGCGACTGCAACATCCGCCGACAGTGGGCGTAGATTGCCGGCGCGTACTTCTGATACAACGCGGCAAGGGCAGTCTCGCTTATTCTTTCCACGACTCGTGGGCTCGCCTCTCGGCCCAGGTTCATCAAAGCATAGTCGGCCAGGCCGCTGGAAAAAAGTGGTCCCGCGCATTCCGCAACGCTCACCGACGCCAACGCCGGGCCAACGGCGCACAAGGTCATCTGCTCGTCGAGCAGACCGAAGCCACAGGCCGATCTGGCCGCTGTGGAAACCGTGACCCTGAACGTGGTGGGCCGCGTGCCGAGCATCGATTCTCAATGAGAGCCCCCGCGAATTCCGCGGAGAAAGTCATCCTCCCTCGTCGCTTGAACACGCGAGCCTGGTCGCGTGGGAAGTCCTCAGGAACCTTTGGTGAATTGCACATGCTGAACCGCGCCCGCGGGATGGAGACTCTCGATCTGTAGTGGCTACGTTGCCGCCCATCACCTCAACACCAGAAAGGATGTGTCCAATGGCGCTCCATAGAATCCCCGGTCGCTGCCTACGGGACACGCAGGCGCCTTGCCGGCGAAAGGTAAGTTGGTGTACAACAACCTCCTCCTTTGCTGCTTCCCACTTGTCCATTCTTGATGGTTGGGGAGCGAAGACAACCAACGAGGCTCCCCCCATGACAACGACCACGCTTCCAAGAACCCGAATCGCCCTGCGCCTGCTTTCGGCGGCCTTCCTTGTCACGGCCCTGCTGGCGTCGGTCGGGACCGCGTCAGCAGCCAAGAAGAAAGCCCAATCCAAGACCCCAGCAGCTAGCAAAGACGAGGCGCCTCCGCCGCCGCCGGCGGCAGCCCCGGCCGAGGGAACTCCGGCCCCGGCCGCGGCAGCCCCGGCCGAAGAAACTCCGGCCCCGGCCGCGCCGGCTCCCGCCGAGGAGCCTGTGGCTCCCGCTCCGGCTGCGGCTGCCACGCCGGCCGTGCCCCCCGCACCAGTCGTGACCGCGCCGGAGGCCGGAGCTGCCAGCACTCAGCGCAAGCGCGGGGGGCAAGCCGCCGAACTCGGCCTGTCTCCCCAAACTTCGTCGTACGTGGCTGACAATGTGGGCCCGCCCGCGACCGAAGTGCCCGCCGAGGATTGGGGCTTCAAGTTCCGCGGCTTCTTCCGCGGCCCCATGCGCCTGAGCATGGGGACTGAGCCCGGCAGGGGTATTCAGTTCCATGCCCCGCCCGTGACACCCGATCTGAACTACACGACGTGGAGCTATACCAACAACAACCCCGGCCCGTGGGCGGAATTGATTCTCCAGTATGGAAACAACCGCGCCATCATGACCGCGGCCATCGCCAGTTACAACATCACCTCGGGTAGCTGGCGCGAGTTGCAGGACCAGCTCGGTATTGACCGCGCCTTCCTCACCCTCAATTTTCCGGACGCCTTTGGCGACGTTGGCAAGATGACGTGGAACGTGGGCGTGTTCGGGGACCGCTACGGAGCCATGGGCAAGTACGATGGCGGTGCCTATGACACCTACATGATCGGCCGCACCCGTATCGCCGGCGCCACCGGCACATTCGAATTTGACATCCTCGACAACTTCAGGATCGTTGGCGAGATAGGTGGTGGCGCCAAGATGGACGTCCATCAGTGGAAGATCTATCCCTACACCTCGTGGGAGCCCTACCCTGGCTATGAACAGATGGGAACCACATTGTTGACCCATAGCCACGTTGGCTTCGTGGTCGCCAACATGCTCACTTTTACAAGTCACAGCATGTACACCTGGACCAAAGACGCCATGCGAACCGACATGAACGATCCGGCCCACTACCCTCAGCACTTCCCCTCTGCCAACTACGTCAGCCCGAGCCTGGGCCAGAAAGCAGTCAGGGATGGCAGCATGCTAGTCCTGGGTGAGGACATTAGGCTCGACGGTGGCTGGCTGGGAACCGGCTACCTCGGCTTCTCCTCCATCAAGACGACCAACGTGGGCGTCCTGGCTGACTCAATCGAGGTCATGCACTCTCAGGGTGGCTGGCAGTATGCGGCCAACTTCACCGGTAGAACGGGTGATGGCTGGGTCAACAGCGTCGGCCTCCAGTACACGTGGAGCTTGGCTGCGTTCCTGGCGCGGCCAGCGGCCTGGTGGGGCCAAGGCGCCGACTTCACCGTCCAGCTCTTCGGCATGTTTAATCACATCAGTGGCCTTCCCGCATCCGACGAGCCAGCCGTCGCGGCTCTGGGAAAGACCAAGCTCAAGATGGGCTATCAGTTGCTCTACACACCCCTGCCCTTCATGTCGATCGGGGAGCGTACCGACTGGGTTCAGCCGAACATGGACGACAACACCCACAGCTTCTCGGTCTGGTCTCCCCGGCTGATCTTCCGTACGGAGTGGGTCACGCACGAGCAGGTGATCATCCAGTACCAGTACTATAACTACGGAAGCTGGTACACGAGCAACCCAACCGGCAGCCTTCCCTATCCCTACGGCCAGGCGGGGAATCTCTGGGTGCCTCTGCAGCCTGACCGGCATACCTTCACCATCGCTGCCAGCATGTGGTGGTAGCCCGACCTATGCGGGCAGTCCTTCCCGCGCTCCTCCTGCCTCTGGCGGTGGGTTGCGTGCCCATTGGTGCTCGGTCTCGCGCCCCATGAGGACGAGGCCCCTTTCGCCTGGGTGCTGGCCTACCTAGACGAGAAGGGTGCTACCCTGCCCAAGGTCAAAGACGCCCCGGCGGCAGCCCCGCCAGCGACAGACGCAGCGGCAAGCGCGCCCAAGGCAGAATCTGCGCCCAAGGCCAGGGCCGCAGCGAAACCCGCAACCAAGGCCAAGACACGACGCAAGAAATAGGTAAGACGGCTAAGTTCTTGACACTTTGAATGGCCCCCGAGTTATAAAGCGGGGGAAGGGATTTTTCCCCCCACGGGAGCCCATGAGCGCGCGAAAAACAGTACGCCCCTGGTTTTGCCGACACCTCGTCTGGGGAGCCGCGGCCTGGCTCCTCTTGTCCTTGCCGGCCGGGCTGGCCGAGGCAGCCGGCGCCAACCCGGAGGCGGTGGCGAAGGTGGTACGCCTCAACAAGGAGGGGAGGCAGTTCTACGACGCCATGGAGTTCTCTCTGGCCGAGAAGAGCCTGAAGAAAGCCCTGGAAATCGGTGAAGCCGCGGCCCTCGGGGATCACGTCGTGATGGCAGGGACGCACGGCAACCTGGGCGTCCTCTACGCAACCGGTATAAAGAACGAAGACCAAGCCCTCTTCCATTTCAAGAAGGCCTTGGAATTGCGACCCGACTACGTACCCAACAAAGAGATGAGTTCTCCTGAGGTGAAGGAGTTGTTCCAACGGGCACACTCCGAGATGGAGAGCACGTCAGCAGCTTCTGTCCCTGACACGACCGAGACCTCCACGTCATCGGAAGGCCAGCTTCGTTGTCCAGCCGCGACCGTGGCCAGGGCGGGCTCGGCGCTCAAACTCCGCTGCGTGGCCGAAGGTTCGCTCTCGGCCAGCGAGGTGATCGTCTACTTCCGCCCGGGGCACGGTACTTTTCGATCGCGCAAGATGTCGACTGAATCAACCCTGGATGGAAGCCCAAGCTGGACCACACAGCTTCCCGCAGAAGCAACCTCGGGCGACCAGCTCTTCCTCTACTTCGAGGCGCACAACAAGCAGGGTGATGTTCTCAGCTCAGTGGGCAGCGAGGAGAATCCCACCGTGGTTGGCATCCGCAGCGGCGATCAGGGGTCGGAGGAGGCAGGCTCACGTCGCGCGCGGAGAGTCGACGAGGAGGGCGAGGGCGGCGAGGCCAAGGCCGCCGAGTCTGGCTTCTGGTGGATCGGCCTCGGCTTGGGTTCGGGGATCGGCTATGCCGGGAACAAGAACTACGAGGTGTACCACAGCCAGATTCCGAAGAGTGGCGAGGCCCCGCTGGGCTACGCCTTTGCGTCGCTCGGCCAAGTCACGCCGGAGGTCGGCTACTTCATGACCCGGAGCCTGTCCCTCTCGTTGCAGGGACGATTCCAGTACATCTCTCAGCCTGCCAGCAACCCCATTGCCCCGACGTCCATCTCGTTCCTGGCGCGACTGCTGTATTTCAGCAGCGGTGAGACCGTGCGTTTCTACATCGGCCCCATTTTGGGCGGCGGGTATCAAGGGTTCCGCCTAGTCATCTCTGGCCTCACAAACAATAAGGGCCAGGTACGCACCGACACCGTGGCGGGCGGCCCGGTCGTGGTTGGCGCCGGCGGAGGCATGTCGGTTGGCCTGAGCGATTCCTGGAGTTGGATCCTCGAAGTCAATGGCCTGGTCGGGTTCCCCAATTTCGCGATGGTGGCGGATTTCAACACCGGCCTGCGGGTCCGGTTCTGATCCTTGCTACAACTTGTCGGGAAGATCCCGGGCGAGCGCAGATCGGCCAGCGTGCCCGTGAGCGGTCGCGTGGGCGGTAGCGACCAGCGCGATGCGGTCTGCGTGGGCGGGTCGCGGAAGGTGTGGAAAGTGACTTTGGGCCGTACCCGCGCTACTTCTCCGGCAAGGCGGGCGGACAATCATTGAAGTGCAAGACCCGCCCCTTGCCGGCCCGCTTGCCACACAGAAGCGCGTGATCGGCACGGCGCAAGAGCTCGTCCTGGTCGATCTGGGTGCCCCCATCGTCGGTGGTGGCGACACCGAAGGTCGCACTCACGATGCCGTGCTCGTCGATGGGCTGGCCTGACAAGGCCTGCAGGATGCGGCCGGAGACCATGCACGCCTGGACGGCGGTGGTTTCGGGAAGCAGGACGACGAACTCGTCTCCCCCGAAGCGGGCCACGATGTCTATCTCGCGCAGCCCGGTACGCAAGCGCTGCGCGACGGTCACCAGCACGCGATCACCGGCCTCGTGGCCGAAGCGATCGTTGACCTGCTTGAACCCGTCGAGATCGACCAAGGCCAGGCTCAGGCTGCGCGGGTGCCGGCGCATACGCACGAATTCGTCGCGGATGCGCTCGGACAGGTGGCGCCGGTTGTACAGGCCGGTCAGCGGATCGGTGATGGCCAGCTTCTCGACCTCGCGCCGCGCCTGATCGACCGCGCGGGTGAGCAGGGCGCCGGTCACCGCCGAGCTGAGCACCAGACGCAGTTCTTCATAGAGCATGGTGTCGGGCGCGCCGAACTCGAGCGACGCCATGCCGAGCCGCTCGCCGCGGAAGCCAAGCGGCACGAGGACCACCGAGCGGCCCTCGAGAAAACCGGCGGGCGCCAACTGGCGCGTGGAAAAGCGCACCGGCTTGTCGCAACGACCTTTTTCGCCGAACACCAGGGTGGCCTCGCTTTGTTCGCTGACCCGGTTGGGTTCGGTGAACAACGCCACCGCACCGGCTCGAATTCCCAGACGGGGCAGATGCTCCGCCGCTGCCTCGCCCAGCGCGTCCAGGCTGGGCGCCGCCAGCATCGCCGCGGTCGCCTCGGCCACCGTACCCATGAGGGCCAGCAACTCGCCCCGCTGCTGGGCCTGCGCGATGGCCGCCATGTCACTGGCCACCAGCAGCCCCTCCTGGATGAGGTCGTAGATCCGGCCCCGCGTCGCGGGATCGCGAACGCAGGCAAGGGCGTCGCGGCGCAGGACCAGGAGCACGTCGTGCGCGGTGCCGACCGAGCTATCCCGACGGAGCAGGGCATAGCAGATGTCTTCCACGCAATTGACGAAGGCGGACGCTTCCGATTCGGCGACCTGCTCCAAGAAGGCAGCGAACAACCGTTGCTCCCAGTCCTCGGGTACGAAGTCGAACCCGCTGTGTGCCGCCTGATGGAGGTCGGCCAGGATACTGTCCTGGCGACCGCGCAAGGTGCCTGCGAAATCCTGCGTCTCACCCGGCAGGGGCCAGGACAGCACGAGCTCGCGGCTGCGCGTGTTGCAGCCGCAAGAGCGGCGGCGCACGAATTCCGTCTCGAAGGTGATGGCGCGATCGAGCAGCGCGGTTCCATGCAGCGCCCCAGCCAAGGTGCGCACGGCGTGGCGGACCTGTTCGGTCACCGGCTGGCGCACGGTGGTGAGCGGCACGCGCGCGTAGCGGGCGAAGTCCAGATCGTCGAATCCCACTAGCGAGAGATCGCGCGGCACGCGAACCCCGCGCCGGTCGAGTTCGTCGAGCGCCCCCAAAGCCATGACGTCGTTGGCACACACAATGGCATCCACCTCGCCCGCCCCCAGCCCGCGCCGGTCGAATAGCTCGGTCACCGCCTGGCCACCGCTGGCGCGCGTGAAATTGCCAAATCCCATCCGGCGCGAATCGACGTGCATGCCCTGCTCGGCCAGCGCGCGCGCAAACCCACGATAGCGCGCCTGGGCTTCGGGGTTGCCAGGCGGGCCGGCAATCATGGCTATCTTGCGCCGGTCGTGGGCCTCAATGAGGTGCTTGACAGCGGTGTACATCCCGACCTCGTTGTTGATGAGCAACGAGAACAGACCGGGCACCTCCACCCCCAGGCAGACGCGCGGCAGGGGAGCGTAGCGCTGCACGAACGCGGCCATCTGGGCCGGCGTCACGTGGTGGCCGATGGTGTGCGCACAAATGAGCAAGGCGTCCACGTTGTGCGGCCCCAGGAGGTCGAACACGAAGCCCTTGGGATGCTGCAACTCGACGCCGAGCATGCCACCGGATACGGCCACGAAGTCCAGGCTCTGCTCGCGCGCCTCGCGCTCCGCGGCCATCAGCACCTGTTTCTGGAACTCGTCGTCAAAGGCGTCCGCCAGAAGCCCCAGACGAGGCCCCCGACGAGGAAGACCGACTTGCTGCAGGTCAGCCATTGACGTCACTTGTGACGGTAGCGGAATTGCCTTTGCGTCTATTGTGCTCGTGTCAGGCCGCGCGCCGCAAGGGCCGCGCATTTTTCCGGACATCTCGACTTGGCCCGCGACCACATCTCCCACCATCAACTACCTTCAATGACATCTTCTCCAAATGAAAAGGGCCCGCTGCTCGACGGAGCGGGCCCTTGGTCGGTCGATGTACTCTACGCGTCGGCGGGCTTCGGCTCGGGCGGGGACTTCTTGAACCCGTCATCCATGGGGTGAACGAAGGGAGCGAACCAAGCGGCGAACAGGCCTGGGATCGCGCAGAAAAGGACGACGGTGAAGAAGGTCGGGTAGCCGAGTGCATCCGCGAGCTTGCCACTGAAGAAGCCAGCGGAGAAATTGCANNGGCGAGATCTGCTTCATCATGTAGTACATGTGCGCGACCGCGCCGAAGCCGTAGGCGAACATGGCCACGCACCAGACGACCGTGATGAGCAAAAATGCATCGGGCTGCGAGCGGCCGAGATACACGAAGGCCAGGTTCGGAATGAGCAGGCTGCCCACGAAGAACATCAGGGTCTTGCGGGAAAGGCCGACCTTGGCCAGCACCAGGCCGCCCACCACGCTGGCCACCAGGAACGAGGCCGACCCCCAGACGCCGCTGATCTGGCCGGCGGTCTGATTGGTCAGGCCGAGGCCGCCCTCGGCGCGATCGGCGATGAGGAAGAT
>PMBS01000057.1 GCA_003153015.1 Myxococcales bacterium
GTGAGGATAATCCGGAAGACCAGATGGCCTTCGCTACCGACCGGATGAAGGGCAGCGAGCGTACCAACGCCATCAATTCGCAGCTCGACGTGCTGTATGCGTTCTGCCAGCACGAGCTGGCACGGCAGCATCCCGGCGAGCTGTGGTTTGAGCTCTATCGTGGCACCTGCGACCCCGACGACTATCACACCGTCTCCATCATCGATCGACGCGAACGCATCGTGCGTCTCAACAACCTGTGCTCATTCATACCGGATGAGGAACGCGCCTTTGAGTTCGGCTCCACCGTCTGGCGGGCGCGTGTGCCGCTGGTGAAGGTCTTCTTCTTCAGCCGCCTGCTGCCCGAGAGCATCCTCAAGGGCGAAGAAGAGTACCTGGTTATCGGCGGCGACTACCGGGTGCGCACGGTCCTGTGAAGCTACTCGCAGGTAGCCTGCCCGGGGCAAATCCTACACAAATGTAGGATGAAGCCCATCGCGGCCAGGTTTGCGGCCGCTCTCCCCGACAAAGCCCCCTGCTGATTCCTGGCCAGCGAATTGCACTTGGTCCGCAACAAGACCATTCCGCCGCGTTCCTTTCACGCGGCAGCACGACACCATGAGTACTCTCGCTGTCATTCGCGGAAATCCCGGGCGCACCGCCCGTCCCGAGGTTGCCTGCCATCCCTGCTTCAACCCCAAGGCCCGCGCGCGTTGGGCACGGGTGCACTTGCCGGTTGCTCCGGCATGCAATGTTTCGTGCAACTTTTGTGACCGGCGTTTTGATTGCGCCAATGAAAGTCGTCCCGGCGTAACCAGCGTCGTGCTTTCGCCCTGGCAAGCGCTGGCGTATCTCGGTGGGCTGGTGCAACGGCGCCAGGATGTGGCTGTGGTCGGCATCGCAGGTCCCGGCGATCCCCTGGCCAACCCGGACGCCACTTTCGAGACCATGCGTCTGGTCCGCACCCACCACCCAGACTTGCTGCTTTGCTTGGCGACCAACGGTCTCGCTCTAGCCGAGCACGCGGCTGAATTGCAGCGGCTACGCCTGAGCCACCTTACCATCACTATCAACACTTTCGATCCCGTGGCCGGCGCGCGCATCTACGCCTGGGTCCGCGACGGCGAATGCGTCCTGCGCGGCGAGGCCGGTGCGGCGTTGCTGTTGCAAAGACAGATGGCTGGCTTGGAGGCTTTGCGTGGCACCGGAATCCTGATCAAGGTGAACTCCATTCTCATCCCCGGCATCAACGATGGGCAAATCCCCGGCATTGCTGCCGAGGTGAAACGTCGAGGGGCGCATCTGTTCAACTGCGTGCCGCTTCTTCCATCTGTACGCACGCCCTTTGCCTGGTTGCCGGCACCCGATCCGGCAATGGTGTCCCGCGTTCGCGCGGCGGCGGGCGTTCACTTGCCGCTCATGGAGCACTGTCTGCGCTGCCGCGCCGACGTTTCCGGTCTGCTCAACGAAAGCAACACGGAAGAGTCGCTTTCCGCCCTACGCGCGGCGGCTGAGCTGACGATCTCGGCCCCACGCGCCACTCGCCCCAATATAGCGGTCGCCACGCGCGAGGGTTTGCTCATCAATGGTCATTTGGGCGAGGCAACCAGCTTCGCCGTGTTCGCCCCTCAAGGCAGCGGCTTTCGCTTGGTCGAAAATCGGACGGCGCCGCCAGCGGGCGGAGGAGCTAACCGCTGGCGCGATCTGGCCGCTGGCCTGGCCGACTGCAAAGCCGTGCTGGTGGCCGGCGTGGGTCCCGGCCCTCGCCAAACCCTGGAAACCAGCGGCCTGCGTGTGGTCGAGGCTGAGGGCTTGATCGAGGATGCTCTGGAACTGCTGTTTCGCGATGCACCCCTTCCGGCCAGCATGGCACGGCGCTTTGAAAACTGCGGCAACGGCTGCGCAGGCACCGGGCAAGGTTGCGGATGAAGGACGAGGACACACGAACCCACTAGCCTTCGGATACGCCACGAATGAAATCCACCCTGCCCACCACCGGCTACTTTCACGACCATCGCAGTGCCGACCTCTGGCTGGTGGACACCACCTTGCGCGACGGCGAGCAGGCGGCGGGTGTGGTCTTCTCGCGAGAAGAGAAGCTGCGTATCGCCAGCGCTCTGTCCGACGCCGGGTTGGCCGAGATCGAAGTCGGCACTCCCGCCATGGGCAAGCCCGAGGTCGACGATATCAACGCGGTGGCCGGGCTTGGACTGCGCGCACGCCTTTCGGTCTGGTGCCGAGCTGACGTGCGCGATCTGGATGCCGCCGAGCAGTGCCGCGTGGACGGGGTACACATCAGTTTTCCAACCTCGCCGGTGCACTGGCGCAGCCTCGGTGGCGGACCGGAACAGGTACTGGATCTCATGCGTCAGCTCACCGAAAGAGCGCGCTCCCATTTCGCCTTCGTTTCGGTTGGTGCCCAGGATGCCAGCCGCGCCACTCGCAGTTTTCTCGAAGCCTTCGTCGACGCGGCCTGTGCGGCGAAGGTGGATCGCATTCGTCTAGCCGACACCGTGGGCCTGCTCAATCCCTTGCAAGCCAAGCGTCTGGTGGCACATGTGGTGGCACGCGCCCGCGGACCGGTTGTCGGGTTCCATGCCCACGACGATCTCGGCATGGCCACCGCGAACACCCTGGCGGCCCTGGCGGGCGGCGCAAGCTCAGCCGACGTCACGGTAAACGGCCTGGGCGAGCGCGCGGGCAACGCTAGCCTCGACGAGGTGGTCATGGCGGCACGCTTGACTCTCGAACTCGACTCGGGCGTGAACCCCCGCTGTCTGACCCTCTTGGGCCACATAGTCGCAGATGCATCCCGACGGCCGATTCCCGCTGCCAAGCCGGTCACGGGAGCCGCCAGCTTTCTCCACGAATCGGGCATTCACTGTGCGGCCCTCGAAAAGGACCGAAACAGCTTCGAGTTGATCCATCCTGCTGACGTAGGCCAGGCCACGCCCGAGTTCGTGGTGGGCAAGCATTCCGGTACCTGGGCGCTGATGGCCGTTCTCGGTCGACACGGAATTCACCTGGAACGCCCGGTAGCCGGGCAACTCCTCGACCGCATCCGCAAGTGTGCCAGGCACGACAAGCGGGCGCTCACGGTCGACGAGGTCTTGCTCCTGGCCCGCGAATTGATCAGCCGGTTGCAGTTCCCTCCGGCTCCCAAGCCCGCACTCCACCTATGAGCCCAACCATGCTCAGCCACACCCAGCTCTCTCCTGCACCGGCAGCCGTGCAAGTCACCGTCCGGCCTGCACGCATCACCGATCTGCCAACGCTGGTCGAGCTTCTTTGTCAGCTGTTTTCCATAGAGACCGACTTCGAGGTCAGGCCAACTCGGCACGCCCGTGGCCTGCGCCTGCTCTTGGGCGCCGTCCGTCGTGGTAGCGCCTACGTGGCGGTGGCCGAAAGCCGCGGAGAAGTTGTCGGAATGGCCACGGTTCAGACAGTGGTGTCAACGGCAGAAGGGGCGCCCTCGGGCTGGATCGAGGACGTGGTGGTTCGCGAAGATCTGCGCGGGACCGGCATCGGGACCATGTTGATGGCCGATGTCGCGCACTGGGCGCGGGCCAACAATCTTGCGCGGCTGCAACTGCTCGCCGATCGCCGAAACCGGTTGGCCCTCGCCTTCTATGACCGGCTCGCCTTTCAACCCACCAACATGATTTGCCTGCGGGCCCGCTGCCCCGGCCGGTCGCAGCCAGTTAGTCCCGGCAGGGGCCAAGGGAGGGTACGATGATCACCCTGGAAGGCAATCCCGGCCAAGGAAACGCAGTTAAGAACGGTAGGTTTCCGTGCGGTTTCGCGTGGGATAAACTGGGGCAAATACACGCCCGCCCCTATTGCAGGCGCGATTGTCGTCTGCTCTTATTGCTTCGGTGTTCGCAATCAAGGAGAAGAAAATGCGCAATTCGATGGCTTCGGTTCTCGCTTTCGTAGTTGGGTTGACTCCGCTGGTAGCGTTCGGGCAGGCAGAAACGCCGGTCGCTGCACCAGCCGGAGCGCCTGATCAGACCACGCCCGCACCGGCGCCGGCCGCACCACCCGCATCGGCAGCACCCGCCGAGCCGCCAGCACCAGCCGCACCGGCAACGCCGGTTGCGCCCCCCCCGATCGCATTCACGTGGGAGGCGTTGGTGGACGCTTACTACATGTACAATTTCACCGGCAATCCATCGACTCAGGGCCCGGCTGCACCTCGTCAGTTCGACGTTGCGGCCAACAGCTTTTCCCTCAACTACGCCAAGCTGGGCGTAGGAGCTGATACGCAATACGTCGCTTTCCGGATGGACCTTGGCGCCGGTCACACGGCCGCCATCATAAATGCGAATAGCGGTGGCCTGTCTGGCACCGGCCCTGTCCCGGCCGGCTTGACTGCCAGTCAGTATGCCAATGATTTCCTAGTGCAGCAGGCCTTCGCCACGGTCAAGCCGACGACCTGGCTCACCTTCGACGCCGGCCGCTTCGTTACCACGGCCAGCGCCGAGGTCATCGAGTCCAACAAGAACTGGCTCTACAGCCGCTCGATGTTGTACTACGGCGTTCCCCTGTTGCACACGGGTCTGCGGGTGAACGTGACCGCTAGCCCTTCGCTGAAACTGCAAGCCAGCCTGGTCAACGGCTGGAACAACGATCCCGACAACAACATCGGCAAGACCTTCGGCGCAAATGCGACCTATGCCCCGCCCGATCTCGGCCTGAATGTGTCGGTCACCACCTACATTGGCAAGGAGGCTCTCGCTTCGGGTGGTGACACCAGGATTCTTCTCGACGGCGTGGTCACCAAGGACATCGCCCAGGCATCGGTCGGCCTGAACGTTGACTATCTGAAGAACGGTAGCCAGTACTGGGTCGGGGCGGCGGCTATGGGGAAGTACGCCTTCACTGACCTCTTCAACGTTGCTGGCAGGTTTGAATTGCTGTCCAGCAAGGCCGGCGGCTACGGCCCGCTTGGGGTCCCCGCCGCGCCGGCCGCGTTCGGCACGCCGCCCGTCACGTCATACGCGGGGGATGCTGTACTTTACGAGGGCACCCTGATGGGCGGCTTGACCGTGGCGAAGCACTTCGAGCTGCGGCTTGAGCTGCGCGGGGATTTCGCCAATCAGGATCTGTTCGACAAGGGCGGCGTGGCCCGCAAGAACCAGTTCACCGGCCTGCTTGCCTTTCTGGCCTATTTCTAGTCGACCTTCATCCGGCCACGGGCGGGGAGATTCCCTCCCTTGTCTCCCCGCCCGCGCCGGATCCGTTGCGGAGCTTTCGTCAGTGGGGAACACGCCAGGAATGCCAACTCGACCTTGGTGGTTTTGGCATGTTCTGTCTGCTCGACGTCATGCGGGTGTTGCGGGACTCGCGCTGATAGACTCCTGCGGTGAACGGCGCCCGCTCCGTGTGTTCAGGCGTGCGGGTAGGCCTGCGAGCCCATCTCCAGGGAATCTAGTCCGGTCCACTCCACCTCGGAAGGCACGCGGTTTCCCATGACCCGGTCGAGCAAACGGAAGAATCCGTAGGCGAGAGCAAAGACCACAATCGCGTTGCAGACCACGCCAATCAGTTGCGCCACGAACTGACGGGCGTCGCCGAACAGTAGACCGCGCACCGGGCCGGCTACGCCGTTCCAGCCCTCGCCGTAGCTGCCATCGGCAAACAGTCCCAGGGCCAGCGCGCCCCAGACGCCGCACGCGCCGTGAACCGCGATGGCGCCCACCGGATCGTCGATGCGCAGGCGGCGCTCGAGCAACCCGACCACCAGAAAAACCAGTGGTCCGGCCAGCGCTCCGATCAGCACGGCAGAAGCAGGACCGACGAAAGCGCAGGGCGCGGTGATGGCCACCAGGCCGCCCAGCATGCCGTTGCAGGCCATGCCGATGTCAGGCCTGCGCGACAAATACCAGGCTGTGGCCAAAGCTGCGATGGCACCGGCCGACGACGAAAGCAGCGTGTTGCTCGCCACTATGGCGATGCGACCGTCGGTGGCGTTGAGGGTCGAGGCGGTGTTGAAGCCAAACCAGCCGAAAGCTAGAATCAGCGTGCCTACCATAGCCATCGGCAAATTGTGCCCGGGAATGGCCGCGATGGTTTCGTCACGCCGGTACTTGCCCACGCGCGGGCCCAGCACGATCGCGCCGGCCAGGGCGGTCACTCCCCCGGTCATGTGCACGACCGACGAGCCGGCAAAGTCCACATGGCCATGGCCAAGGCCCAGGTTGGCGCCCAGTTGCGCCAGCCAGCCCCCGCCCCAAACCCAGTTTCCATAGAGCGGATAGAGGAACATGGACATGAACAGGCCGTAGGCAAGGAAGGGCAAGAATCTCCAGCGTTCGGCCATAGCGCCGGTGGGAATGGTGGCTGCCGTGTCCATGAACATGGCGGCAAACAAGAACATCGCCAGGTTGACCGGATCGTTTGCAACCGAGACCAGCGCGAACTTGCCCGCGCCAATGATTCCGTAGGCGTGGTCCCCAATGTGCAGGCTGATCTCGTGCGCGGGTGCCATGGCCGCGCCCAGTGTGGGCCAGCCGTGCACTCCGCCCAACATCAAACCAAAGCCACACAGCCAGAAACCCAGCACCCCAAGCGGATAGACAATCATGTTCATGGCCATGGTGTTCACCGCGTTCTTGGCGCGCGTGAATCCTGTCTCCATCATGGCGAATCCAACCTGCATGAACATGACCAGGAAGGCGCCCAGCAGCACCCAGGCCAGGTTGAGCGAGTGGTCGAGGGAGAACGCTGACATGCTAAGGACTCCTTTTGGTTGCGGTCGCGCGGCCCGATCCGGTTCGGTGCGGGTGACTGCACCAGATGAGAGTTGTGAGCCCAGCTAGCACGAGCACCACGATCAGGGGCATGAGCAGCCGTCGCGGCACGGAGAAGCGGCGGCGCGCGCGCCCCTTCTCCGGGTCATAGGGCGGCACTCCCGTGGGATTGCGCAGATCGACCAGCAATTCAGCCGCCCCGGCGTAGCGATCGCGCGGCGAGCGTTCCAGGGCTTTGAGCAGGATAGCCTCCAGCGAACGATCGAAGCCAGGCACGTAGTAGCTGGGCGGCGTGGGATCCTCGTTGGCCTTGGCGCGCAGGAGCGCATGCGGATTGGCGGCGGAATAGGGCAATTCCCCCGTCAGCATCTCGTACAAGATGGTGCCGAGCGCGTACACGTCGGTGCGCGCGTCGCCGCGCCGGCCGCCGATCTGTTCTGGCGCCATGTAGTCGGGGGTGCCGATGGTGTTGGACAGCCCGGCCCAGGTCATTCGCCGGGCTGAAGCGTCGAAGGCAATGCCGAAATCCAGGATCTTGGGACAGCCGGCGGGGGTCACCAGGATGTTTTCCGGCTTCATGTCGCGGTGGACGACCTTGCGCTCGTGCATGTACGCCAGGGCCTCGCACACTGAAATGGCCAGGCTGAGCGCGGTCTCAGCTCCCATCGGCTTCTTTTCCTGCATGAGAGCGCGCAGGGATTTCCCCTCGACGAATTCCATCACGATGTACATGCGGCTCTTTTCCTTGGGCCGCAGCACGCGCACGATGTTGGGATGTTCCAGGCGCAACCCCAGCTCTTCCTCGCGCCGGAAACGCTCGTAGAACACCACATCACTCTCGAATTGTGGGTGCGGGATCTTCAGCACCACGGTTGCGCCGGTTGCGCTGTCGATGGCTTTGAAGATGGACGCCATTCCACTGCGCGCCAGCACGTCGGTCAACTGGTACTGGTCCAGGCGTTCGCCGACGCTCACTTCGCGCATTAGGACGCAAATCCCAGGCAATTCATGAGGGCCATCTTGAAGGTCGATCACGAAAGAAGCAAATCGAAGCAACCCTGATCGGCAGGCCGGTGGTGGCCACGCATTTTGAAGATGTTCGACGTCAGCTACGAACATTTCACCAGCCGGAAACACACCGGCAACGTATTCGGGGGGATGCTTGCCCTCATGAAGAGGATCGAAGCTATCATCAAACCCGCTAGGCTGGACGAGTTGCAGGACCGGCTGCGCCGGGCGGGCGCCCAGGGCATAACCGTGTCGGAGGTCAGGGGCTTCGGTCGCACCGGGGGCAAGAGGGACGCATACCTCGGCTTGGCCCACATTGCGGACTTCAACCCCAAGGTCCGCATCCAAATGATGATCGACGACGACATGGTGCAGCCCATCGTCGAGGCGATTCAGGCCGCCGCGTGCACGGGCGAGACCGGGGACGGGAAGATCTTTGTCAGTCATGTGGTCGACGCTATCCGCATCCGCACCGGAGAGCACGGCCACGACGCTCTTTGAAATGGGAACCCTCAAATGGTTCCCAAACCCTCCCGCGATGGTACGCCGCTGGCAAAGCCAGCGGGCTCCCCACGCGACTAAATCCGGATGACTACGAAAGCCAGCGAGCGCCGAGAGCAACGCGCACGAGACACCGCCCGTTTCGCAGAGACATTCTTCGCGCTGACGGGTTTTCGTCCCGTCGCGGCCTACAGGGAGTTTTTGCCGCCTGATTTCCTTGCCCGCCCGATACCCTCCCCGAGCGAGCTTGTCGCGCGATTCGGCGACCGACTGCACAGGCGCACCAGCAACGCCCTTCGGCAACAGGATCCGGGTCCCGCTCACCGCGAAAGTTGGACCTACGACAGTCTGCTCGAGCTTCGTGGTTTTGGCATGTTCTGTCTCCTCGACGTCATGCAAGCCTTGCACGAATCGGGACTCCCGCTTGATCCGGCGCCCGGCTCGCTCCCCGCTACCTCGCGGTCGGAACGGTGAAGCTGAAGCGCGCGCCCCGGCCCGGCGTGCTCTCGACCTGCACGGTCCCGCCCATGGCTTCCACCAGGTGCTTGACAATGGATAGGCCCAGCCCGGTCCCGCCCATGGCGCGCGAGCGACCGGGATCGCAGCGATAGAAGCGCTCGAAGAGCCGCGGCAGGTGCTGGGCTTCGATGCCTGGGCCGTCGTCGCTGACCGTCACGCGAATCCTTCCCCCCAAGTCTTCCGCCGCGACGATGATGGCCGTGCCCTCGGGGCAGTACTTGACGGCGTTGTCGATCAGGTTGGACAGCACGCGCTCTAGCGCGGCGGCGTCGCCGCGCACAGCCAGCAGATTGGGCGGAAGTACCGTCGTCATCCGCATGCGCTTGCCCACGGCTCGCTCCTCGTAGAACCCCAGGGTCCTGGCCACCACCTCAGCAAGATCGAATGTGTCGGTCGCCAGGCGAAACTCCTTGGCTTCGATGCGCGATAGTTCCAGGAGATCCTGGACCAGATCGCCCAGCCGGTTGGCATTTCGCTCGATCATGTCAACGAACGATCCGGCTGCCGCTGGATCGGTCCGCGCCGCTGTTCGCAGGGTCTCCGCCGCGGACATGACAGCCGCGATGGGCGTGCGCAGTTCGTGCGACACGTTGGCCACGAAGTCCTTGCGCACGGTCTCCAGGCGCCGCACCTCGGTCACGTCAAAGAGAACCACCAGCACGCAGCGGGGCTCGCCCGACAGGCGGGTGGCATGAACCAGCAAGCGGCGCGGTCTCAGACCTGCGACTTCGATCTCACCGGTGACCGGCTCCTGGCCCGCAATCGCCGCGTCCACCAAGATCTGCAACTCGGCATTGCGTACCACCTCGATGGCAGGCCGCCCCACGGCATCGGTGTCGAGCAGGAGCATCTCGCGCAGGGATCCGTTGAAGCGTAGGATGCGCCTTTCGCTGTCGAGCACCAGCACGCCCTCGCGCATCGCCTCGAGGATCCGGCCGAGTAAATCACGATCGTCACGTAGCTCGCGCAGCGAGCGTGACAGGTTTTCGGCCAGATGATCCAGCGCCCGGCCGAGTTCGCCAACCTCGTCGCGCGTGTCGAGGCGACTGCGCAAATCCAGGTCTCCCGCAGACATGCGGCGCGCGATCACGGTCACGCGACGGAGAGCGCGCGACAGGAGCACGACCGCGCCGCTCGCCAGCAGCACCGCCGCCAGCAAAGCCACCAACCCGCCGACGACGAGAATGGCGCGCAGTCGCGCCACCTCTCGGTCGACATCTGCCAGGGGCACGCTCAGGCGCGCCACCATGTTGCTCTGACCCGTGACCGGTGTGGCCGCGTACAAAAGACGCTGCCGTAGCGTGGCTGAAAACCGGACCTCATCAGTGCTTCGCCCTTGCAACGCCGCCTTGATTTCCGGTCGGCTGCGGTGGTTCTCCACACGATCGAGCGCCTCGCCTGATAGCTCGGAGTCGCCCTTGACCACGCCCTGACCGTCGATGAAGGTCACGCGCGCATGCGCCAGCGGACCCAGGCGATCTGCCAAAGCGTCCCAGGCGGCGTTGGTCGTGTCGCCGGTCGCGGCCAAAACCCGCGCTTGCTCAGCCACCAGGGCCAGGCGAGCCGACAGGTCGGCGCGAATGCGCGCCAGCAGGTCGTCCTCGATGGCCGGGCGCAGATACAGCTCGCCGGCCGCCAGCGACACTACGATAAGAGCCAGCGATACGGTGAAGAGCTTGGCCCGAATACCGAGCTTCACGTCCCGACCCCCGGCTCGGCCGCGAAGCGGTAGCCGACCCCACGCACGGTCTCGACATAGTCGCCGGCCGCCCCCAGCTTTTCGCGCAGACGCTTGACATGGGTGTCCACGGTGCGGGTGTTGTTCTCGGGATCGGCATCCCAGACATCGTCGAGCAAAGTGCCGCGTGACTGCACGCGGCCCCGCCGCTGGTACAGGGTCCACAGCAGTCTCATTTCGAGGGCTGTCAGCGAGACCTCCTGGTCATCCACCCAGGTGCGATGTGCGGTGTGGTCGATGCGCAATCGGCCGAAGACCACGGGCTCGGACGATTCGGGCTCGCCGGCCGCGGGCGACCGCCGCAGTACCGCCTGTACGCGCAGCAGGACCTCGCGCACGCTGAAGGGCTTGGTCACGTAGTCGTCTGCGCCCAGCTCCAGGCCAACGATGCGATCGATCTCACTGCCCTTTGCGGTCAGCATGATCACGGCGACGTGGCGGAGCCTGGCGTCGGCCTTCATCGCGCGGCACACGTCCAAGCCGGCCATGTCCGGCAACATGAGGTCAAGCAGAACCAGGTCGGGCGGCCGCTCGCGCGCGAGGGCGAGTCCGGCATTGCCGCGCTCCACTCCCGTAACGTCGTGACCCGCCTGCCGCAGGTTGTATTCAAGAACCTGCCTGATGTCCGCTTCGTCCTCTATGACCAGTATGCGTGCCATGCCGAGGTTGCCGCCCTATCTACCACACTGGCGCCGCTTCCCGCGCTCGCTTGTAGGTCGATCTAACGCATCTCGCACTTGTCACACTAACGTCACAGAGTTGTAACGCGATCGACGCCCGAAGCTGGCTCACTGGGTCCCAGGACATGACCTACAGCGAAGCCACTCCGCGAAGAGGTAGTCGGCGCGGGCGCGGGGTGCGCAGAGGCGCGATCCTGCCATGAGCATTGGCCATCTGGTCCTGGTTGTGGCGGTGGTAGCGGCCGCCCTGGCATTCGACTTCATCAACGGCTTTCACGACGCCGCCAACTCGATAGCCACCATCGTGTCCACCCGTGTGCTCACGCCATTCCGGGCCGTGCTGTGGGCGGCGTTCTTCAACTTCATCGCCTTTGCGCTGTTCAAGCTGCACGTGGCCAGCACCATCGGCAAGGGGATCATCGACCCCGCCGTGGTGGACATAGCGGTCATCATCGGCGCGCTGGCCGGGGCCATCGCCTGGAACTTGTTAACCTGGTGGTGGGGGCTGCCGTCCAGCTCGTCGCACGCCCTGGTGGGCGGGCTGATCGGGGCAGGGGTTTCCAAGGCCGGCCTCGGCATCCTGGGCTGGAGCAAGATCGGCGCCACCGCCGCCTTCATCCTCATCTCTCCTCTGCTCGGCTATTTCGGCGCCGCGATCCTGATGATCGGGTGCTCGTGGCTACTGCGTAGGCAGACTCCCGGCCGGGTGGATAGGTGGTTCCGCCGCTTGCAGTTCCTGTCCGCCTCGGCCTTCAGCCTCAACCACGGCGGCAACGACGCCCAGAAGACCATGGGAATCATCGCCGTCCTGCTCTACTCGCAGGGGCTCTTGGGCAAGACCTTTCCCACCACGTCGAATTTCCCGCTGTGGATCGTGCTGTCGTGCCACGCTGCCATGGGCCTCGGCACTATGGCGGGCGGTTGGCGAATCGTGAAGACCATGGGCATGCGGCTGACCAAGCTGCGCCCGTTCGGCGGCTTCTGCGCCGAGACCGGCGGCTCGCTGGCCATCTT
>PMBS01000196.1 GCA_003153015.1 Myxococcales bacterium
TCCGATCCGTTGCAGAAGATGTCCGAAGCGCTCTACGACCATGCCTTTGCGCTGCACACCTACAAGCACACCACCATCGGGTTTCTGCGCGACATCGAGGACATGCCCAACCAGTTCGATTACTCGCGCCAGTTCTTTGACCGCTACTATCGGCCCGACAACGTGATCCTGCTGGTGGTGGGCGACGTCACCGCCGATGAAGTGCTTGCCCCGATCGCCAGAGCGTACAGTACCTGGCGCAAGGGCCCGGCGCGGCCGCCGGTCCCGGTCGAACCACCGCAGACGCGCGAACAACGCGTGACGGTTCCCTGGAAAGGCGCCAGCCTGCCCATGCTGTTCATGGGTTATCACGCGCCTGGTTTTTCCACCCAGTCGATCGACGGACCGGCTCTCGAAGTCCTGGCCGAGCTGCTCTTCGCCGAGCGATCGCGTTTGCACAAGCAGCTCGTGCTCGACGAGCAAAAAGTTGAAACCCTGGAGGGCGGCGAAGGGCGCCATGTGGATCCCAACCTGTTTCTCGTGCTGGCCCGGGTGAAACAGGCCGAGGACATGGCCTACGTGGAGTCCACCATCGAGAAAGAGATCGCGCGCGTCGCGGCCGAGGGCGTGGACGGCAAGACCCTTGGCGAAGTGCTCTCGCATGCGCGCTACGCCTTCGCGGCGCAGCTCGCGACGCCCGACCACGTCGCCCTGGTGGGGGCCGAGTTCTTGGCCCTAGACGGCCGGCTGTCCGCCATCGACGAGTACTTTTCCCGCCTCGCCCAGGTGACGAGCGCGGACGTGCAGCGCGTGGCACGCAGCTTTTTCACCCCGCAGAACCGCACAGTCGTCACCCTACGACCAGAAGCCCCGTGAACCGACGGAGATTACCTATCATGTTGCTTTCCATCGCCCTTGCGACGGCGGGCGCCCTCGCCTCCCGCCGGCCTGCTGCTGCCCCTCGGCTTTCTCGACGAGCGGCTTCGGTCTCCCAAGGCCTACGCTGCGTGAGGTTGCCCTCGCCGGAGAATCCCCTGGTCGCCATTCGCCTGCTCTTCCAGGTGGGCGCGGCCGACGATCCCACGGGCAAGGGCGGTCTCGCCGACTTGACCGCGGCCATGCTCGGCTCGGCGGGAACCCAACGCCGTTCCTGGGCCGAAGTCCTGGACGCGCTCTATCCCATGGCAGCCGATATTCACACCTATGGCGACAAGGACGCATTCGTCTTCGAAGGTACCGTTCATCGCGACAATCTGGCAGCCTTTGCCGATCTCTTGGCCGAGCAGATCTTGACCCCGCGCTTTGCCAAAGAGGATTTCACCCGTCACCGCCAGGACGCACTCGACTTCGTCAGCAAAACCCTGCGCGGCAACGACGACGAAGACCTAGGCAAGGAGGCGCTGGCCACGCTCATGTTCAAAGGCCATCCCTACGGCCATCCCACCGCCGGCACGGTCGCCGGATTGCAGGCCATCACCCTGGATGACGTCCGCCGCTTCTACGCCGACATGTTCACCCAAGATCGCCTGATCATAGGTGTGGCCGGCGGGTATCCCGACGGCTTTCCCGAAAGCTTCGCGGCGCGCTTTTCTGCCCTGCCCGCCCAAGGCAAGCCACGCAGAAAACTTCCGCCGCCCCCGGCCCACAACGGCGAGGTCCTCATCGTCGAGAAAGATGCCCGCGCCAATGCCGTGTCAATGGGCCACCCTGTCAGCATCACCCGCGCCGACGACGACTTCTATCCTCTCTATTTGGCCGGCTCGTATTTGGGCGAACACCGCACTTTCAACGGCCTCTTGATGATCGAGTTGCGGCAAAAGCGCGGCCTGAACTACGGCGACTACACCTATGTCGAAAACTTCATCCAGGACGGCGGCACCACATTCCCGCTGACCAACATCGCGCGCCGCTCACAACATTTCGAAATCTGGTTGCGTCCGGTGGCACCGCAAGCCACCGCCTTTGCCATTCGCGGCGCCTTGTTCGAGCTGGACAAGCTGGTGCGCGAGGGTATTCCGGCAGCGGGCTTGCAAGCCACGCGTGAGTTTCTGCTCCACTACCTCGACCTCTGGGCGCAGGACCCCTCGCGCCGCCTGGGCTATGCCATCGACGCTCTTACCTACGGCAAGGACATCGTCGCCGAGCTGAAGGCGCGCCTGCCCAGCATGACCAAAGCCCAGGTCGACCGCGCCATCCGAAGACATTTTGACCCCAAGCGCTTGACTATCGCCATTGTCAGCGACAATGCCGAGGCCCTGCGCGCCCAGTTGCTGTCGGGCAAACCCACGCCCATGACCTATGATACCAAGGACACTCCCGCAGAAGTGCTTGAGCGAGACAAATCCATCGAAGGCTTCCCGCTTCGTCTCACCCCGAGCAAGGTCAAGATCCTTCCCGCGGGGGTCATGTTCGAGAAGTAGGATAGGCGGGCGATGCCCGGAGGCGGCCGCTACCATATCTCGCGCAAGATCGCCGACGGCGGTATGGCGGAAATCTTTCTCGGCCGCCAGCGCGGGGTTGAGGGCTTTGAACGGCCGGTTGTGCTCAAGCGCATCCTGGCGTCCCTGCTCGCCGACCCGCAGTTCCGCAACCAGATGATCGACGAGGCTCATGTTGCCATGAGCCTCAACCACAGCAACATCGTTCAGGTGCTGGACCTCGGCCACGCGCGCGGGCGCTATTTCCTGGTTCTTGAGCTGGTGGAGGGTTGGGACCTCAACCAGATCGTGAATCGCGCCCGTGCCTGCTCATTCCCTCTTCCGCCTGAGCTAGCTCTTTATGTCGTCGCCGAGGTTTGCCGCGCACTCGGCTACGCCCACGCCAAGACTCGCGACGGACAGCCCCTGGGTATCGTCCACCGCGACGTGAGCCCGCACAACGTACTGGTGAGCGAGCAGGGCGAGGTCAAACTGACCGACTTCGGCATTGCCAAGGCCACGGGCCGCCGCGAGCACACCGGACACGGCGTGATCAAAGGCAAGCTGGCCTTCATGTCGCCTGAGCAGGCGTCGGGCACCGCGGTGGACGCGCGCTCGGACCTCTTCTCTCTCGGCACGGTGCTGTACGTTCTCGGCACCGGGCGGCGGCCCTTCGAGGCCCCCACTGATCTTGAGGCTCTGGTGCGCGTACGGCAGTGCCAGTTCGCGCCATTCACCGAGGTCGCGCCCGATATTTCGCCCGAGTTTGCTCGCATCACCCTGCGGGCCATGCAGGCTGCCCCAGCCGACCGCTACCAGAGCGCGGAGGAGATGCTGATCGACATCGAAACCGTGCAGCGCTCCGCTTTCAAGCCCGCGGGCCAGACCGAACTCAAGCGCTGGCTGGCAAAACTGCAGCAGATGGACGGCGCGCCCACCATTTCCAAGGCCGCCACGCAAGCATCTATGGCGGATGATTCCGAAGCGATGCAACTCGACGCGAGCGAGGATCTCGTCTTCGACGACTCTTCCCAGGTCTCCCCGCTGTTGGAAGGACCGGCTCGCCCCACCCAGCCGACCATGGCAGCCGTACCAGCGCTCCTGCCCACCGTGCACGCGTCTGCACCGGCTCCGCAAACGAAGGGGCCATCGAAATTGTCGCGGCGTCTCGCCATTCTTTCCCTCCTGGGTGGGCTGGCCGCACTGCTGGCGTGGCTGAGACTGCGCAAACCCCCACAAAGCCCGCGCGTCACTGCACGTCCACCGTCTCCGACACGTCCACCGTCCCCGACACGCCCACCCTCTCCGACACGCCCACCCTCTCCGCCACCGCCACCGTCTCCGGCACCGCCACCGTCTCCCCATCCTGCCGAGCCTCCCGCCAAGGCCGCCGAGGTGGCTGCGCCCCAAGCAGCCCAGCCACCGCCAGCCGAGGATGAAGAGGAGGCCCTGCTCAAGCACAGCGAGCCGGCCGCCCCTGAGCAGATTCTCGGCGAAGCCGAGGGCGAGAGGCCCGCCAAGCCGCCTGCTGCCAAGCACGGCAAGCAGACCAAGCCGGAACCCGCGCTTCCCGACAGCGTCTCAGTTCACGTCGAGAGCCATCCCCAGGGTGCTGTGATCAAGCTCAAAGACCGCGTGTTCGGACGCTCGCCGCTCAACCTACGCTTTCGTCCCGGAATCCCCTACCGATTAACTTTCGTCAAGAAAGGCTACCAGAGTGCGAGCAAGCGTTTCACGGTGACCGGCAGGAAGAATCAGAAGGTGACGATCGCCCTCAAGGAAAAGCCTGCGCCGAAGAAGTCGCTTTTCCACCGAATCGTGGGACGGTGACTCCCGTAGTCTGCAGCCACAATGCTGCGCTAATCCCCGCCAGGGTTGTACACACCTGGGAGCCGCGGTCCGTGCCGCTCACCCCCTTCGCGTCCATGACGGTTCCGCCCAAACCGCGAACGCCGACGCCGCCTGCGACCGCCGCCTGAGTCATTCCCGCCTCGCCCGTTCGAGTTCTCCCCGTTGGGGCTCTGCCCCCTCGGCTGAGGCCGTCCCTCGCTCCCGCGCGCCGAGGTGGCCACCGGCAGCGACAACGTGGGCGGAACAACCCACTCCACATAGGGTCGAATGTTGGCGTCGCGAATCGCCACCCAGCCGGCGGCGAAATCGGGCGCGGATTGCCCCGCTCCAGGCTCGGGCGACGGAACCTCGGCCAGGAAGGCCGAGGCCTCGCCCGGCGCAAGCACGATCTCTCCGGCAGCGGGTACCGCGGCTTCCGGCGCCTCCTGCCAGACGCTCTCGTCGACCATACCGTCGCTGTCGGGCGGCGGAACCCAGGGCGGCGGAACCGCCAGCGCAGGCAAATCGGGTATGGCAGTGGGAAAGGTCAGGGCTGGGCGCGGAGCCGGCGCCGGCTTTTCGCCGTGACGGCGGCGGCGGTGCGCACGGCCATGGAAATCGGTGGCTGCGTGCAAGCCGTGACGAGCATCCGCCTCGCCTGGGTCGAAGACCTCGCTGTCGAGGCCCGCGCATGAGTCACACAAGCCACACTTTCCGCCATTCTCCTCGCCGAAGTAGGCGCGCAGCATCTGTACTCGGCAGTTCTGCGTGTTCATGTACTTCAGCAACTCGGCCAGCCGCCGCCGATCGGAAATGCGCCGCGCCTCGAACACCGAGGCCGCCTTGTCGATCTGCTCGCGCGTGGGACGCGGCTCCACCCCCGCCCAGCGCGCGGCCTTGACTTCCACTGCCACCCCCATGGCCTCCAACACCGAAAGCACCACGCGCACCCGGCGCTCGGGCAAGGCCATCGACAGGGCCAAGTCGCGCACCGAAACCTCCTTGCCCTCGTCGCTCCACGCATACAGCCCTTCGGCGACGGCGCGGGCCTGGGTCTTGGTCGGGTGTGCCTCTTTGAGGAAGTGCTCCTGGATGGCGATGTCGTCCGGCTGGAAGAGCAACACGCACCGGGCGGGCTTGCCGTCGCGACCAGCCCGCCCCGCCTCTTGCACGTAGGACTCGGGCGAGCCCGGCATCTGGTAGTGGATGATGTAGCGGATATCCGGCTTGTCCACGCCCAGCCCAAAGGCGTTGGTAGCGATCATGACCACCTTGCGCCCGGCCGACATGAAAGACGCCTGCGCCTTTTCCCGCTCGTCCGTGGTCATCTTGCCGTTGTAGCGCTCAACCGGGATCTTGCCGTGGCGCAAAGCCACGTAGAGTTCGTCGACCGCCCTGACCGTCGCGCAATAGACGATGCCCGGCCGCCGCAACCGCTGGATCAGCTTGCCCAAGACGCGCAGCTTGTCAGCCTCGCCGCCGACCTTGCGCACGTCGAATGCCAGGTTGGGACGGTGGAATGACACCCGGCAGGTGTAGACGTCCTTCATCCCAAGCTGGACGGCGACGTCCTCGGCAATGGCCGGAGTGGCGGTGGCAGTGAGGCCCAGGATGGGTGGCCGCCCCAACACCTCGGCCGCGCGCCGCAGGCCCAGATACGAAGGTCGAAAATCGTGGCCCCACTGGGACACGCAGTGGGCCTCGTCCACGCAGAAGAGCGAGAACCTCACGCCTTCGAGGGTCTCCTGCACGGCTGGCGTGCACACTGACTCGGGGGTGATGAGCACCAGCTTGATGCGACCATCACGAACCGCGTCCAGATCCGCAGCGCGTTCCTTGGCGGTGCGGGTCGAATCGATGCGCGCCACGGCTACGCCAGCGGCTTTCAACTTGCCGACCTGGTCCTCGATGAGCGCCAGCAGCGGTGAAACCACCAGGGTTGGCCCAGGCAACGACAGAGCAGGCAATTGATAGGTCAGCGACTTGCCACTGCCGGTGGGCATGATGGCCAGGGTGTCGCGACCGCTGAGAACGGACTCGATGACCTCGGCCTGCCCTGGACGCAGATCGCGAATGCGCAAGATGGGCCGGGCGCGATCCACCGCCTGCCTCAGGGCTGAGGAGTACTCCGCTTCGGGCATGGCCCGCGCGTTTGCGATCACGGTAGGGTAGAGCGGCTCCACCGGAACAGAAACTCCCCTGAAGCGCGGAGCCTCGGGCTCTCTCTCCGAGCGGTTGATAACGATGGTGGGCTCGGCTTCGTCCTGCGCTGAACTGGTCCCGTCTCCGCGTATGTCGACGCGTGGGGATTCGTTGGCAGCAGCGGCCTTGGCCGGCTCCCAGGTGGATGGCGTACTCAGTCTCGACTCCTCTCCGAACTCACATCACATAGCTAAGGAATGACTTCCTGCACCAGCGACCCATCGTACCCGGTCGCGGACCCCAGTCCCCTGGACTGTGGAAGCGTCGGTCTCAGTACAATTTCGACCGCCTGGACGTCAGCAGAGACGCCTTGCAGGAACGCACGTATAACGTAGCACAATCCCTTCCTGGCCACAAGAATTCGCGCGGGGAGCCGGCGAGCTTTGCTCGCCGCGAACCGTCGCGGGATGGCACACAACCTGCTGATGCCTCCTTTGTGACAGCTCTCCTCGCCCTCTGTCCTGATACCCGTCCTCGAGAACGGCTGCTGTCCCGCGGGCCTAGTGCCCTTTCCGACGCAGAGCTTCTCGCCATCCTCCTCGGCAGCGGCCGCCAGGGCCAGAATGTCCTGGAAATAGCGCAGGACTTGATTGCACGCCTAGGTGATCTACGTGGTCTTGGTGATGCCGCCGAAGCGGAATTGCGCACTCAGTCAGGGGTTGGTCCGGCCCGGGCCGCCGTGATCCAAGCAGCGCTCGAGCTGGGCCGGCGGGCGACCGGAACTCGGCCCGAACGTGGCCGATTCCTGGGCAACGCAGCCGACGTCTGGACGCATTATCGAGCCCGCCTGGCGCCCTCGCCGGTCGAGGAGTTCTGGATGCTGGCGCTCGATGTCCGACACCGTGTCCTNNTTCCGAACCCTCATCCGCAGCGCCGCCGCGTCGGTGATCTTCTGCCACAACCACCCGTCGGGCGATCCCTCACCCTCACGTCAGGACATGGAGCTAACCGCGCGCCTCCGCCAAGTGGGTGAGCTGTGTGGCATAAGCGTGCTCGACCATGTGGTGGTTGCAACCGGCGGGTACGTGAGCTTCGCCGACCGCGGCTGGCTTTGAACCAGTTTCTGGACCGGCGGCTCCGCCGACCTACAATTCGACCATGCGGTCCACTGCCATTTCAGGAGCGATGGCGCTTCTTTGCCTTGCCTTCTGTCCGGACGCCCCAGCATTCGCCGATGGAACCGCGCTGCCGGGAATTCGCCCTCTCGGCACAGGAGGGGCCATGCGCGCGGCGGCCACTGGCGACGTCGGCCCCATGCTCAACCCCTCTGGGATCTCGCTCATGCGCTCCTACAGTGCGGAAAGCGCCTATGCGTACGGGAGCCGCGATTCGACGCACGATCTTCGTGTATCGGTCGTGGATTCCACCTCAGGCTTGAACATGGGCGGAGCTCTCTTCTACACCTACCACAAGGCCTCGCCCGCCGGTTCCAGTCAAAGTGGCCAACTGGGTGGTGGTTCGGTGTCTTTCCCGCTTGGCGACGTGGTGTTTCTTGGCGGCACGGCCAAGTACATGGATTTCTCGACCGCGGGCAACGGCTGCACGTTCACGAAGAAAGGGTTCACCTTCGACGCGGGCGTTACCGTCCGACCCATGCAGTATCTCGCCCTGGCAGTCGTTGGATACAATCTCACCAATCCAGGAATCTCCTTCGCGCCTCCGGCCCTGGGCGGCGGCGTGAGCTTGAGCGCTATTCCTGGTCTCCTGCTTCTCTTCGACAGCGTGCTGGAGTGGGGGCACAAGGATCCAACTGCTCCCCAGAGCGCACCGCCCGGCAAGGCATACTATGTGATGGGCGGTGGTGAGTACCTGGGCAAGTCAATGGCGGCCCGGCTGGGAGGCGGGTGGGATGGCCTCAACAAGAATGGCTACCTGAGCGGAGGTGTGTCCGCTGTCTCGACGGTTGGTGCCCTAGACGTTTCGATGCGTCAAGACATCTCAGGCGAGCGCAAAGGCACGTTCGTAGGTGTCGCCGCTCGCCTGTTCGTTCCCACCAACTAGGTTACACTGACGGCTGCTTGTCGCCCGCTCCCCGGAACTTTTCTGCTGCAACGCTGTCAATTGATATGTGGAGGCCACTCTCGCGCCCA
>PMBS01000132.1 GCA_003153015.1 Myxococcales bacterium
GACGCCAGGGTCGAGATGTTGACCGTGCCCGAGCCGTCGCCGCCGGTGCCGCAGGTGTCGAGCAAGGCCAGCCCCTCTGCGGGTACGCGCAGCATGCGCTGGCGCATGGCCAAAGCCGCACCCACCACCTCGTCCACCGTCTCGCCCTTCATGCGCAGGGCGGTGAGCAGGCCCGCCGCCTGGGCCTGGGTGGCCTCGCCGTCCATGATACAGCCCACGACCGCGCTCATGTCCGCGACCGACAGGCTGCGACCTGCCACGACTTGGGCCAGGGCCTCGCGAATGCCCAGACCCGGGCTGGCGCCCGGAGCCGGGCCCATCATGCGGCCCTCGCCAGGCGCAAGAAGTTGCGCAGAAGATCCTTGCCCACCTTGGTCAGGAACGACTCGGGGTGAAACTGCACGCCTTCCACCGGCATGCTCTTGTGGCGCAGGCCCATGACCTCTTCGTCCCAGGTCTTGGCCGTGATCTCCAAGCAGTCAGGCAAACTGGATCGTTCGACCACCAACGAATGGTAGCGCGTGGCCTCGAAGGGGTTGGGCAGGCCAGCGAAAATGCCCTTGTCATCATGGAAGACGCGCGAAGTCCTGCCGTGTACCACCTCTTGCGCGCGGATGACCTTGCCTCCGAACGCCTGGCCGATGGCTTGGTGGCCCAAACACACGCCCAAGATGGGGATCCTACCCGCCAGATGGCGGATTACATCGAGCGAAATCCCAGCCTCGTTCGGCGTACAAGGGCCAGGAGAAATGATTATATATTCCGGCAGGATGCGCTCAATATCTTCAACCGAAACTTCATCATTGCGAACGACCCTTACTTGTTGTCCCAACTCGCCCAGGTACTGCACCAGGTTGTAGGTGAAGGAGTCGTAGTTGTCGATGACCAACAACATTGCTAGGGCCTCCCATTGCCAGACGACTGTCGCGCCTGCTCGATGGCAGTGATCACGGCGCGCGCCTTGTTCACGCACTCCTCATGCTCGGCTTCCGGCCGGCTGGCGGCCACGATGCCTGCCCCGGCTTGCACATGCATGGTGTCGCCCCTAGTGACCAGGGTGCGGATGGCTATCGCCAGGTCCATGTTGCCGGTGTAGGAAAGGTAGCCGACCGCACCGCCGTAGACCCCGCGACGGCACGGCTCCAACTCGTCGATGATTTCCATAGCGCGAATCTTGGGCGCGCCCGAGAGCGTGCCGGCGGGAAATGCCGCCCGGACGACGTCCTTAGCAGAAAGACCATCGCGCAGGGTGCCGCTCACGTTGGAAACCAGGTGCATGACATGGGAGTAGCGTTCCACGACCATGATGTCGTCGAGGCGCACGCTGCCGGGCGCCGCCACCCGGCCCACGTCGTTGCGGCCGAGGTCAATCAGCATGACGTGTTCAGCCAGCTCCTTGGGATCGGCGCGCAGTTCCTTCTCCAGGGCTTCGTCTTCCTCGACGCTGCGGCCGCGGCGACGCGTGCCCGCCAGCGGCCGGACATCCACCCGGCGGCCGTCCAGACGCACCAGTACCTCGGGTGATGCGCCGGTAACGACCGCCTCGGGGAATTCGAGGTGGAACATATAGGGCGACGGATTGGTGACGCGCAGGATGCGGTACACGTCGAACGGGTCTACCCCGCCGCGGGCCACATCGAAACGCTGCGAGAGCACTACCTGAAAGGCATCGCCCGCCTTGATGTATTCCTGGATGCGACGAACAGCAGCCTGGTATTCCGCCTGGCTGGTGCGGGCCACGGGCTGCACCGCGGCCCCTGCCACACCCACGAGGTCCAGCGGCGGCAGGGCGCGGCTAGGCATGGCGAGCCGCTCGAAGATCTCCTCCACCTTGCGACAGGCCTCGTCGTAGGCGCGGTTGGGATCAACCCCCGCCACGTCCACCGAGGCCACCGCTTTGATGGTGCCGCGTAGGTTGTCGAAGACCACCACGGTGTCGGTCACGGCAAAGCACATCTCGGGAAGGCCCAGCTCATCGGGCGCATGCTCGGGCAGGCGTTCAAAGCGCCGAACAGCGTCGTAGCCCAGCCAGCCCACTGCCCCGCCGAAAAAACGCGGCAGCCCGGGCGGGACCGCGGGCGGAAGGCCAGCCAAGGTGCGGCTGACGTAGTCAAGCGGGTTGGCTTCGCTGACGCTTTCTTCAAGGACAAAACCCTCGCCGTCGGGTCGCAGACGTTCGACCTGGGTGCCCCGCGCACGAATCACGGCGCGCGGCCGCACGCCCGCAAAGCTGTAGGCTGCCCATTTCTCGCCACCCACCACGCTTTCGAGGAGAAACGAGTACGGGCCTCGGCCCAACTTGGCGAAGACCGAAACCGGCGTGTCCGCGTCGGCCAGCCACTCGCGATACACGAAGCACAGACGCCCCTGCCGGGCGAGGTCAAGGAAGCGGGCGCGGTCGGGAACAAAGACGGACATGGTTGGGTGGCCGGAGACTAGCGCGCCCGAGCGCGCGACGCGAGAGGGAGCTTGGAGCCGCAATCCTGCGATGGCCGCAGGAGGTCCTGGGGCGAAGGGAAAGGCGCACAGAAGCACCAGGAATGGGGGTAAACTTGTGGGCGTGCAGAGACGTGGGCACGCCAAGATTCCTTGCTTGAGCTGCCTGGCGGCGCTGGCTGGCCTGCTTGGCTGCAACGGGCACGCGCTGCGGGTTGCTCCCGTCTCAGATGCCGCCGCGCCGGTCTCCGACGCGATCGCTGCCGACGTGAGCAACGGACCGGTGGACTTCGGCGGATCGGCAAACGCACCGGACACGGTCACCGGCAATCTCGAAGCCGGCGTGGTGGGCCAGAAGGATGCGATCGCAGACACGAACACGAGCACGAGCACGGACACGAAGATCGATGCTGGCCTTCCTGACGCAGGCGTCGTTGATGCTGGAGTGCCGGATGGCCCCGCGGACGCGCCGCAGGTTCAAGATGCCACCAGCGGTCTGGACGCAGAGCCTAGCCTCGATGCTTGCGTGCCGCTGGCATGTAGCAACCGCACGAGCTGTGTCAGCGACTACTGCGGAACCATCGGTGATGGGTGCGGCGGCACGCTCAATTGCCCGACCACATGCCCGGAGCATGACTGGGTCTGCAAAGACGGTTTGTGCGTGGGCAGTCCGCCGACGTGTCCGCTAACCACCTGCACCACCCCAAATGGAAATCACTACTGCGGTGACATCTACGATGGCTGCGGCGAAACGGCCCATTGCGGCGCTTGCCCCGAGGCTGGGTGGATCTGCCAGAATGGCGTCTGCATCGGGCCGCCCTCGGTCTGCACACCAAGGCCTTGCGACGTCCCGAATGGCCCCGAGTCCTGCGGGATCATCTGCGACGAGTGCGGTGGCACGCGAGACTGCGGCCTCTGCAAGCAGAGCGGCTGGGTTTGCAGCAACCATCTGTGTATGGGCCCGCCATCCTGCCAGCCACTTGCCTGCAACCCGGCCTCGGGTGGCCAGTACTGCGGCGCCATTGGCGATGGGTGCGGCGGCACACTCGACTGCGGCTCGCAGTGCTCCGATGGCTCAACCTGCGGCGAACGGGTTTATGGCGTGTGTGGATCGTCGACCGACATTCCCGCCCCGCCGATCCCACCGCCGCCTCCGACGACGCGCTGGCCATGCTTGCCACCGCCGCAGGTTCCTTGCCCACCGCCCCCGCCACCGCCACCGCCGTAGCCTCGTGCGCCGCCGCGGGAGAAGGCTAGCTTTTTCACCACAGAGAGCACGGAGAACACAGAGATCGGATGAGAATAGGGAAGCCGGACCACGCTGGCTCCAACCCTTCCGTCTCCGTCTCTGTGGCCTCTGTGGCCTCTGTGGTGAAAAAGCTAGCTATCTCCCAGGCCCGGGCAGCAGCTCAACACGGATCTCGCCCTGTTCCAAGGGATCCACCTGTCGCAGGTTGCTGGCCACGTCGTCGTAGTCAGCCGGCAACACGCGCGACAGCGGGAGTTGCCAGCGTCTTCGCAGGAGCAGGTGCACCGCACCTTGCGCATCACCGTGAGGCCCATCGACCTGAACCAGACGTTCCTCCGAGAAGCGCGCCTCGCCGGCCGTGACAGTGCCGCTCGCTCCCAGATCAATCACCTGCGCCCCCGCCGGCAGCTCAATGTCGGCCTCCAGCAAGAGCGGCACGTCGTAGCCCAGTTGCAGCGCCGTCCGGCGTTGCGATTCGGTGAAGTAGCGCCGGCCCGGCTGCGAGAGAAAGAAACTGGGCCGCAACCAGAGAATGTTGCCGGTGCGCGAGGCCATGCGCGGGTTGTTCAGGGTGTAGCTGACTTGTCTGGTTCCCGACTGACCCTCCTGCAGGGAAAGCTCGTCCAGCACTGCGCCGGGAAACTGTTGGCTCAGCCAACGCTGTTCGAACTCCTGGCGAAGCTTAATTCGATCCCGGCCAGCCCGTTCCACGATCTCGCTCCACTCCAGCGCGGGCCAACCGCTGGTCACTTCGGTCACGCGGACAACCGCGCTGCCGTCTGGCGCCAGCCGCATCTTCATCGCCACTTGGCGCCCGTCCGGTACCGCGCTGCGAGCCAGCGCCAGTGCATCGTCGCCCACCACAAAGCCAGGCGCACCGGCCAAGCCCGGCGGCAGATAGCCGAATGGGGCACGCCGCGTGCGCGGGTCGAAGAACCGCACTGCCCCGTCGGAGCCAGGCAGGCGCACCAGCGCTTCGCTGAAGTCATCCAGCTCCTGCGCCGTACCCGGCGCCCCTGCCGGTGCGCGGGTGAGCGGACGTACAAACATCAATTCAGCCTCTAGCCCCAGCGCCCGCGCCAGCGCCATCACGACCGCGGCGCGGTTGCCCTGGCCCCGATCCAGCGACACCGTCGCCGGCTCAAACAGGCTGGCCTCGGGTTCGATGTGCTGGTTCACCCAGCCGATGATAGCCTCGGGAATCTTCGCACCCGCGCCACCGGCGGCATCCCTAATCTGTGCAGCGACCCGTCGCAGCTCAGGCGAAACCCGCGCCACGGTGTACAAGCGGTCGGCCAAAAAAAGCGACCAGCGCGCCAAATCGACGCCGCTCGACACACGCACCGAGGGTAGCCAGTCTTCCGCGACAACCGACGCACGCTCGGGAAAGAGCTGCGGCATTTGCCGCGCGATGAAGCGCAAGACCCGGGTGTCCTCCGGACCAGGGCCCACCGTGGGCTCGGGCGCCCCGGCCCGCCGATCCTGGTCCACGGGCATCGCGGTCGGCACGACGAGAAGGTACTCGCTGCGATCCAGCGGCGCCTCGAAGGACTGGAAATAGAAACGCTCACCCAAGAATCCTGGCGCGAACGCCTCGGCGGGCTGCTTGTATTCCAGGGTCTCCCACTCGACGAAATCACCCACCGCCACATCGGTGGCAGAGACCGTCGGCTTGCCGGCGATTTCCTGGGCCTCGCGGATGGTCCCGTCGACCTTGCGTGTGCGCAGCCCCAGCACCTCGGCCCCGGACGGCACAGAAACCTCAGCCGCCCGTTCAATGCCTTCCTTGCTCAGTACCTGCGTGATGGTGTGGGTCAGGCTGGCGCGCCCTCCGTCGAGAAAGACCCGCTCGACCGTACGATCCAGCACCACCACCGCGGGCGCTTGGTAGCGATGGCCAGACGCGAAGAAGTCCCGGATCACTTGAGCCCCATCCAGCCGGAATTGGTCGAGCGGCAGGGACAGCCCGGCGAGGCGAGCCGCCTGCCGGACGGCACTGCTGCCGGGAAAACGCTGCAGCGTCTCTGCGAACACCGCGTGCGCCGCTTTCACCGCGCCGGTGGCCAGCAGGGCATCGGCCAGGCGCAAGCGCAGATGACCGTCACGCGGGGACCAGTCGACCAGAGCCTTCAACTCTGAGGCGGCACTGACTGCGTCGCCCTGCTCCAGCCGTAACGCCGCCAACTCCGAACGAACCCAGTCCGGGTCGGCACTGGTGGGCAGCATGCCCCGCAGCGCAGCCTCCGCCGCGCTGGCATCGCCGCGCTGTCGATACCACTGCACTGGCACTTCGGACTGGGCGTCACAGCGAACCAGCAACCTGACCAGTCGCTCCTGCTCACTGACGGTTTCTCGTTCCTCGGCGCGGCGAAGCCCGCTGGCGAGGGCCGCACACGCCCCTTGGCCTGCTTGCCCGCGTGCCACCGCGGCCGCCAGAGTCGCGTCGGCGTCACGCTCCAGCCCGCGGGCTCGCAAGGTTTCAGCCAGTTGCAGCGCCGCTGGCCACCAGTCGGCTGCCGCGCTTCGCGCGCGCAGGGCGTCCTCCGAAGCCTCGCGCGGCCGGTCGTTGTCTAGCTCCAGACGCGCAAGGTCCAGCCAAGCCCGCGCCAGGAGCGGGTCCACGGTCACGGCCTGCAAGTAGAGACCGCGTGCACGGTCGCGGTTCATGTTCTCGGGCCGGGTGGAATCCGTCTCGGCCACCCGCGCCGCCGCTGCCAGGCCGAGGGCAAAGTGGGGATGCTTTGCCAGAGCAGCCGCATGCACCAACTCCCGCTCCATGTCGCCGGCCGTGTGCGCGGATAGCACCACCGCAAGATCGAAAATGGCATCTTCCAGCGAAGAAGGGTTCGGCCAGCTCTCCAGGTCGACGCGCCCGTGGCTGGGAGCAGGTGCGAGCAACAAGCCCACGTCGATGCCTCCGCCGTGATTGCCCAAGCGCAGTTCCACCTGGTGCCGACCTGCGCCGAGCAGCAGCGCCAGTGCTGACCAGCGCGAACCAAGAGCATCGGGCGAGTCGCCGTGGTGATGCCAGGGACCGCCATCCACCCGCAGCAGGGCCGGCCCCGCGTAGTCGAGCACGATCTGGTAGGTTCCGGCGCGCAGGTCAACCTCGGATTGGAGCGTGCGTACCCCTGGCAAGGGATCCGTGCTGGGCGTAGTGAACCGACACCCCGAGCGGGCCAGCGCTCGCGCTGGCTTCGCCAAACGTACCTCGTTGGATGCAAGATCGAGATAAGGCAAACGGCCAGCCACACCGGTAAGGCGCAGCTCGGTCAGGCATCCTGAGCGGCGCGACTGCTTCACCAACAGATCCGTGTCGGCCCGTCGCCGCGCGATCTCGATGGCAAGCGATGCCAACAGATACTGCGCGCGCCAAGGCAGACGGTCGCGTGGCAGGGCAAGGATCCGCTCTTCCGCCACGCGCCGGTCGGACAATTCGTCGAGCAGGCGCGGCAATTGCGCAGCCGCTGCCGTGGCCAGCAGGCCGTCGCGCGCATCGCCATCTTGTGCTGCTGCCCCGATCAGATCGAGGTAGTGCGCCACCGCCGTTTCGTCCTCCCCGCGCTCGTAGGCCAGAGCCCCTGCGCCGAAGAGGGCCAAGCTTCGCGGCTCGCGTTTCGCGCCCGCGACCAGGACGTGCCTCCACATCGCCGCCGCTTGCTCGGCATTCCCATCGACCAGTGCCTGCCAGGCCCGACCCGTCTCCGTGCTCAGGTCTGCTCGTCGGCCACCGCCCAGGATCCCCGCGCACCCTGAAGCGAGGCCAATCACTCCGGCCACGGCCACGGCCACGGTCACGACTTCTTGCGGTTGTCGCATGATCTTGCTCATCGACCAGCCTCCCCGGCGATAACGATCGGCTCGCCCAGCAGGTTGTCGACCTCGCGCAAGAAGGCGCGAAACTCAGCATATTCGCCTGCTGCGATCCGATCACGTTCCACCGAAAGGAGTGAACGCGCCTTGATGGTATGACCCTCCCGGGACACGGCTACCTCCAAGTCGAAGCTGCCGAAGGCGCTCTTCAGCCTGCGCGTCGTCGGAGCACGCAGCAGGCGGAACCCGTCGGGCAAGCGGTACTCGAGCTGCTCCTCATGTTGCCAAGGAAAGCCAAGCACCAACGGCCATCTCCGCTCACCCAGACGCGCGTAGGTCTGGGTCAGGTCGGTTTCGCGCGAGCTCGAAGGCAAGTGAAACTCGCCCCGCGGGTTGGGTTGGGCCAGATGCGGGACCAGGGCCCGCGCCCGCACGACAACCGGCTGGTTGCGGTTCTCCACGCCGGCCATATCTACTGTCTCAAGCTGCGCGCCGGTGTGGCGACCATTCCACACCTTGGCGTAGCGCTCGCGCCGTTCGCCCGGTGTCTGGTAGTGCGCGCGCCATTCCTGTGCGGCCTGGCCCTTGATGGTCACGGTCTCGTCGACCCGCGCGCTGCCGTCGGAGGCCAGCGCGACTTTCCAGACGCGCACCGCACGGTTGGCCGCTGCAGGCAACACCGGGGTGCGCGCCAGCGTGGTTCCCTCCCAGCCCACGCGCAGCACCATCACCCCCTGGTCTTGGCTGGGCAGCTCGGACAGGCCGGCAAACTCCGCGGTGCCATCGAGATACAGGTCGAGACGGGGAACATATGTGATGGCATGGTCGAAGATAGCCAACGAAGCCGGCTCGCTATCCACCAGACCGGCCCGGCGCGATCGCAACAAGACCAACTCGGACTCGATGCCCACTTCGCGCAACAAGGCCAACAGCAACAGTGCCTTGTCTTTGCAGTCGCCAAACCGGCGCAGCAACACTTGGCTGACGGGATAGGGCTTGTATCCGTGTACGCCGAACTCCAGTCCCACGTAGCGCGTCTTCTCGATCACGAACCGGTGCAATGCCCGCACCTTGTCCGCATCGCTGTGCAGCCCAGATGTGATCTGGGCCGCCACCTGCTTGAGGTTCTGGTCACTCTGCAACTGGTCCTTCACCAGGCTCCAGTACCACCGGCCCACCTCCTGCCAGCTCTGGTAGGTGCTGATGTGCAGGTAGGGCGCGACCTCGGTGAACCCGGGCATGGCCGGCTCGATATCCACGCGTGCCACATCGGTGGCCGTAAAACGATAGGCCACCTCATTCCCTTGCGGTTCCACCTGAAGCTTGAGCCCCGCTAGGCGCGGCTGGTTGAAGTGAAACGACCGCTGCACCGGCGCGATGAGCGCAAAATCCCAGTTCCGCTTGGGCAAGACGTCGGCGATCACGGCAAGCTCACCGAAATAGTCGGCCATGTCGTTTTGGTAGGCGACATCGGCCACGGTGTACTGCACCTCGATCACATCGCCGGCCCGCAAGTTCTCGAAGGTCACCACCTCGGCGCGCGCGTCGTAGTACAGGCCGTACCAGGGTTCGGAAAGGTCGCGATCGTCGCGCCCACTCGCTTGCGAAACCTCGACCTCCCCCCCGGCGGTGCGGCGGAAGATGCGCGCCTCGCGGATCTCCACTTCCTGCTCGCCGGGCACGTAGCGCACCAGCGCCTCTTGGTTGTCGCGAGCCGCACGGTCGGTGCGCAGGTGAACGATGCGCTGAACGAATACATCGGCCAGACCATTGGGGTGCACCCGCGTGACATGGCGGTCGAGCAGAATCACGGCCGGATCGCCGTCTGCCGCCGCCAGCGGCGAAAACAACGCCGGCCGGCTCAGGGTCGCACCGTCAGCGGCAAAACGTCGCGCCAGATCCTCGACCCCGGCCGAACGGGACGCCCCATGGGAATCCGCGGCCAACGACTCAGCGTAGCGCCGCAGCGCCGGTTGCTGTGGGCGCAGTTGCAGTGATCGACGCAGGCTTGCCGCCGCCTCTTGCACACGCCCCATTCGCGCCAGCAAGCGCCCCAGCTCCTCGTGCAAGCGAGGCTCGTCGGGCAAGCGCAGCAATGTTTCGCGCAAGACCGCCTCGGCCTTGGCCCCCTGTCCTGCTCCTTCGAGAATATGGGCCTGCTCGATGGTGAGGAAATGCAGATCAGGCCGCCAGCCCGCGGCCTCGCCGTAGAGCCGCGCGGCCCGGCTGTGATCTCCCCGACGGCGTGCGGCCCCGGCCAAGTTGCGGAGCAGGTCCGCATCAGAGTGACGCATCTCCCACAGCCGTCGCCACTCGGCCTCCGCCTCCAGCAAACGGCCCAAGGCCTCGAGCGCGCGCGCGTGCGCTTCGAGAACCGCCGGCACACTTCTCGCCGCCGCTGCAACTGCGTCGAGGCGCCGCAAGGCCGCAGCGTAGAGGCCCGCTTCGCGTTCCGCGCCCGCCAAGGCGAGCAGGGCCGGAAGCGAGGTTGGGTCGGCCCCTGCGGCCTCACGCCAGCGCTGGAGCGCCAACTCCTGCCGGTGCTGCCGCTGTGCCAGATCGCCGAGCTCGGCCAGCAGCAGCGCCCGCTCGCCCGGCCCCGGCGCTAGCTCCAGTGCTCGCTCAAATGCCGCTCGCGCGTCGTCTTCCTCTCGCGCCACCTGGCCCAGGAACACCAACGCCGCGAAGCGAGACGCCGGGGACCCTGACTCCGCGCTCGCCGCTCTGCCCGCTGCCAGCTCGGCTGCCTTGCTCTCGCTGTCCTCGCTGCGCAGAAGATCGAGAATGCGCGCAAAGTCGAGCCAACGCGAAGCCGCCTCGGTCGCCGGGGCCTGCTCCGCCAGCCGGCGTAAGATCTCCTTCAGGTTTCTGACATGGGAACCCTGGGAGGGTTCGCTTCGCCCTTCGGCCCCCCACCTGCCACCCCCACCCCGCTCGCTTCGCTCGGCCTCGCCATCCCTCCCGCGATGGTGCGCCGCCGGCGAAGCCGGCGGGCTCCCCACGCGATCGGCGGGTGGGGAAGCCGGTGGCGAGGAGGCCGTCACGCCGGTGGCAGGTGCCTCGGCGTTTGCCGTCACCCCGGGCAGGGAGGCCCCCTGGGGATCGGTCACGCGCAAGAAGATCTGCCAGGTTCCGCTGGTCACCACCGTCTTCACCAGCAGCACGCTCTCGCCGCGCGGAAGCCAGATGGCCGTCGAATCCTGATCCAGCGCCGCCGGCCGCACCACGTCCCGACTCATCGCCAGGCGACCGTTGATCCAGGCCTTGATCGGTCCGGGTGAGCCGAGGCGCAAGGCCGCCCAGCGCCCCTGATCGCTGTGCAGGTACGCCAGCACATACGCCACTGCATCGTTGTCCGGACGCAGGAGTGCGCCCAGCATGACCGCCCCCTGGCGCGCCACCTCGACGGAGGTCCGGCGCCAGCAGGCTTCGTGCGTCTTGCCCGGGTGACACTGACTTGTGCGCGGGTCGGGCAGAGCCAGCTCGGGCGGATAGATGCGATCCAAGCCACTGCGGCCCTGGGCATCGAACGGCCCCAGCACCCACAGGTCGCGCAACAACCCCAGCCCGCGCCGGCGCGCGTCGGCCTGCTCGGGCTGGCCGGCACGGTCCTCCTCCAGGGAGAGAAAGTATGAGGCCTGCGCCGCCACCAAGGGATCGGCCCTGGTCGCGGCATTTCCCTCGACAAAGTCGCGCAGCACGCCTGCCAGGCGGCCAGGGCCCAGCATCGCGTCCATGTGCACCAACCCAGCCAAAGACGACAATGCCTCGGGCGTCGCCCTGCGGGCCAAGAGCGCCGTGCGCTCGGCCTCAAAGCGATCCTGGTAGGCGTCACCCCGCGCTTCCCCCTCCCCTACCAGAGTCTGCCAGGCGACAAACAACGCCACGGCGCAGGCCGACCGCCGGGCAAACGTCATCCTCATCACGGCGGGAATCTACGGCGCAAAGTAGTGCCCGATGGCCTCGCGCAGGGCCAGGCGGGCGCGGTGTAGGCGCGTCTTGACCGCAGGGAGCGACAGGTTGAGCAACTCGGCCGTCTCCTCGGTGGACAGACCCTCCACGTCGCGCACCAGGAAAACTGTGCGCAGCCCGTCGGGCAAGGCGTCTACCGCCGTCTGGATGTGACGCCGCAACTCCTCGGACTGAAGCTGCTCGTCCGGCCGTTGCGACCAATCCTCCGACGAGCCATGCCCAGACTGCTCCGCCCCCTTGTGCAGGACCGCGGGTTCGACGTCGTCCAGCATGACCTCGGGGTGCCGATTGCGCGCACGCAGGAACATGAGCGCCGCATTCACGGTCACTCGATACATCCAGCTTCCGAACTGCGCCCGCCCCTCAAATCCCGGCAGGTTCCGCCAGGCCGACAGAAACACGTCCTGCAGGATCTCCTGCGCGTCGTTCTCGTTGCGGACGAAGCGCATGGCCAAACGGTAGAGCTTGTCTTCGTAGCGCCCCAGCAGTTCCTCGAACGCCGCGACGTCCTTGCTGCGCGCGCGCGCCACCAGCACCTCGTCGGTCAGGCCGGCCAGGGCAGACGGCTTCGCGCCGTCGGGGCTGTGATCGGTGTCACTTCGGGGCATCATGTCCCCCTCGCGGGAGGGGCCCAGAATAGGCTACTGTAGCCCGAGAGCATAGACCTTCGATCGCTTCGCGCTACACTTCGCCCTCTCCCCATGGTCCTCGCTGTCCTCAAGTCCCTCCGCTTTCACCAGTGGGTCAAGAACCTCTTCGTACTGGGGCCCTTGATATTTGCGCGCCGAGTTGACGACCCGCGCGCCGTGGTTTCGTCGGTTCTGGCCGCGGCTTGCTTCTGTCTGCTGTCGAGCGCTGTTTACGTGTTCAACGACATCGTGGATGTGGACAAGGACCGCGCCCATCCCTTGAAGCGCTTGCGTCCCATTGCATCGGGCGCCCTACCGGTGAGTGCCGCTCGCCTGCTCGCTGCGGTCCTGGCCCTGGTCGGACTCTGCGGCAGCTACCTCATCGCCCCCACGTTCCTGGCGATCGCCATCGCATACCTCGCGCAAAACGTCGCCTACTCATTCTGGCTGAAGCACGTCCCTTTCGTGGACGTGGCGTGTATCAGTACGGGTTTTCTGCTGCGCGTGCTGGGAGGCGCCTGTGCCATTCCCGTGGACCCGTCGGCCTGGGTACTGCTGTGCACCTTGCTGCTGGCGGCATTCCTGGGTTTCGGCAAACGCGCCCACGAACTGCGCGTGGCGGGAACCCGGGGCGGAAACCAGCGCCTGGTACTCGACCGCTACCCACCCAACGTACTGCGCGTGCTCCTCTACCTGCTTGCGATTCTGACTATCGTCGCCTACATCCTCTACACCCAGTCGCCCCACGCACTGGGTTTCTTCAGCACGCGCCGCCTGGCGCTCACCGTGCCATTCGTGGCGTTCGGCGTCTTCCGGTTCATCTGGATTGTTCAGGGCAAAGTCGACAGCGAAAGCCCCACCGACTCCATGCTCCGCGACGCGCCCTTTCTCATCAACCTGCTGGGCTACGCCGTCGCCATCATGGCGATCTTGTACGGAGGTTGGTAGCTGGCCTCTCGATATCCTGGCTTCAATGGGTGTGAGGTGGATTCTCGCCGCATTTGGCGAGGTGCGGATGCCGATGTCCCTTAGCATCCGGCCGACAAGCCGGACCGATGGCAAGGAGGGCCGACTAGCGCCTCCGCACCTGCCA
>PMBS01000072.1 GCA_003153015.1 Myxococcales bacterium
GACCCTGTCAGGCCGGTGGCAACATTCAAGCCAAGCAGTGCGGAAGATCGCACTAGCAAAGTCCTTGGTCAGAATGCATCCAGATCCAGCAATCATCTTTAGCGATTCGACGGACAGCGTTTCCGCAAGAGCCACCACCGGCATACCCCGAGCACTGGCGTACCCAACTTCAAATACAGTCCCCACATCAGCACCGTCGATGAGTGCAAGCATGCGATCGCAGTGATCTATCCCTGCGAGGTCGGCGGGCGCCACACATTCCGCAGAGCCCGTCCCAACGTCATGGAGGGGAGAGAAAACATCGAGACCAACAGCTGTCAGGTGGGTTCTGGCTTCTTCGAGGAGCCACCGCTGGGCCAAGTCAAAAAAGGGAGCCGCGAGGTAAACCCTGCCAGGTTTGAACCGTGCGGCCCTCAAAGTTGTCGCTCTCAAACCTTCCGCTGACTGGAGCGGTAGGGACCGCGATTCGCAGTAGAGGGCGGTGGCTCGCGATGCCAGCTCGGCCGCCTCCATCGGGGATCTTTGTTCCCTGCCCCAAAACTGGGTAAAGGCCGCAGCAAAGACATCGCCGGAACCTATCGTGAAGACCTGATCTCGATGGAAGGGCTTGATCTCATTCATGCCCTCCGCTGTCAAGACGAGCGCGCCATGCACCCCCCGCTTCACGATGACCACTTCGGCCCGTTCATCGTCTCGGAGGGCTGCCGCAGCGTCCTTCGGATCGCTCTTTCCGGTCAAGAGCTTGGCTTCATCAGCATTGGCGACAATTGAGAGATGGTTGGCAGAGGACCCATTTTGTCGAAACGGCCGCGGATCATGCGCAGACTGAGGATCGTAGACGATCCGATCGCCGTCCACGATTGCATCGCACTCAAGCATTCCGAACCGCAGCACAACATCCCCACTTGCTTTCAGCGAAGAAAGCTTCGGCAGATTGGCTCGGTACGGGGAAATTCTCGGCGTGGAAAGGGGGTGGACATAGTCAAATTGGATAGTCGAAGGTGATTTCTCAAGGAAAGGCTTGAATCCGTATGCCTCGGCTCGTGCCAGAAAGACAGCTCGCCAGGAATCACCGACGTACGTGTGAAGGCCTACCTCGCCCACGCCCGCGAGCGCCGCTGCCGCTCTTCCGCCTGAGCCAAACAGTTCCTGCCAGTGTGGATGTAGGCACACCTCAAGGTAGGCACCACCGGCTATTTGGATCATTTCGGCCGGATCTCCACTTCGCAGAACCCACCGCTAATTTGGGTCACCACGGCCACGTAGTGCCGCCCGCGTGCCATGCAGTCAACAATATCGACCAGGCTCATCGGGGTGAGTGAGCCAGCTATCGCCTCACCTCCCACGACTTTGGCGACGAGGCTCTTGCCCGTCGATGTAAGCGCGACTTCAAGGATGCTCCCCACTTTGAGAGAGGCCACCACGTTCGCTTTGGGTGAGTTTAGTGGAGTCTTCTCAACGATGTTGCAGTGCGGATGGCTAGGAGTGAGGGGGCGTCCATCGCTTTGTCCACCTGACATTCCACGATGGTATCCCAGATGGCGTTATATGTCATGCAACAAGTTCCGGCGTCGCAACAGAGGTATTGTTGACCCTGCGCGCAAGGGCGGATCCGATCCGGCGCATCACGTGCCACATCACGCTGTCGAGCAGTGAGGCGCGGGTTGACACTGCCCCAGCAAATTCCAAGAAGCGGGTCTCAAGAGCCCGGTAGTCCTTTGCCGGTTCCGCTTTCTTTGGAAAGACCCCGATGACCGAACACGCTCGGCAAATATGAACATCAAGAATTGCCACTCTATCGCTGCCCCGCATATTTCGTGTGATCCAGGAGGCAGTTTTCATTCCTATACCCGGTAGAGAAGTAAGCGCATCCCTGAACGCCTGATCTTCCGTCGGCAGATTCATCTCCCCAAGGCATCTGAGACAATCGGACAAGTACTCCGCCTTCTGCCGTGCAAACCTATAGCGGACCAAGCGTCCGCCGACCTTGAGGGGTGAGGTCAGGACCACTTGGATTTCCTGTGGCGAGGGAGTCCCCCCCAGCAAGTCACGGTCCCGAAGTTCTCGATACGCGGCGAGTCCTACTTCGGCAGGGATGCCGTACCCTCCGAGGAGGCATGCGGCCACCTCCTCCTTGAGAGACCTTCCAAGGCGACAATGAAGGAACGAAGGATCGGTGGAGTGAAGCCACGCTCTTCCTGCCCAAAAGGCAGGAGTCAGCAGTTCGTCGAATGCACCCCAATGAACTCCGGGCATCAGCTCCTTCTCCGGGGGAGGAAGTTCAAGCGTCCGCAGCTCTCCATCGAATAGGCCCGCCATCTGCTGGACGAAATTTGGCATAAGATGCATAATATGCATCGCGCGTCCGATGGACAAGGAGAGACTCATCAAAGCCGTCCACTCTAGGATGGCCGCGGAGAAGCTCACTCAACGAGGCTTGGCGCACCGAATCGGAGCCTCCCAGGGGCACCTGTCGAAGGTTCTTCGAGGTGCATTCCTGAGGGAGTCCAGGGTCGTTAGACAGCTTGAGACCTTCGTTGCGATTGACGCCACGCCCCCAACGTTTAACCCTGCAGACAACAAAGACGACATCGAGAAGGTTGTTCTAACCCTCGCTGACCAAGACCCAGAGTTGATGCATATTCTGCATGGCTTGATGCAATGTCTGGTCAGAAGGGCGAGACCTGAAACGGAGCCCTAGAGACCTTGCAGGGTTGACCGTGTAGGTCGGAGCGGGCCTTTTGCTCTGCACGCCCCAAGTGCATCAGGCCCAATCCGCGTCCTGGACGCTCCCGCGCCATCTTCCGCTCTTCGGCATACAATGCCGGGCACCCCTCATGTTTGAACAAGCCTTCAGGAATATCGACGATGTCCTTCGCAAGGAGGCCGGTTGCACCACCGAGCTGGACTACACCGAGCAGACCTCGTGNNGGGCTGGAGCAGGACCGGGCCGACGAAGCGGCGCTGACCGGGAAGAAGTACACCTTCCTGCTGGACAAGCCCTTTCGCTGGGAATCCTGGGCCGCGCCCAAGGACAAGGACGGCAAGCTCGACCACAACCGCGCGCAGACCGGCGATGATCTGCGCGACTTCGTCGACAAGAAGCTCTTCCCCTACCTGCGCGGGTTCAAGGAGAAGGCCAGCGGCCCGGACACCATCGAATACAAGATCGGCGA